>CALVVV010000028.1 GCA_944363995.1 uncultured Bacilli bacterium
CATCATCAACTGGTAGTTTAAGTGATGGAAGAAAAACAGCAAGTTGTACAGTAACTGGTGGAAATGGGAAAACAGCAGCAGCAAGTATTACTATAGTTGTCAATGAAAAAGAAGAATGTCAAAGAGGATCGTGTAGTAGTAGTAACTTTGGTGAATCACAGTGTGGATATACATGTTGGCGCGAAGTATGGCGCGTAGATTGTGTAGAAAGCCCTAGTATAACACAAGCAACTTTTATAAGTTATGGAACAACAGTTCAAACAGCGCATTGTGAAGGTGGCGGTTGGGCTACTGATATAGGTGTTAAATTATGTAGTAAGAAAACATCTAATTATACTTGCAATGATACCAGTGGATGCTATGTGTTAATTGGTTCATTTAGTTGTGTTTCAGAAACAACTTATAATTATTTTTGGAGATAATATCAATTAAAAATTAAGTGCATTTGCACTTTTTTTAATAAAATTTTGATTGCTAAAACACCAAAAATATGTTAATATATTTAATTAATTGGAGTGAGTAAAATGATAGATTTAACAAAAAAAGATTATGAAAATATTAATAAATTAATTGAAATTTCAAAACAAATAAATTCTATATATGATGAATTATATGAATTAGAGGTGAATGGTAAAAAAAATACAAAAGAATTTATTTCTGTTATTTCTAAATTAAAAACAACTTTAAATATTGAAAATAATATTTATGCAAGTTTTACCAATTCTTTTGAAAGATTAAATTTGATTTTGCAATTTTTAACCGAAAATACTTCTATTTCTGATTTAAATATATTTAATGAAACAGAAGATTTAGTATTAAATAGAATTTATCTGAAATTCAATGACATTTTAATTAATGGGTCTTATTTTGAATGTTCTGAAGATTCAGAGTTAATAAATAATTTAAGAAATAATGCGTTTGGTTTGTTTATAAGATCTGTAAAAATTAAAGATAGTGTTATTGAAGATTTAAATCGGTTATTGTTAGTAATTATTGAAAAAGAAATCGCACAAAATGATAATAAATATTTAAGAAAATTAAAATATGAAATTAGTTATGTATACCCTGGCTTAGAAAAAGTTTTCTTAAAAAACAATTTTACAATTGATGAGCAACCTTATGTTGAAACTATTTTTTTAGGTCAGCTAAATGGTTATTCAACAGATGATATTCATGACATAATTGATTTATATTGTAAAGATTTTTATAATGAAATATTAATAAAAATGTTATCTTTTGAAGATGAAGAATTGAAAGATGATATAGCAATGGCTCAAGTATTAGCTGGTCAATCATTCTTAAGAGCAATATTTCTTTTAATTGATGATAAGACCATTAAAATATTAAATGATAGCTTTAATATTTTAATTAATGAACAAGAAATGCAAAGTATTTTTAATGTAAGAAAGATGATAATTGCTATAATTAATGAATCATATAGAAATGTCATTAGTGATAAAAGTATCCCTAAAATAATTTCACTAAAATTGTAAAAAAAAATTGTAATTATGTGAAATTTGTGTTAAAATAACAAATAGGTGATTTAAAGATGGACTTAAATGAAATTAAAAATTCATTAAATTCCAATCCTAATTTGACTGACATCCAAGATTGTTTAATGGAATTAATATATTTATTTAATAGAAAGTTTCCTAATGTGAACTTAAACAATTTAAATGAAAGATTAAAAACTTTAAATATAATTAGAGGTAGTAAGTTTTTAATAAGAAAATCTTCTTATTATAATCCTGTGGCTAATGAATTATTGATTAATTTATCTAAAATAGATGAGAGTGATTGTAAGCATATTTTAATGCGAGAATTATTAAATATTATTACTGCTAAAGATAATTATACTGGTTTTAATAAGGATAATGCTTATGAAGCATTAAATATCGGATATACTGAAAGATTAGCTAACTTCCTAGTAGGAAACGATACCGAATCAGAATATGAAGATGAAATTGTAGCAAGCAATTTATTAGAAAAGATAATTGGCGAAGACAAAATGTTTAATGCATATTTTACTAATGATGCTAGTTTAATATTTGGAAATTAAAGGAGTCTATTATGCAAGAATTTAATAATGCCGCTAATTATAATTTAGGTCGCGGTGGAATGTTAACTGATGTATGTGCTAAAGCAATCTCTTTAGCGCAACAATATGGTAAATTAGAAGAAGTAACTAGTTACATTAAGGATTTACCTCCAGCCTCATCTTTTAATAATCCAAGTCCTGGTTTAGATGAATTGATTGCTGGTTTAAATAGTATGCAGATGACACAAGAAGTTAGTGTCGAAGCAAGAACAAGATAAACAATGAAAAAGAAGTAGTATTAAAAGTAATTATTAATAGAGAGAATGTGGTTGGTGGAAACATTTGATAATCTTTTAAGAATTCACCTTTGGAGTTTATTTGGTGACGCGTTATAGTCTAATGAGTATAAAATTAAGGTGGTACCACGAGCAATTCGTCCTTTTAGGATGAATTGTTTTTTAATTGAAAGGATGATTAAAATGGAAAATATTATAAATGATGTTTTAAAAGAAATAGAAAACATAACTGATACTAAAACTTTATATGATGTAAGAGTAAAATATTTAGGTAAAAAAGGAATTATTAGTGAATTATTGTCGACTTTAGGAACTTTATCAATCGAAGAAAAGAAAGAAAAAGGACCAATTATTAATAATTTAAAACAAGAAGTAACAAGAATATTTGATGATAAAAATAGAGAAATTGAATTAAAATTATTAAATGAAAAATTAAAAAGAGAAAAAATCGATATTAGTTTACCAAGTACAAAGATAAATATCGGTGCTCCTAATATATTAGAAAAATTAATCGAAGAAGTAGAAGAATTACTTATGTCAATGGGATATGATGTAGTGGATGGACCTGAAGTAGAAGAAGATAGATATAATTTTGAAATGTTAAATATACCTAAAGGACATCCTGCTAGAGATGCCCAAGATACTTTCTATATTGAAGGGGAAGAAATTTTACTTCGAAGTCAAACTTCACCTGTTCAAGTAAGAACTATGTTAGAAAATAAAGGTGAAAAACCAATTAGAATGATATGTCCTGGTAAGACATATAGAAGAGATGACGATGATGCCACTCATTCACATCAATTTATGCAAATTGAAGGTTTATTAGTCGATAAAGATATTAGTTTATCTGATTTAAAAGGAACAATCGATGTTATAGTTAAAAAATTATTTGGGCAAGATATAGTTACAAGATTTAGACCAAGTTATTATCAATTTACTGAACCATCAGTAGAAGTTGATATTAGTTGTTTTAATTGTAAAGGTAATGGTTGTAACATTTGTAAAAATACTGGTTGGATTACTGTAGCAGGGGCTGGTATCGTTCATCCTAATGTACTTAAAATGGGTGGCTATGATCCAAGTATCTGGTCTGGTTTTGCTTTTGGTTTTGGTGCTGAAAGACTTGCTATGTTAAAGTATGGAATTAATGATTTAAGAGTATTCTATAATACAGATTTAAGAGAAGTAAATACCTTTGATAGAAAGGATGTTGAGTAAATGATAAGTTTGGAATGGGTTAAAGATTATATTGATATATCTGATCAAGATTTAAAAGAATTAGCCGTTAAAATAACTAAAGCCGGTATCAATGTTGAAAAAGTTATTACTAATCATATCGATAATTTAGTAATTGGTGAAGTTATTGAATGTATCGATCATCCTGATAGTAATCATTTACACGTTTGTCAAGTTGATATTGGTAGTAAAATTACGCAAATTGTATGTGGAGCATCTAATGTAAGAAAAGGAATTAAAGTAATCGTTGCTTTACCAGGTGCTGTTTTACCGGGCGACTTTGTTATCAAAGCAAGTAAAATTAGAAATCAAGAATCAAATGGGATGATTTGTGCTTTATTTGAATTGGGTTTAGAAGAAAAGACAGAAGAAAATTATAATAAAGGAATTTATGTATTAGATAGTAATGCGAAAGTAGGGGAAGATCCACTTAAATATTTAGGATTAGATGACACTTTATATGAATTGGATATTCATAAACATAGGAACAATGATTGTTATTATCATATTGGTTTTGCTTATGAAATTGCCTCTATTTTAAATAGAAAAGTAACTTTACCTGATGATTCATTTAAAGAAATAAAAGATTCAATCAAAAATCATTTTACTTTACAAGTTGAAACTGGTAAATGTCCTTATTATTTAGCTAAAATGGTGACTAATATCAAAATTAAAGAATCGCCAGAATTTATTAAAAAAAGATTACTAGCGGCAGGAATGCGTCCTATTAATAATGTTGTCGATATTTCTAATTATGTTATGTTAGAATATGGTCAACCAATGCATTTTTTTGATAAAGACAAATTAGGTAATAATATCTTAGTAAAAGAGGCTAATAATGAAAAAATTATAACTTTAGATGGTAAAGAAAGAAGTTTAACTAATGATATCGTTATTACCGATGGCGTTAAACCAGTTGGTATTGCTGGTGTTATGGGGGGCGAAAATACCGAAGTAGATGAAAATACTAAAACAATTTTAATTGAATCAGCTATATTTGATGCCGTAAGCATAAGAAATACTGCTAATAGATTAGATTTAAAAAGTGAAGCATCAATTAGATATGGTAAAGGTTTAAATTATGAATATACCGAAAAAGCCTTATTAAGAGCGTGTCATTTGTTAGAAAAATATGCTGATGCCCAAGTTTTAAGTGATATGGTTGTTCACGATAAAATAGATAAAACAAAAAAAATAGTTGAATTCCGTCCTTGTGAAGTAGATAAAATGTTAGGTATTACTATAAGTAAGGAAGATATGGAAAAAGAATTAAAAAGATTAGACTTTGAATATAAAGTTTACGATGATAAATTTATAGTAACAATTCCTAATCGAAGATTGGATATCGATCCAAATGTTAATGATATTGCCGAAGAAATCGGAAGGTTATATGGTTATCAAAATTTAGTTTCTACTTTACCTAAAGTTGATATTAAAAAAGGGGAATATGTTGGTAATGTTAAATATCGCAAATTAATATCTAAAAGATTAAGATCATTAGGTTTAAATGAAGTTAAAACTTATACTTTAGTATCTAAAGATATGTTAAAATTTAACTATGAAAATAAAGAAAATATTATTTTACCAAATCCAATGAGTAGTGATAAAGAAGTTATAAGAACTACATTAATTCCATCTTTATTAAATGTTTATAATTATAATAAAACAAGAAAAGTAAATGACGTTTTAATTTATGAAATAGCTAAAACTTATGATTTAAATTATAATGAAGATAGTAAAATATGTATTTTAATGAAAGGAAATTATATAAATAACAATTGGAATAATACTAAAATTAAAGTAGATTTTTATTTAATTAAAGGAATATTAGAAAATTTATTAGATTATTTAGGTCTTAAAAATAGATATAGTTTCAAAACTGATGATATACCTAATATGCATCTTGGTATGTCAGCCCGTATTTTATTAGATAGAAAAGAAATAGGAATAATAGGAAGAATTCATCCTAATGATGCCAAAGATGAAATTTATATTTGTGAATTAAGTATGGATAGTTTAATTACTAATATTAAACCACTTAAATATAAAGAAGTATCAAAATATCCAAGTATTATTAAGGATATGGCATTTATTATGCCTAAAGATGTTGAAGCGGTTGAAATATTAAATTTAATTAAAAAATCTGGAGGTCGCTTATTAACTAATATTAAAATATTTGATGTTTATGAAGGCGAAAATATCGGCGATAATGAAAAATCTATTGCTTACTCTTTAGAATTTAGCGATAATACGAAAACATTAACTGATGATGAAGTAAGTGTTTTATTCGAAAAAATTATCAAAGATGTTGAAAATAAAGGCTATAAATTAAGAAATATGTAAAAAAGTAAGTATTCTTACTTTTTTTGTGGTATAATGTTAAGTAGGTGATAGTTGTGCAAGAGAAAAATTTTGAAAAAGAATTAGATAAAGCAGTAGGAAATATTGAAATAGAAGGACATAGTATTCCTAAACACGAAAAAGATATTGTTTCTAAAGTGTATCGAAAATATAAAAATCGAATTGGAACTGATGCGGTAGATTCTTTATTGTATAATTTAGTTGAAGAAACAAAAAAAATGGAGCAAGAAAATGGTCGAACCAAGTAGAATAAAAGAAGCGTTGAGTTATCAATCTAAATATTGTTATAATGATAGTGATGTATTAATAAATAAATATGATATTCAAGATCAACAAGCATTAGATAAAATTGAACGAAATGTAACTGCTTTAATGTTGGTTAATTTACAAACTAAACCATTACCTAATCCTAATATTTTGTTTAGTGTTGAATATTTTATGGATTTACATAAACAAGTTTTCGAACATATTTATCCTTTTGCAGGAAAAGTAAGAAGTGAAAATATAACAAAAGGTAATACACCATTTTGTCGTCCTGAATATATTTATAAATATTTAAAGATGCTATTTGCTAAAATGTTTAGTGATATCAAAAAAATAAAAACAAGAGAAGATATTATAATGTTTTTATCTTATTATTATTCTGAATTAAATGTTGTTCATCCATTTAGAGAAGGAAATGGTAGGATAATGCGGGAATATTTAAGACAAGTAGTTTTGTTTATTAATAAATATTTAGGCTTTGATTATGAATTGGATTTTTCCAATGTAACGTTAGAAGATAAAACTAATTTAATTAATGGTTCTATAATGAGTGCGATGACTGGTGATTTAGGATTATTGAATAAATTTTTTAATAGTATGTTGAAAGAAAGAGAAGTTGTAAAAGAACATCAAAAATAAAATGTTCTTTTATTTTTTACCATTTTATCACAATAATTTCATTTTTTTAAAATAAAATGTTTAAAGAAATGGAGGAAAAATATGTATATTTTAAAAAATGCTATCGTTAGTATTACACGAAACAAAGGGAGAAATATTTTAATTGGTATTATTGTAATGGTTATTGCTTGTTTTTCAACTATAACATTAGCTATTAAAAATACTTCATCATCTTTAATTGATTCTTATAAGGAAACTTATAAAGTTGAGGCAACGATTGGTTTTAATCGGGAAAATATGAAAAATCAATTTGATTTTACTAATAAAGATGGTATGGATGATATGAAAGAAAGTTTTGACAATATGGCATCTATTACTATCGATGATACAGAATTTACTATTGTAGGAATATTTGAAGAAAAAGATGAATCTAATTTTTCAATGTTTTCAAATTCTGCTAATACAATAATTACCAATACAACAGTTATTGAAGAGCCAGCTAATGTAAATCCAACTTTTATTTTAACTTTTTATGATGATGCCAAAAAATTTGAAGAAGAATTATATAATAAAGGATTAGATGAATTTTATACTATTTCAACTAATGAAGAAGAAGTGTTGAATGCTACTAATAGTGTAAGTAATGTATCAACTTTTGCTTTAACATTTTTAATTTTAACTTTGATAATCGGGGCTATTGTTTTATTTGTAATTAATCAAATAAATATTAGAGAAAGAAAATATGAAATAGGTGTTTTAAGAACAATTGGTATGAAAAAGTCTTTATTAACTTTACAATTTGTTATTGAATTATCGATTGTTGCATTTATATCATTATTAATTGGTTGTGGTATCGGAACAATATTATCTAAACCGGTTGGAAACAGTTTATTACAAAATGAAATAGAAAATAGTCAAAACAATATGAATGAAATAAACAATAATTTTGGTGGTGGACCTAATCGACCAGAAATAAATGGTGTCGTTAAAGTCGAGGCATTTGATAGTATCAATGCTGTCGTTGATTACAAAGTTGTTTTAGAACTTTTATTAATTGGTATTTCTTTAACGCTAGTAAGTAGTATTTCTTCAATGATTAGTATTCAAAAATTCTCGCCATTACAAATATTAAAGGAGCGTAGTTAATTATGAGTATTTTAAAACTAGAAAAAGTTGGTTATCGTTATAGTGATGCTGCTATAGATGATTATGTGTTTAAAAATATAAATTATGAATTTGAATGTGGCAAAATGTATGCTATAAAAGGTAGATCAGGTTCGGGTAAAACAACTTTATTATCTTTATTAAGCGGTTTAGAAAAATGCAGTGAAGGTACAATTTATTATGATAATAAAGATTTAAATACTATCGATTTAGATTTATATCGTAGTAAATATATAGGTATTGTCTTTCAAAGTTATAATTTATTACCGCATCTTACAGCATTAGAAAATGTAATGTTATCGATGGATATTAGTAAAGTAAAAGATAATTCTAAGGAAAAGGCTAAAGAATTACTTAAAAAAGTTGGATTAAATGAAAGCCATTTTAATCGTCGTGTTTTAAAACTATCTGGTGGTGAACAACAAAGAGTAGCTATTGCCAGAAGCTTATCTTATAATCCTAAAATAATATTAGCCGATGAACCAACAGGTAACTTAGATAAAGAAACAGAAGATGATATATTAAATATATTTAAAAGTTTAAAAGATAAATGTATTATCATTGTAACACACTCTAAAAATGTGTGTGATAATGTCGATATTGTCTATGATTTAAAGAAAAAGTAATGTGAAAACATTATTTTTTTGATATAATTATATAGGTGAGCTGTATGAGTAAAATTAAAATAATGGATGAAATATTGGCTAATAAAATTGCTGCTGGTGAAGTTGTCGAAAGATGTGCTTCAGTTGTAAAAGAATTAGTAGAAAATAGTATCGACGCTAAAAGTAGTGAAATAAAAATAGAATTAAAAGAAGCAGGAACTAGTTTAATTAAGGTAACTGATAATGGAATAGGTATGGATAAAGAGGATGCTATTTTATCATTTAATAGACACGCGACAAGTAAAATAAAAGATGAATCTGATTTATATAACATCAATACACTAGGTTTTAGAGGTGAGGCTTTAGCCAGTATTGCTTCTGTTAGTAATGTAATACTTAAGACTAGTCAAGGTGATGTAGGCACTTTAGTTAATATTAAAGGCGGTAAAATAGTTAAAGTAGAAAATACCGAAGCAAGAAAAGGTACGATATTTGAAGTGACCGAATTATTTTATAATACACCAGCTAGATTAAAACACTTAAAAAGTTTATATACCGAATTATCTAGCATTACTGATTATGTTAATAAAATAGCCTTATCCCATCCAGAAATTAGATTTACTCTAATTAATAATGGTAACACCATTTTAAAAACTGATGGTACTAATAATTTACTTAAAACGATAAGCAGTATATATGGTATGGATGTTGCTCGTAAAATGTTAGAGATAAATAATGAAGATGACGATTATATTATAAATGGATATATAAGTCTTCCAGAAGTAAATAGAGCAGGAAGAAATCATATTATTACTTTAGTAAATGGTCGTGTAGTTAGAAATCAAGAATTAAATAAAACAATTAATGATAGTTATCATTCTTATAAACCAGATAATAGATATCCAATCGTTATTATCAATATCGAATTAGATCCTAGTTTAGTCGATGTTAATATTCATCCAACTAAAATGGATATTAAGTTTAGTAAATTAGAAGAATTATTAATATTAATTAAAAAAACAATTGTAAATAAACTAAATAAACAGACATTAATTCCTATAATCGAACAACCTATAAATGATTTTAATGAACCAATTGTTGAAGAAAAGGCAATAGAACATAAAGAAACAAAAGAAGAATTAATAGAAGAAAAATTACCTAAGATAGAAAAACCAAAATATGAAGAAATAACTTTAGATTTTAATGAAATAAAGGAAGAAGAAACGAAATATGAAGAAAGATTACCATTATTATATCCTGTTGGTTTAGTTCACGGAACATATATAATATGTCAAAATGAAATTGGTATGTATTTAATTGATCAACACGCTGCTAAAGAAAGAGTAAATTATGAATTATTTTTAGAAAAATTATCTAATCCTGTTAAAGATAAAATACCACTTTTACTACCACTTACAATTGAATTATCCAATAATGAATATATTATTTTAAAAGAAAACTTTGATTTTTTAAATAGTATGGGCTTTGATATTGAAGAATTTGGTATTAATTCTATTATAATTAAATCCCATCCGATTTGGTTAACAAAAGGTTTTGAAGATTTACAAATAAAAAAAATAATTGAAGCAGTTATTCATAAAGAAAAGAATTTTGATTTAGCTAAATTTAATGATCATTTATCTGCTACATTGGCTTGTAAAGCAAGTATTAAGGCTAATACTAATTTGAGTATTAATGAAATGGAAGAGTTAATTAATGATTTAAGAAAATGTCATAATCCATTTAATTGTCCACACGGAAGACCTACAATTATAACATTTACTAAATATGAATTAGAGAAAATGTTTAAAAGAAGTGGATTTGAAAGTTTAAAATAATGGAGAAAAAATGAATAGAATTAACAATGGAAATTATATAACACCAAATCAATTTGGTAATTATACTGTTTTTGTAAATGATTATATAAATCAATTATATAGTAGAAGTTTGGAATTATATGCAAAAAGATATGCCCAAAACAATCCAACTGGTACTCCAAGAATTGATATAGAAAAAATTGAAGAATCTTTAGGCTATATAGATGATTATTTATATTATTTTTTTCAATTTAATAATGAAAGCTTTATTTCAATATTTGAAAATTTAATAGATAATTTAAAATTTATAACGGTTTTACCACCTACAATGAGGGGAGTTTATGGTCAATATAAAAATAATGAAAAAGTATTGTATATAAATCCTAAACTTCATTCAGATCAAAGATTAACTTCTGATGAAAGAACAAGATTATATATATGTCATGAATTAGGACATATACAAAATTCTAAATGGATGAATAATTTAATAATTATTTTAAATGATATTAATTGTTCGATTGAAGATAAACAACTAATGTATGATGGATTTAGTTTGCTAGATGAAGCAATAACACAAGATCGAGCAGAAAATATTACTTACTATTTTAGTTCTAAAACAAGACCTAGTATGACCCAACGAGTAACAGTATTATTTGATAGGTCACCACATAAAACAAATTTTGATTATTACGGAGAATTTCAAGTACCAACTATAGATTTTGCTAGAACTTTAAGGGGTATTGGAAAATTAGAAGATATAGATTTAGTGATGAAAGAATTTAATACTCGAGCATTAAAAGAAGAATTTTCAAAAAAAATATTTGATGAGTATACTACTGATGGACAAATTTCAAATCTATATTATTTATTAAAACAACTTGGAATCATTAAAAATGCAGCTTATGCAGCATTTGGATATAGTGATTATAGATATATAAGACAATCATCTCAAGCATTAGCAAAATATAATGAACTAGTTAGAGAAATGAGAGATTATCGAGATCCTATTATAACAAGGAGTTTGTAGTGGAAATAAAATAACTAAAAAATAGATATCAATTTTTAGTTAAGATTCTGTTAAAAAAATGTTATTAAATTTTTAATTTTTTTCATTACTATAATTATATATCTAAATATCTATTTTATTAAGTTGCAGGCTTAGTCTACTGTGTGTTATAATTAATGAAGGTGATTAAAGTGAAAAAAGTTATTATTGATGGTAATGAAGCATGTAGTAATATTGCATATTTATTTACGGAAGCAGCTGGGATTTATCCAATTACACCTTCTAGTCCAATGGCTGAACATATTGATGAATGGTCTAATAAAGGTATGACTAATATCTTTGGTGATAAGGTAAAAGTAATTGAAATGCAAAGTGAAGCAGGGGCTAGTGGTTTAGTTCACGGATTACTTAGAGCAGGAGTTTTAACGACGACTTTTACAGCAAGTCAAGGATTGTTATTAATGATACCTAATATGTATAAAATAGCTGGGGAAATGTTACCTTGTGTTATGCACGTAGCAGCCCGCAGTTTATCGACTCATGCCTTATCTATTTTAGGTGATCATCAAGATATATATGCTACTAGAGCAACAGGATTTAATATGCTAGCATCTTCTAATGTAAATGATACTAATTTCTTAGGAGCTGTAGCCCATTTAGCAGCTATTGAATCTAGTTTACCATTTATGCATTTTTTTGATGGTTTTAGAACTAGTCACGAATTACAAAAAATAAATATTTTAGAAAGTGATGATGTTAAAGATTTAATTAATTATGATAAATTAAATGAGTTTAGAAATAAATCAATCAATATTAATAATCCTAAAACTTATGGAACAAGTGAAAGTGATGATGTTTATTTTCAAGCAACTGAAATAAGAAATAAATATTATGATAAAGTTCCAGATATCGTTAATAGTTATATGGAAAAGATCAATAAAATAACTAATAGTGATTATAAACCATTTAATTATTATGGTAGTAAAACTGCTAAAAAAGTTATTGTCGCAATGGGTTCTGTTTGTGAAACAATTAAAGAAGTAATCGATGATTTAAAAGA
Organism: uncultured Bacilli bacterium; assembly: GCA_944363995.1. Lineage (GTDB taxonomy): Bacteria > Bacillota_I > Bacilli_A > RF39 > UBA660 > Faecisoma. The sequence continues at coordinate 12,466 of CALVVV010000028.1, forward strand.
ATATGGTTTAATCGAAGTCCATTTATATCGTCCTTTTTCTAGTAAATATTTCTTAGATGTAATACCAGATACAGTTGAAAGTATTGCGGTATTAGATCGAACTAAAGAATTTAATAATGAGCCTTTATATTTGGATGTTATTAATGTATTAAAAGATAAAAATATTAAAGTAGTAGGAGGTAGATATGGATTATCTAGTAAAAATACGACACCTCGTCAAATAAAAGCAGTATACGATATGTTAGATAATCCAACTCATAATTTTACAATCGGTATAAATGATGATGTAACTAATTTAAGTTTAAAAGAAACAGATTATAAATTAGATAATAGTTTAGAAATGTTGGTATATGGTTATGGTTCTGATGGTATGGTAAGTGCCTCTAAATCATTAATAAAATTGATTGGTAAAAATACGGATAAATATGTTCAAGGATATTTTCAATATGATTCTAAAAAATCAGGGGGAGTTACTAATTGTCATTTAAGATTTAGTAATAATAAAATTAGATCAACTTATTATGTTGAACATCCATCTTTAATGGTAGTAACGAAAGATACTTATTTAAATGATTATGAAATATTAAATAAAATTAAGGATAATGGTATCTTTGTTTTAAATACCGTTAAAACGGAAAAAGAAGTAATTGATTTTTTACCTAGTGATGTTAAATATATTATTAAAAATAGAAATATTAAATTCTATATTATTAATGCTTATGAATTAGCTAGTAAAGCAGGTATAAAAAATAAAATAAGTACGATTATGGAAGTAGTAATGTTATATTTAACTAATTTTTTAAATGATGATATTATTAAACAACTAAAAGATGATATTAGAAATAGATTTGGATTAAAGAGTGAAGAAATAGTTGAATCTAATATATATACTATCGATAATGCTATCAAATATTTAAAAGAGATTGAATTAGATGGTAATTATGAAGATGTAAAAAGACCAAATTATGTCGATGTTTATTTAGCGATGCGTCATCGTAAAGGTGATGAGTTAAAAGTATCTAGTTTTGAAAATATGCCTGATGGGACATTTAATGCTGGTACTAGTAAAGATGAAAAAAGATGTATTTCTGATTTTGTACCTTTTTGGATAAGTAGTAATTGTATTAAATGTAATATGTGTTCATTTGTATGTCCTCACGGCGTAATTAGACCTTTTCAATTATCTGATGAAGAATATAATAATGCTCCCGATTATATTAAAGAAAGATGTATCGATAAATATATAATTGGTATTAGTGTTAAAGATTGTACAGGATGTGGCTTATGTATTAAATCTTGTATGTCGAAAGAAAAATCATTAGAGTTTAAAGAATTAATTGATGTTGTAGAAGAACAAAAAGTGTTTGATTATTTATCTAAAAATATAACTTGTAAAGAAACTAATTTAAACAATGTTAAAAATACGCAGTTTAAACAACCTAAATTTGAATTTAGTGGGGCTTGTGCTGGATGTGGGGAAACACCTTATATTAAATTGTTAACGCAATTATTTGGTGATAGTATGGTAATTGCTAATGCAACCGGTTGTTCATCAATATATGGAGCTAGCGCACCATCAACGCCTTATAGTATACCTTGGGCTAGTTCATTATTTGAAGATAATGCTGAATATGGTTTTGGATTTTTACAAGCTGATAAAATAATGAAACAAAAAATAGTTAATATTATGAGTAAGTATAAAGAATTTGATGAATATATTAACAATATTAATAATTATAATATAACTAAAAAATATTATGATAGTATCGATTTTAATAAATATAAAGAATTGTTACCTTATAAAGATTATATCGTTAAAAGAAGTATTTGGGCTATCGGTGGTGATGGTTGGGCATACGATATTGGCTTTTCTGGGATTGATCACGTTTTAGCTAGTGGTGAAAATATTAAAATATTAGTTCTTGATACGCAAGTATATTCTAATACTGGCGGTCAAGCAAGTAAAGCGACACCAAAAGGTAGCGTGGCTTTATTTGCAAGTGCTGGTAAACAAACTAATAAAAAAGATTTGGCGAGAATGATGATGACTTATCCTGATGTTTATGTCGCTCAAGTATCATTAGGGGCTAATCCAATGCAATTAATTAAAGCATTTAATGAGGCTAATAACTATAATGGTCCAGCTATTATAATCGCTTATGCTCCTTGCATATCACATGGTATTAAAGGTGGTATGATTAATAGTATCGATATGGAGCGTGAGGCAGTTAAATGTGGTTATTTTCCTATTTTTAGAAGAAATCCAGAAACTAAATTTAGTTTAGATTGTAATCCTGATTTTAACTTATATGAAGAATTTTTAACTAAACAAACGCGATATACAATGTTAGATAAAGTAAATGATGAAGCTAAAGAATTATTACAATTAAATAAGGAAAATGCTATAAAAAATTATGAATATTATAAAAAGTTAAGTGATGAAGCTTAACTTTTTATTTTAATATCATATTTTAAACTTTCAATTTCTTGCTGAGTTAGTCCAGTTGCTTGCATAATTGTATTTAAATCTACTTTTAATTTTAATAAATTTTTAGTAGTTTCTTTAATGCCTTCTTTAATGCCTTCTTTAATGCCTTCTTTAATGCCTTCTTTAATACCTTCTTTAATACCTTCTTTAATACCGATTTTTTTACCTTGACGTGTTCCTTTTTTTATTGCTTCTTCTTTTAACATTTCTTCATACATTTTTCTTTCGATTTCAGGATCAATCCAAGGTATTATTACATCTTCGTTTACTTCCATGACTCTTTTAGTATATTTTTTCACTAAATCATCCTCCTTTGAAAAATTTTCTAATTCATCTAATTGTAATCCTAACATAATTATAACTTTATATTTATTAATAAAATCTTTGTCATTACTATAATATTTATTAACATAATAATCAATATTGATATTATAAATCGTTAATATATCAGTAAGTTTAATTTTGTTAATATAATCAAAAATAAAATATTTTTCATCATATTTGTTTCTATCAAAGTTTAAATTAATTTGAATTATTTGGTTTTTAAGTTTGTAAATACTACCTTTTTCTTGAAATTCATTACAAAGTTTAAACGCATATAATAAGTTTCTATTAGCAATATATTTGTTGTAACTTGAATTTATTTCAATGTTAATATATATTTCATCACACTTAATTAATATATCTAGTTTTTGACTTCTATTTTTAATGTTATCTTTTATTAAATTAGGATTTAAAAAAATAATGGTATTGATTTTTTTACTTAAAATCGTTTCTAATAATGTTTTTAAAATGTAATAGTCTTTAATAACCGAATACATAAAAACTGATTCATATTTAGCAGTATACATAAATTCACCTCTATTAGTTATATTAGCTAAATTAGTGTGAAATCCTGCGAAAATATATAAATTAATTATAATTAACTTATAGTTATTGTACCAAATTTCTAACGAAAAGTCACTATAATGAAAAATATTTCATTAAACTATTGCAAAATAAAAAGTGTT
>CALVVV010000029.1 GCA_944363995.1 uncultured Bacilli bacterium
TTTTTATAATAGAGGCCTTTATTCAATAGGCTTCTTTTTAAAAGTTCCACATAACTAAAAGTTCAACATAAATATAAAAAAGCCTTTATTTTTGAATTCTTTTAAGTCTTCTAATTACTTTCTTTTCAATCCTTGAAATATAAGATTGTGATATACCTAAAATTTCAGCTACATCTTTTTGGGTCATTTCTTCATGTCCAAATAAGCCATATCTTAAAATCATTATTTGCTTATCTCGTTTATTTAAATTATTTATCTCTTGATACAGTAATTTACGATTAGTTTCTTCTTCTAAACCTTTTGTAACAATGTCAGATTCTGTTCCTAAAATATCTTCTAAATGTAATTCATTTCCTTCTGCGTCATAACTCAAACTATCTTCAAAACTAACTTCACCTTTTCTTCTTTTATTTTTTCTTAAAAACATTAATATTTCATTATCAATACAACGTGATGCATAAGTAGCAAGTTTGATATTTTTATCTAATTTATAAGTGTTTATTCCTTTAATCAAACCAATCGTACCTATACTAACTAAATCCTCTAAATCTATTTTAGTATTTTCATATTTTTTAGCTAAAAAAACAACTAATCGTAAATTATGTTCTATTAATTTAGAACGAGCATCCATATCCCCAGATAGCGATTTAGTAACGTATAAAATTTCTTCTTCCTTTGATAAAGGTGGCGGTAGTTTATCTGCACTACCAACATAAAATACTTCTTGTGTAAATATTTTTATTATAAAATTTTTAATTTTTGAAAACATATTATCCCTCCAATATTCGTTTATTTAACAAACAGTCAACACCATCAATTTTTATTTTATCAGTTAATAACCCAACTATTACATTTTTTTTGATTAGATCATTTATCAATATTTTATCAACTTTGAAACACTTTATTATTCCCTCACTATTAACACCTTTATAAGGAATATAAAAAAAATGCTTAACTTTAATTTTTTTATTAATTAAAATTACTGGTTTATTAGTTAATGGTACACTTAAATTATTACCAGTATCTAAATAAGCATTAAAAAAATATTTTTTATCATTATAATAAATAGTAACTTTATAGTAATTACTATAATTATTCTTTAATAATAAACCTTGTCTAACATAAATATATATAATAATAGGACAAAATATGATTAAAAATATAACATTTATAGACAACCCAGTATTAATAAAAATAAGACCATAATGTTGATAAGAAAATTCTACATTTAAAAAATATAAAAAACCACCTAAAATAATACTAGCAATATAAAGAAATAAAATATTTTGACAAGTAAATTTTAAATTTTTATAGTTAAAACTTATCAAAACCATTAAAACACTTATCATAAATTTATAAATAAATAACATTAAAGAACTAATTTCAAAAAACAAAAATAAAATACTAATTCCCCCAATAAATGCTCCACCTAATATTTTATAAATACTGACATTTCTCCTTAATAGAATAGAAACTGATAAAAGTAAAATAAAATCAAAAAAGAAATTAAGAATCATCAATAAATCTAAATATATTTTTATTTTTATCACCTCGTAATAATTATAAAAAAAAAATCATTAAAATTTTGTCGTTTTAATGATTAAATTTAAATTTTTCTAATTTTTTTTCAATATGAAATCTTTGAACTACTGCCAATGAACACATTAAACTAATTGCATATGTTCCACCGTATGATAAAAATGGTAAAGGAACTCCAGTTAAAGGAATTAAACCAAATAAACCACCTAAGTTAATTAAAATATGCGCGAAAATATAAGTAGCAACTCCAAGACATATGTATCTGCCTCTAATTGTATTAGTATTGGTCGCTATTTTTAGAATGCGAAAAATTACAAAAATATAAGCTAAAAAAACAAAACTACATTTTATAACACCATATTCCTCACCAATAATAGCAAATATACTATCAGTATGAGGCTCAGGAATATAAGAATATTTTTGTTTACTATTACCAATTCCTAAGCCAAACAAACCACCATCATTTAAAGCAATGAACCCATTACAAACTTGGTAACCAGTTGTTTCATATTTAGAACAAGGATTAAAAAAATCGAAACGTGACATTTGAGCTTCACTTAATAAATATCCTTGTTTTAAAATAATTATAGAAATACCAATTACACCAAGCATAAAAATTAACGCAATTGTTCTTAATTTATCAATTCTTTTAATAGGACTAGCTAAAAACATTACACCAAATATAGCTAACATAATTAATGAACTACCTAAATCTTTTTGAATAAATGTTAAAGCGGGTATTAATAAAAAAATTAGTAATAAAATTCCTATCTTATTATATCTTTTCTTATTATCTGAGCGAAATAATCTATAATATTGCTCAAAAACAATAGAAATTAGTACTATTGAAACGGGCTTAGCAAACTCACTAGGTTGAATTGTTCCAATACCTGGAATTGGTAACCAATTGGTAGCACCATTAATTTCTTTACCAAAAGGAAATAATAAAATAACTAAACCTAAGACTATTAAATAAATCCAAATTATTAAATTTTTATAATATTTTGTTTTCAAATTAATAATAATTAAAGAAATAGTAAATCCAATGATCAGCATTTGTAATTGTTTAAAAAAATAATAATAAGTTGATACTTCATAACGGACAACAGCTTCACGGCTAGATGCTGTTACAATATTTAATAAACCAAATAAAAAAAATAAAATTGTAACAATCAATAATGGTTTATCCATTAAATTAACCATTTTTTTTAAATTTGAAAACAACTTTTTCATACCTTTCACCTTAAATATAATACCATATTTTTTATAATTTGAAAACACAATTTTCAAAAATAGGTTTTTTTAATGAACATAAAACATAAAAACAAATAAAATATATTAGCAAGAAGGAGGTAATAATATGTATTATTACGGAGGCTATAGTGGCTATGGCTGTGGTCAGCCATATGGCGGATACGGTTATGGCAACGGATATGGTTATGGTGCTGCTATCTTATTAGTTCTATTTATTTTATTAGTAATAATTATTGGTGCACGTGCATTTGAAAATAATAATTCTTGTCCATCACCATCACCATGTCAAGGAAGATAATCTTCCTTTTATTTTGCATTTTTTCAAAAATGTGATAAAATATACGAAAATTTAAAAGGGGAATATTTATGATTTTGATGTCGAAAAATTTATTTTGTAAATTAACGGAACTATGTAAAAAATCAAAAAACGAAGTTAGTGGTACTTTATATACTAAATTAGTTGATGATAGATTATATATTAATAATGTAACCTTTAATCCATCTTCAGTAATTGAAGATTGTAGCCCACTACACATTAATTTCAAATATAATGAATATATAACAAAAACTATTTATGAAATGATATTTATAGACAACCCGATATATATTCAATTTCACACTCACCCCAGCAATTTAGCAACGCCACGATTGAGTGAAGCTGATTTAAACAAATTAAAACAAATACAAAGTTTAGCTGAAAAGGTAAAAATACTAACAAAGTTTAAAGCAATTTTAGTTATTGAAGCAATCATCACCGCAACTGAAATAGCATTTTATGCATATAATCCAAATACCAATAAACTAAGTCGATTACCTTTTTATGTCGATGGAATTGAGCAAATTCCTTCTACTGAGAAAAATGGATTCCAATTATTTAAAGATGATTTTAGAAGAGGTTTTAAAAAATAATTAATATTACCTATATTTTGATTTTTTTCAAAAATGTGGTAAAATACTTGTTGTTATTGGAGTTGGTCTTATGTTTAAAAAATTAGATATATTAGATGAAAAAGATAAAAGATTAAGAATTATTAGTAAAGATGCTACATTTCCATTATCAGACAAAGAAAAAGAATTAATCAAAAGATCTATTGATGAATTAACTTACAGCCAAATCGAAGAATTAGCTGAAAAGTATGAATTAAGACCAGGAATGGGATTAGCATTCCCCCAACTTGGAATAAATAAAAGAATTATTGTAATAGTTCACGAAGTAGAAGAAGGGATATTTGATGAATACGTTTTTGTTAATCCTAAAATAGTATCTTATTCAAACGAAATGATTGCTGCTGATGTTGGTGAAGGATGTTTATCAGTGAATCGTGAAGTTGAAGGTCATGTTCCACGATATGCAAGAGTAACAGTTGAAGGATACGATATTGATGGTAATAAAATAAAATTAAGAGCAAGAGAGGAATTATCAATTGCTTTTCAACATGAAATTGACCATTTAAACGGAATATTATTCTATGATAGAATAAACAAAGATAAACCTTTCTTTAATGAAAATGAAATTAGATTAATTTAAAAAAGCGTTATTTAGCGCTTTTTTTCAATACTACTTTTTATAAATCCATCAAACAATGGATGAGGTCTAGTTGGTCTACTTTTAAATTCAGGGTGAAATTGACAAGCAATAAAAAATGGATGATTTTCATATTCAATTATTTCAACTAAATTAGATTTTTCATTAATTCCAGAAAAAATAAATCCTTTTTTTTCTAATATTTTTTTATAAGTATTATTGAATTCATAACGATGACGATGTCTTTCTTTAATATATTCTTGATTATATAATTTATAGGCTAAAGTATCTTTTTTTATCTTACAATCATAATTACCTAGTCGTAAAGTTCCCCCCATATTGATAATTTGTTTTTGATCACTCATTAAATCAATAATGGGTTCATCAGTCATTTCATCAAATTCTGTCGAATTAGCATTATTTATATTACATACATTTTTAGCAAATTCGATACAAGCTAACTGCATACCTAAACAAATACCTAAAAATGGAATATTATTTTCACGAGCATACTTTATTGCATTTATCTTTCCTTCAATTCCTCTACTTCCAAAACCGCCAGGAACAATTATACCTTTACTATTTTTTAATGCATCTTTTATATTTTCAACTTTTTCTGAATCAACCCAGTTAATTTTTATTTTAGTATTATATTTATATCCAGCATGTTTTAAACTTTCAACAATTGATATATAAGCATCAGGTAATGCAACATATTTACCAACTAAAGATATTTCGATTTCATTTTTTAAATTATCAACTTTATCTACTAAATCTTGCCAATATTTTATATTAGATTTTTTAATATCTAAATTAAATTGTTTTAAAATAACCTCATCTAGTTTTTGATTATAAAAATTTATTGGTATTTGATATATATTTTTTGTATCAACTGCATCTATTATATTATCTTTATCGATACTACAATATAAACTTAACTTTTTTTTAATATCATCATCTAATTTATATGGACAACGGCAAACTAAAACATCGGGTTGAATACCTAATCCCCTTAATTCTATAACAGAATGCTGAGTTGGTTTTGTTTTCAATTCATTAGAACCATAAATATAAGGAATTAAAGTTGTATGAACAAATAAAGTTTTTGCTTTACCTAAATCATTTCGCAATTGCCTTAAAGCTTCTAAATATACTTGTGATTCGATATCTCCAATTGTTCCCCCTATTTCAGTTATGACAAAATCAGCATTACTAGTTGAGCTAGCTTCAAATACTTTATTTTTTATTTCATTAGTTATATGAGGAACAAATTGAACAGTTGAACCCAAATAGTCGCCTCTTCTTTCTTTTTCTATAACAGAAGAAAATATTTTACCTGTCGTACAATTGGAAGAATAATTTAATTCTTCATCAATAAATCTTTCATAATGGCCTAAATCTAAATCTGTTTCTGCGCCATCATAGGTTACAAAAACCTCACCATGTTGATAAGGTGACATTGTTCCTGGATCAACATTAATATAAGGGTCAAATTTTTGCATAAATACCTTATATCCTCTTGCTTTTAATAATAAAGCAATACTAGAAGCGGTTATCCCTTTTCCCAATCCTGAAACCACACCACCAGTTACAAAAATAAATCTTGACATAAAAAAACCTCCAAATACGAGAGTTTGTAGGCTCTTTTTAATTATATCATATTTTTTAAATTTATGCATTATCCTAAAACATTTATTCTGCGAAAATATTTAAAATCAAAGTTATTAATAACAACATTATTAGAAGGACTTCCTGTTTCGTGAATCCAAATTTTATTTCCCTTATCATCTTTACCAGCATAAATTCCAATATGGTTACCATTTGTGCAAGAATTTGGTGGACATAAAAAACCAACATCACCAGGTAATAATTCACTTTCAGTTATTTCTTTTGAATAATTATTCCAAATATAAGTAGTATTACCATTACCTAGATTATCATCAACAACTTGCCAAAAAACAAAATCAACAAAATGACTACAATCTAAACCTTTTTCTGTACGTCCTTTATAATCAGAAGTTACTGTTGATCCAAAATTATTGGCTTCAAAATTTTTACTAGTTGCATAACCACCCCAATAATATGGAATATCGCCCACATAACTTGCTGCCGTCAAAACAATATTTTTACGATTTGTTGATAAACTAGAAGATAAATTATTTTTTATATAATTATAATCATATTTATTACCTGTAACATATCCACTACCAGATTCATCACCATTTTCAGTTTTTGATGGTATAATCAATTTTTTTTGTTCATTTAAAGCCTTTCTTACGTTTTCTAAACGGTCTTTTATAGTTGTTAAAATATCTTGATTATCTTTTCTTGTTTCTTTATCTGAAATTTTATTAACAGCAACTCGCGCAGGATCATATAACTTATAAGCATTATCATAATTTGTTTGATTAAGATTATTTTCTGCTAAAGTAACTGCTTGCTCAAAATCATTCATAGCAACCAAAGCATTATTAGTTGATATATATGTAATTTGTTCAGAAGTAGCATTATTGTAACAATCAATATAAAACATAGTACCGACAGGAATTATATTTAGAACAAAATTTAACAATGTAGGAACTAAAAAAACTAAAAAACCAGCAATTACTTTTTTTGATATTGATGACCATAATTTTTTTGTGTCGACCTCGCCATTTGATATTGTTTTAATAATTTCTATACTAATAAAAATTACTAAAAGAACTGGTACAATAATCATAATTAATGAAATTAAAGATTTAAATATACTTATTATATTTAAAATATCTATATCAGAACAAACATCATTTACATCTATCATGATTACCTCCTTATAAACTATATTTCTTCTAATTTAACACTTACTAATTTACTAACACCAGATTCTTGCATAGTAATACCATATAATACATCGGCATATTCCATGGTTTTTTTCTTGTGAGTAATAATAATAAACTGTGTTTTTTCTTTTAAAGATCTAACATATTTACCAAATGAATCAACATTAACATCATCCAAAGCAGCTTCGACTTCATCTAAAATGCAAAAAGGAACGGGTTTTGATTTTAAAATAGCGAATAATAAACTAATAGCTGTAAATGTTTTTTCCCCACCTGATAAAAGTGAAATAGTTGTTAATTTTTTGCCTGGTGGGCTAGCTACAATTTCAATTCCTGTTTCTAAAATATTGTCTGGTTCAGTTAATTTTAAATCGGCTGTTCCACCTTTAAACAATTCTTTAAACGTACTAGTAAAATTATCTTTAATAATTTTAAAAGTGTTAACAAAATCTTTAGTCATTACTTTATCCATTTCTGCAATAATTTCTAACAAAGTATTTTCAGCTTTTGTTAAATCATCACGTTGTTTAAGTAAAAATTCATAGCGTTCATTAACTGTTGCAAATTCTTCAATAGCTCCTAAATTAACTACACCAATTTCTTTAATTTGACGTTTTAAATTATTAACTTGATTACGAGCAGCATTAGCATCCATTTCTAATTTATATTTTGTTTTGGCAAAATCATAAGTCAAAGTATAAGTTTCACTTAAAACATTTAACAAATTATCTAATTTAACATCTAAACGATTAACTGTTATTTCTAGTTGATTTAAATTTTCTTTCTTTTCATTAAATAAATTATTTTCTTTTTTTACCATTAATTCGTAATCAGATAATTCACTAGTTAAATCATCTTTTTTCTTAATTATATTATTTAAATATAATTGAATTTTTTCCTTTTTTTCTAAAGTCTCATAATATTCCTTTAAAACTTCTTGCTCTTCTTTTTCTAATTGATTATTTAAAATATTTTCATTGCCTATTATTTCATAATTAGTTGTTTTTACTTCTTCTTCTTTTTTAACAACATTTTTTTGATAATTAGATAATAAAATTTTATTATCTAATTTTTCTTTGTTTATCAAATAAATTTTATCTTCAACAACACGATATTGATTATCAATATTATTAATCTCTTCTTCAATATTTTTTATATCATTAACAATCATATCAACTTCTTTAAGAAGTTTTTCTAATTCATATTTTTCTAAAATAATATTTCTAGTTTTGACAATTGTACCACCGGTTAATGAACCTCCCACATTTATTAATTCGCCTTCTAAAGTTACTATTCGATATTTATAATTTATTGCTTTAGCCACAATATTAGCATTATCAATGTTATTAACTACCAAAACATTACCTAATTGATTTAATATAATATTTTGATATGTTTTATCAAACTTAATCAAATTACAGGCAATATTTAAATAACCGTTTAAATTTTTAATTTTTTCTAATGTAATATCATCAATATATTTAGGTTTTATAATATTTAAAGGAAAAAAGGTAGCTCGACCAAAATTATTATGTTTTAAATATTCTATTGCTTCCTTAGCCATATTTTCATTATCTGTTACAATATTACTGACATTAGTCCCTAATGCTGTTGAAATGGCTAAAGAATATTGTTCATCAACGTCAAATAAATTACCAATAATATTATGAATACCTAACAATTTTGGATTTTCTAAAATTTTTTTTACAGCAACAGGTAAACTATTATTATTATCAATACTATATTTTAAAGATTCTATTTTAATATTCAAATTATTTTGTTTTCGAATCTTTTCACTTAATAAACTATCAAGTTTGTTTTTATTATCTTTAATTAAATTTAAATTATCAGTTTCTTTTGTGAGTTTTTTAGTTAATTCAATATCATTTAATTCCATTACTTTTAATTCATTGATTAATTTAGTTAATTCTAATTTTGCTTGATATTCTCTTTCTTTCAATAAAATTATATTTTCATGAACTTTACTATTAGCAACATCATATTTTTTTCTTTCTAGTATTATTGCTTTGCGACTATTAATTTTTTCTACTTCACTAGTTAAATCAATTAAAATATTTTGATATTTTTTTATTTCATTTTCTAAATTATTTATATTATTTTTAAATTCTAATATTTTTGCTTCACCTATACTATTATTAGTACTCAAATTAGAAATATCTAAGTTAAGTTGTTCTATTTTTTCTTTATTTTGTTTATATTGAAAATTTAAATCAGTTATATCATTAACAATTAAAGCAATTTCAACATTTTTTAAATCTTCTGTTAATAAATTATATTTTAAAGCTTGCTCTTTTTGGATTCTTAATGGCTCAATTCTATTTTCTAATTCACTAACAATATCATTAATACGCATCATGTTAGTATGTGTTTTTTCTAATTTTCGCAAAGCTTCTTCTTTTCTTCGTTTATATTTTAAAACACCAGCAGCTTCTTCAAAAATAATTCTTCTTTCATCTGGTTTATTTGACAATATTTCTTCTATTTTTCCTTGTGAAATAATATTAAAACTTTCTTTAGCAATACCACTATCTAATAAAATATTTGTAATATCTTTTAATCTTACTTTCTCGTTGTTTAAAAAATATTCATTGGTTCCATCACGATAAACTCTTCTTTTAATAGCAATTTCGTTGAAATCTAAGGGAAAAAATTTATCAGTATTATCTAAAACTAATGTAACTGAAGCAACATTAGAACTATTTCGTGATTTACTTCCCGAAAAAATTACATCGGTCATATTACCATCGCCTCGTAGTGATTTTACTGATTGTTCACCCAAAACCCATCTAACAGCATCAACGACATTACTTTTACCACTACCATTAGGTCCAACAATACCGGTTATTTTATTATCTAATTCAATTAAAGTCTTATCAGCAAATGATTTAAAGCCATGAGCTTTTATTGCTTTTAAATACATAATAATACTCCTATTCTGTTACAATAACTTGTCTTAATTTTGTATTTGTATTACCAGATGAATCAGTAGCTTTATATTCAACAGTGTAATTTCCAGCAATAACATTTATATTATCTGTTACAGTTACGTAAACTTCTTCCCCACTGTTATCTGTTACTGTTATATCTGACTTAAAATCATAATTGTTAACCTCACTTAAGGTTAACGTTAAAGGGCCTGGAAAAGAAATATTCGGTCCTCTTGTATCGCGTACAACTATTGTTCGGTAAGCAATATTTGTATAATCATTATTGGTTACGGAATAAGTAGTTAAATAAGTACCTTTTTTACTAATATCAAAATTAGGAGTAGTTGTTACACTAACATCAGTAATTAAATTATTATTTTGATCTTTTGCTGTTACTCCTAAATCATTATAAGTTCCATTAATTTCAACATAAGTTAAAGCTGAACCATTAACACTAATACTAGGAATTAAAAGATAATCGTTTTTATTATTTCCAGTTTCATTTATTTCATAATTAATAATATTATCATTATTAATTATTTTTAATATCATGTCATTAGGAAATAATTCTTCAGTTTTAGGATTTTTAATATCAATTTCTACTAAACCAGCTTCTTTTAGTTGACTTAAAGATAACGTAATAACCTCTCCAGCATTAGGGCGCTGGTTTTCGCTCATCCATAATTGTAAAGATAATTTAAGACTTTCTATTTGTTTTTCATATAAAGCATCTTCTGCCCCTTTCATTGAACTATTTGTTAAAGGGGCAATTATCAAAATAAGAGCTCCCAATAAAACAATTACTCCAATTAATTCAGCAAGTGTGAAAGCTTTTTTCATAAAATCCTCCTTTAATTCATTAAAACATCACCAATAACTTCAATTAAATGATTTTTAAAATCGATAAAGCGATAATAATTATCTTTAAAGAAATTATTTTTTGCTTGGCTAACATCAATTTCAATTATATTTTTATCAATTACATTTATTGTTGTATTATAGCGACTATATTTTAATTTTAATGTTTCTATATCAATATTACCGTAAAAATATATTTTATTTTTACCAATATAAATACTATCTTTAACAAAAGTATTCAGATAATTATTTATTTGTTCATATTCACAAATTATATAATTAATTTTATTTTTTTTAAATTTTTTTCTTATTTTTTTTATTTTAATAGTTTTATTAAACAAACTTTTTTTTAAGCTTCCTTTTATCAAAGGATTTAATAAATTGCATTCAGTTATACAATTATTTATTTCAATTAAATTAATCAATTCTTCATTTAAGCCAATTCCTAAAACGCTACCATTTAATTTTTTTATAATATTTTTTAATTTATTCATCATTAACCCCTTTTAAAATATCGTTAATAACATAATTAGTACATAAAATTCCAGCAGTTGCTACTACATGAGCAATTGAACCTAATTTATTAATTTTTAAAGGTTGTTCCATACTATAAACTACAGGTATTTTACCTCTTATATTTTCTTTTTTTATTAAATTTCGTAATTTTTTAGCTAAAGGATCATAACAAGTTTTATCTAAATAACTAATTTTAATTTTACTAGCATCTATTCTATTAGCCATACCCATGGAAGAAATAAATTTAATTCTATGTTTTAAACAATATTTAATTATTTCTTTTTTAGTTTCTAAAGTATCACAAGCATCAATCACATAATCTATTTTGTAATTAAATAATAAATCTAAATTATTCTTCGTAATAAATTCTGTAATTTTAATAACATCACATTCTGGATTTATTTTTTTTATTCTATCAAACCAAACATCAGTTTTATATAATCCAACATTATCAACATTAGCCATTAATTGCCTATTTAAATTAGATATATCTATTTTATCATTGTCAACTATAATTAATCTGTTAACATAAGTTCTAATTAAAGTTTCTAATGCATAACTGCCAACACCACCTAAGCCAATAATTAAAATTGTTTTATTTTTAATAATATTTAATTTATCTTTTAATAGCCAAACTAATCTTTCTTGCATACCTTCCACCATACTAATTATACAAAAAAAACTTAATAAAGTAAAGGAATTTAGTTAAAATAAATTATTGCATTTTTTTATTACTCATATTTTATTATGGGTGATGAAAAATGGATATTTTGGATTTAATTATAAAATTATCTTCTTTAATTGTTGCGGTTGGCATTATATTAGCAAACATCAACAAAATATTTAATCCAATTTATAAAAAAATCAATGAACTAGAAAAAAGTCAATGTAAAAATTTTCTAGTAGATTTCTTAGCAAGAAAAGAAAATAGTGAAAAAATAACAGATAGTCAAATTAATCGAGCTTATGAAGTATATGACCATTATATTAATGATTTAAAAGGTAATTCCTTTATAAAAGACAAATGGGAAAGGTTAATGAATGATGAACATTGATTTATTTATGAATATAATTACTTCTTCTATTACATCTGGTTTTATAGCTACACAGGCAATTCAATTTTTAAAAACTAAATTTAATATTGTAAATAATTTAATCTATACTATAATTGAATTTGTTGTCGGATTTTTATTTGCTTTATCATTTACTGATTTAAATATAATTAACTCTTTATGGTGTGGCTTTGTATCAATTATTGGTGCGGAAGCTTTATATAATTCCTTAAAAGGTAAATTAGGATTAAAATCATTAGAATAGAAAAGATATGTTATTTAACACATCTTTTTTTACATTCTTGATAAACATAATTTGTAGTATAACAATCACCTACTGCACGATGAGAAACTTGATTAATTTTAAAATATTTTTTTAAAGTTTCTAGTTTATAATTATACATTTGCGGTAAACATTTTCTAGCTAATAACAAAGTATCAATATTTTCATTATTTAGTTTATCCATACCTAATAGTTTTAAATTAGTATTTATAAATCCTAAATCAAATTCACTATTATGAGCAATTAAAGGTAAATCTTCAATAAAAGTAATAAACTTTGGTAAAACAATATCAATAGTATCTTTATTTATCAAATCTTCGTCTTTAATACCAGTTATAGTAGTAATTATTTCTGGTATTTTTATTTTAGGATTAATTAAATAATTAAATTCACTTACTAAAACATTATTTTTATATTTTAAAGCACCTATTTCAATTATTTTATCAAAATTTTTATTTAATCCTGTTGTTTCAATATCAAAAACAACATAATCATTATACACTATACTTCACCTACATTTTTTCGATTGTTTTAATCCCTAATATACTTAGACCATTAGTTAAAACTATTTTAATTGCTTCTAATAACATTAATTTCGAATATTTAATTTGTTCATCTTCTATATTACTAATATTTACTTTTTCATAATATGAAGAAAATTTTTGCGTTAAATTAAAGATATATTTTGTTAACAAAACTGGTTCTGCTGTTTTTAACAAATCATTTATTAAATTTGGAAACTCTATTAAATCTTTAACTATTTGATATTCTAATTCATCATTTAACTTAACTTGGATAACACTATAATTACTATACTTATTATTTCTTAAAATAGAATTAATTCTTACAATACTATATAAAATATAAATAGCTGATTCTCCTTGGAAACTAGTAGCATTTTCTAAATTAAAATTTACTATTTTATTTTTTGACACATTTAACATTGTATATTTTATACAAGCATTAGTTAAGATTTTTAATGTTTCATGACTACATTCTAAATTTCTATTTTTAAATTCTATTTTTATTTTATTTTGTAATGCATCCATAAAATCAGTAACTAATACTAAAGTACCGTTACAAGTACTCATTTTATCACCATCTAATAAAACATATGAATAACTAATTAATTTAGGTGCTTTATAACCTAAAATATTTAAAGTTGCTTCTATTTGTTTCATATAAACTTCTTGGTCTTCACCTAAAACAATATAATTATTGGTATTATTTAAATCCATTTTATGCATCGTATAAGCAATATCTTTAATTGGATATAAAGATGTTTTATTAGATCTTGTTAAAACTAAAACTGGTTCTTTAGTAGGTATATCATAACCACTTAAATCAACATAATTTCGACCATTTTCGTCTACTCTTAATTTTCCTTTTTCTTCTAATTTATTTAAGATATTGGTTAAATAATGATTATATACATAATCTGATTCATGGGTAAACACATCAAAATAAATATCTAAATCATTATATATTTTCATTTGCCCTTTAACACATTTATCAGTAATATTTTTAAATTTATCAACCATTTCTTGGTTACCATTTTCAACTTTTTCTAAATAATCAAACGCTTGTTGTTCCAACGAAGAATCAGTTTTAGCGTCACTTGATATCTTAACATAAACATCTAAAATACTTTTAAATGTATCATCTTTTAAACCATATCTTTCAACGCCTATTACTAACAAAGCTATTTTTTTCCCTAAATCATTAATAAAATAATGTCTTTCTACTTTATAACCAGTAAATGCAAATAACCGCGCTAAAAAGTCCCCTATTAAACTATTACGACATCTTCCCATATGAGGTTCCGCATTAGGATTAGTAGAAGTATGTTCAATTAATAAAGCACCATTATCTCCTTGATTTAAAGATCCATATTCTTTATTATTAATTATATCTTTAATAACATTACTTACTTTATCATAATTTAAATAAAAATTAACATAAGGTCCCATCACATCTATTTTCGAAAATATATTTTCTTCATCTTGAATATTATCTTTAATCATTTTGCTGATTTCTAAAGGATTTTTATTTTTTTCATCTTTAAAAGAAAAACAAGGAACACTATAATCTCCCATTTCTTTTTTGGGCGGATTTTCGACAACAACATTTTTATTACCAATTACCTTTTTTATTAATTTAACAATGTAATTTTTATACATCAAATCATCCTTTCAGATAAAAACATAAGAACCAGTAATGTGATGTCTATGAAAAGTTTTATACTCTTTATATACATTATTTCCAAAAAACATCACAAAATATATCTTTTGTCTTTTAATATTAATTTATTTTTAATGTGTTTAATTTTAACAATTTTTAGTTTATTTGTCAATTTTTTTCTTTTTATTATAGAAAAAATAAATCGCAATCAAAAAAATTATAATTAGTAAAATTAATACTATGTGAGAATATGTATCAAAAATATTTAAAATTGATTCCCATTTTTCGCCAACAAGAGCACCAATAACAATTAAAGTCGAATTCCAAATTAATGATCCGAAGGTTGTGTATAAGAAAAATTTCCCCAAAGACATTTCACTCATACCAGCAGGAATTGATATCAAACTTCTAACAATGGGAATAAAGCGACAAAAGAAAACGGTTTTATTACCTTTTGTATCAAACCATTGGTCAGCTTTATCAATATCACTATTCTTAAGTCGTAATATCCTACCAATTCTGCCAGATATTATTTTTTTTAATCTTTCTTTATTTAATAATCTTCCAATATAATACAATATAATTGCGCCAATTAACGAACCTAACGTAGCAAATATAATCATTATGATAATATTAAGTTCACTATAAGTAGTCATAAATCCACCAAAAAGTAAAATTACTTCTGAAGGAATTGGGGGAAATATATTTTCAATAGCTATTAACAAAAATACACCAATATAACCAAATTGATTCATCATTGATAAAATAAATTCTTCCATATTTAACTCCTTTTTTTATATTTTATCAATTATTTAAAAAATAAACAAGATTATTTAATCATATTATAATAATTTATGTTACAGTTCAGATAGGACATGACAAAAATTAGGTAGAACTAACAAATTCTATCTATTTTTATACCTTAACTGTTT
>CALVVV010000030.1 GCA_944363995.1 uncultured Bacilli bacterium
GCTGATATTATACTTTTTACTGTTTGATTATATGATTTTTCTCTTGAATTTTCGATAACATTATCAATTACTGGAAATGTTATTAATGATATTACTGCTAGTATTATTAATACACCTATTAATTCAATTAAAGTAAAAGCTTTATTTAGTAAATAACCCCCCCCCCCATTTTTGCTATTTGTTAATTTAATCATATTACCTCTCCTATTAATATTTTTTCATTTTTAATCTTTCTTTAATATTATTTAATTAAATTTCTTAAACAATTTAACACTTACATGATATCTTACAATTCTTTTTTAACATTTATTGCCGCAATCGTTGCTTCACTTACAGCAGTTGTTAGTTGATATATATCTTTTTTGATTATATCACCACAAGCAAATATATAATCAATGTTAGTTTTCATATTTTTATCAACAATAATATAATCGTTTTCTTTTTTTATATCTTTTAAAAATTGAGTGTTGGGCTCATAACCAATAGCAATAAACATGCCATCAACTAAAAATTCACCTTTATTGGTTATAATTTTGTTTAAAATATTTTTTTCGCTACTTAGTGTTTTAATAACACAATTTAATTGTATTTCAATATTTTTTCTTTTTTCAACTTTGTCTATTAGTGTTTCTTCACCTTTTAAAAATTCACCTCGACTAAGAATTATTACTTTTTGACAAATATCAGATAAATATAATGCTTCTTCTAAAGCTGAATTATTATAGCCAACAAGAGCAACTACTTTATTTTTATATAAATTACCATCACACAAAGCACAATAACTAATATTTTTCAAATTATTTGTATTCTCTAATTTGCGAGCTTTACGCCCAATAGCTAGAATTACTTTTTTAGTGGTAATTGTTTCTAAATCAGTTATAACTTGGTGATTATTAATAGATATTACTTTACCATAACGAATTTCAATACCTAAATTAGTAACTTGTTCATATATTTTATAAGCTAAATCAGGGCCACTAATACTAATAAAACCTGGATAATTTTCAATGACACTAATTTTATTTAATAAACCACCAGGTGCATCATTATCCAATATTAAAACATTAACATTTGATCTTTTTAAATAAATAGCGGCTGTCATACCGGCAATTCCTGCACCAACTATAACACAATCAAAATCTAATTTCATCAACATTCTCCAAATCATTATATCTATTATCTAGTCTTGAACCACGTGATTTAATCAATAAAATAATCAAGCCAACAATTATACATGTCATTGATACTATTTGTGCTATCTTAAAATTAAAAAACATTAAACTGTCAGTTCTTAATCCTTCAATTATGTATCTACCTATACCATACCAAACTAAATAAAGTCCTGTTGTTTCACCAATTTTACAATAATATCTTCTTCGAAATAATAACAATAATATAAAACCTAATAAACACCACAATGATTCATAAAGAAAAGTAGGGTGGTAGTAAACACCATGAATATTCATTCCTTCGATAATAAAATTAGGAATAAATAAATTTTGTAATGTTTCTAAAGAAGTGGCAGGTCCATGAGCTTCACCATTAAAAAAATTCCCCCAACGACCAATCGCTTGACCGATTATTAAACCTACAACTACAATATCTAACATTCTAAAAGTATTAACTTTATATTTTTTAGTATATATGATTATAAAAATTAATCCAAAAATTATACCACCATGAATTGCTAAACCACCTTCCCAAATCTTTAGTATGTCTAGTAAATGTTGACTATAATATGACCATTCAAAAGCACAATAATACAATCTAGCACCTAAAATACCAAATAACATCGTTAACAAAATTAAATTTATGATATAATCTTCCGGTATTTTATAACGTTTTGCCTCTTTTATTATAAAAGATCCACCTACAAAAATACCTAATAAAATCATTATCGAATACCAATATATTTTAACAATTCCTAAATCTAATAAAACTGGATTCATATTCATCATCCCTCTCTATGATAATTATATCACAAAATTTTGAATTTTTTAAATAAAATCCTTTTGTTTAATAATTTCTACGGAAATATTATTAAGCAAATAATTAAACATAAAAAAGTTAAAAATTTTAGTTTATCTAAAACAAATTATAGTAAAAAAGAACTAGAAAATCTAGTGCATTATTCGACTATCAAAAATAATTATATTGACAAGCCACAATATTAAATTTTTTTATATATTATTTATTCGAATAGAAATAATTATTTATCATTTAACAATAATATTAGATTGATCAATTATTGAATCGTCATCACCAGATATATTACTGCTTTTTTTCATTAATTTAATATATGCATCTAAATCTTTGTTCTGATCTATTAAATCTAAAATAGATTCTAATAAACTGTCTTTTTTTTCTTCACTTTCTTTAAAATAATTTAATTCGCCAAATGCTATTCTTTTTGATAAATAAGCAATAGCTGCTAAGCTTTTATATATACCATTATCTTCAGCATAAGCTAATGCTTGATCAATAACAGCATCGTCAATAATTCTAGTTTCGCCTTCTTTAGTATATTTGCAATATAAAAATTTCCTACTATATGGCTTTTCATGTGAATTAATTATTTTAACTGTATTATTACTAATTCTTTTTATTATATCATTATCATCTGGTGATTTAAATCTTGATCTAATTAGTTTCATAAAACTATTTAAAAGGTTTGCTTCTCTTCCTTTTAAAAATACAAAGAAGTTTTTTAATATAAAATTAGGATTTGCTTCAATATAATTAAAAATAATTTTTGCTAAGTTGTATCTACCATCATAATCTAAAGCATTAAAATAAAGTTCAGCATTATTTACATAAAAATTCATGTTTTTATTAGAAATAAAATCTTCAAATGATAATTCACCGGTCGCTAACTGTTTAGCTCTTTTTTGGACACTAAGATAAAATTCTTTACTAACATTTGCACCAACTGCTTTAATCGTAACAGCATCTTCTAGACTTTCAGCTTTAATTCTTTCAAGCAGTTTTTTAAAACCAATTTCTGAACTTATACCATATTTTTTACAAAAATTATTAATTGAAGTATTGGAATTTAAATATTCCTCATATAACTTATAATAATCTCCTTTTGTTTTAATAGGAAAATCAGCTTTTAATGTAAAAAAATTAAGCAACATACCTTCAGAATTAACCCAATCACGATTATACCCATTAGCATCTAAACCATATTCTGAATAAATTTTTGCAGTCCTATTGCATTTTATTTGTACTTCAGACATATCCGCAATAATTGATGGTAAAAAATCGTACCAGCCAGGTTGCATATTTGCAATTAACAATTTTTGAAATTTAGTATCATAATAAACTTTTTGAGGCAAGTATAGCAAAATAGATGGTAAAAATTTAATACACTCAATAATATCTTCCTTGCTTATAAAACCGTTATTCAATATTTTTCTAAAAATTTCTCCGCGATTCATAATAATATAACAGTAACATTGTATTTTATTTTTAGGTGTAATTATAGTTCTAAAAATAGTTCTGATTTGTTGATGATTTAACCCATATATAGTATTAGCATCTAAGCCAAAATTAATTGTATTAATTTGTTCATTTGTATTAGAATTATTTTGCATTTACTCACTTCCTTTCATTTGTGCAATTATTTCTTTCAAGTTTAAATTTTGTTTTATTTGTTCATAAAGTATTTCTTCCAACTGATCATAATTTAATTTAGCTAATAATTGTTTTAAATACTCTCTATCTACTATTTTTTCATTCATAAACTTCTCTCCTTATATATTAATTAAATAACCACTTATATTTTTTAATTATTTTCAATTTATATTGATAAAACATTTTATAAAAACTGTATTTATAGATTTATATTGTTAGCATTTTTTTAATTTAACCATCTTAATTATATCACATAATTTATTTTAATATCAAAATTTCATAAATTTTTATCAGAACTCTTATATTCAAATAATATATCTCTTAATTCCATTGCTCGTTCAAAATCTAAATTTTTAGCAGCCTCTTTCATCTCTTTTTCAATATCAAGCATTAATTTTTGCTTATCTTTTTTACTTATTTTATTAGTATCTTTTTCAATATTTTTATTATTTGTAACAACTTCTCTTATTTCTTTGATAATTGTTTTAGGTATTATATTATTTTTTTTATTATATTCTTCTTGAACTTTTCTTCTTCGGTTAGTTTCTTTTATAGCTTTATCCATTGATTCACTAATATTATCAGCATACATAATAACTTTACCGTTAGCATTTCTAGCAGCTCTTCCAATTGTTTGAATTAAACTTCGTTCACTTCGTAAAAAGCCTTGTTTATCCGCATCTAATATAGCAACCAAACTTACTTCTGGTATATCTAATCCTTCTCTTAGCAAATTAATACCTACTAAAACATCATATTTACCTTTTCTTAAATCGTTAATTATTTTTAATCTTTCTAATGTTTTAACTTCAGTATGTAAATAAGCAACTTTAATATCAATTTTTTTTAAATAATTAGTTAATTCTTCTGCCATCCTTATAGTTAGAGTAGTAATTAAAGTTCTCTCATTTTTATTAATTTGATTATTTATTTCATTAACTAAATCATCTATTTGATTTTTCGATTTTCTTACTTCAATAATTGGATCTAATAAACCTGTTGGTCTAATTATTTGTTCTACAAATTCATTATTTGTTTTTTCTAGTTCATAATCTCCAGGTGTCGCTGATACACAAATAACTTGATTTATTTTAGATTCAAATTCAGCAAATTTTAAAGGTCGATTATCTAATGCACTAGGTAATCTAAAACCATAATTAACTAAAACTTCTTTTCTAGCTCGATCACCGTTATACATGCCTCTTACTTGAGGTAAAGTAACGTGTGATTCATCAACTACTAATAAAAAATCTTTACCAAAAAAATCAATTAGTGTAGTAGGGGTAGCACCTGGTTCTTTCAAAGCAATATGCCTAGAATAATTTTCAACCCCCCGACAAAAACCTGTTTCCGCTAACATCTCTAAATCATAATTGGTTCGCTCTTGAAGTCTTTGATATTCTAATAACTTATTTTCTTTTTTAAATTTTTCTAATTGTTGTTCTAATTCTATTTTTATATTTTTAATAGCAATTTTTAATTTTTCTTCACTAGTTACAAAATGACTAGCTGGAAAAATGGAAATTGATTTTTTGTTATTTATAATCTTATTTGTTAATATATCGACTTCTAATATTTTATCAATTTCATCCCCAAAAAATTCGATTCTTATAGCATGGTTGTGTTGATTTATTGGTACTATTTCTAATATATCTCCTCTTACCCTAAATGATCCTCTTTTTAAATCTAAATTATTTCTTTCATACAACATTTCAACTAATTTTTCTAATATATCATTTCTTTTTACGTTATCACCAACATTTAATGTTAGCATCTTATTTTGATATTCTTCTTTTTCACCTATGCCATATATACATGATACAGATGCAACTACAATAACGTCATTATTATTTAATAAAGATGATGTAGCGGAATGTCGCAATTCATCTATTTCATCGTTAATAGAAGCATCTTTTTCAATATAAGTATCTGTTTTAGCAACATATGCTTCTGGTTGATAATAATCATAATAAGACACAAAATATTCTACTTTATTATTAGGAAATAACTCTTTTAATTCTGCATACAATTGGCCTGCTAAGGTTTTATTGTGAGCTAAAACTAAAGTAGGTTTATTTACTTCTTTTATTACGTTTGCAATTGTAAAAGTTTTACCTGTTCCAGTTGCACCTAATAATACTTGATATTTTTTTTTATTTTTAATGCCATCTACTAATTTTTTAATAGCCTCAGGTTGATCACCACTAGGTTTATATTTTGATACTAATTCAAACATATTATCCCTTCCTTATTCAAATTTAAATTATTATATCATATTTTAATAAAAATTAAACATTTAATAAATATTGATTAATTATTTTATAATAAAGGTAATAATTTAAAAAAATAATTATTGTTAATTAATGAATTTATTTACATATTTATTAGAAATATGATATATTAGTAAATAGGAAGTAGGGATAGAAATGAAAACAAATAAAAATTTTAATATTATAACAAAACATTACAACAATTTAATTAAATTAACAAAACAACATTATTTTATAGGAATTGTTAACGAATGGATAGTAGATAATTATTACTTAATTGTTGAAAAAAATAATTTAATTAAACATTTCAATAAAAATAAAAAAGAAAGCAAATACTTATATAAAAATGTTGATATGATAAATTTATTGAATCACATTTTAGAATTTAGAAATTATCGAATTGATGAAAGTGATTTAATTATTAATATAAAAGATTATTGTGATAAAAATGATATTCATTTGTATTATGAAGAAATAAAAATTATCCCGATTGCTTTAAATATTATTTTAATTAATAAATTAAGCGAATTGTGTCAAAAAGAAAATATTAATTTAAAAGAAAAGTCAGAAGTTAATAATATTATTAAAAAAATACAAAAGCAATATTTACAGCATAAAAATTTAAAATTAGAAAAATATTTAACTGATGAATTCTATAAATCAGCCACTAAAATAGTTTATTTCAATGAAAAAATCAAAGATTTTGGAAAATTTTCTAATCAAATTTTTAAACAATTTAACAATTACTTAGAAGACAATAATATTTCTTTAAGAAAAACAATCAATAAAAATCATTTGAACAATACCGATGATAATATATTAGTTTCTAATATTTTTTATAGTATTCAAAAAATTGATAATATTGAAATAGAAAACTTATATTGTAACTTATGTAATGTTGAAAAAATTTTAAATAATGATCCTTATTATAAATTAATGACTTTAGAAACCAAAAATTTATACCGAAAAAAATTAATTTCTTTAGCCAAAAAAAAGAATATTGAAAAACTTGCCAAACAATTAATTAAAAAAGATAAAAATATTGGTAGCGTGTTATTTCCTCATAAAAATATCAAATTTAAAACATATATTTATCTATTATTAATTACTTTCTTAAGTATTTATTTAACAATTATTTCAGTTAATTACTTTATTCCTAATAAATTTTTAGGATTTATAATATTATTTATTCCAATTAGTGAAATTGTTATTACGTTTATAAATAAAATTTATCTTAAATTTTATCCTCCTAAACCTATGGCAAAACTTGATTTTGAAAAAGGAATTCCTAAAAATTGTTCAACTATGGTTGTTATCCCAACAATTTTAAAAAACAAAGAAAAAGTCGATGAAGTTTTTACAAAATTAGAAGCATATTATTTAGCAAATAAATCAAAAAATTTATATTTTACACTTTTAGGTGATGCTTGTGAATGTAAAAGTGAAAAATATGAAAAAGATGAAGAAATAAAAAAACAAGGAATTTTAAAAGTACAAGAACTAAATAAAAAATATAATCATGAGATATTTTATTTTGCTTATCGAACTAGAAAATATAATAAAGGCGAAAATTCTTTCTTAGGATTTGAAAGAAAAAGAGGTGCTTTACTGCACTTTAATGATTTACTTTTAAATAATTTTAATGAAAAAGAAAAAAAATATTGGTTTCAAATTCAAACTTTAGATAATTTAAAATATAAAATAAAATACGTAATTACTTTAGATGTTGATACACAATTAATTTTAAACAGTGCTTTAAAATTAGTAGGAACGATGGCTCATCCTTTAAATAAACCAATTTTAAATGAAACAAAAACTAAGGTAATTAAAGGATATGGTATATTACAACCTAAAATGAGTGTAGATGTTGAATCAACCAATAATTCTTTATTCTCACAAATTTATGCGGGAATAGGGGGATTAGATCCTTACTCAAATATTTGTCCAAACTTCTATCAAGATGTCTTTGGTGAAGGAAGTTTTATCGGTAAAGGAATTTATGATTTAGAAATATATCAACAAGTTTTAAAAGGAAGATTTCCTAACCAACTTATTTTAAGTCATGATTTATTAGAAGGAAATTATTTAAGATGTGGTGTTGTCAGTGATATTGAATTAATTGATGATTTTCCTTCTAAATATTTAGTTGATGCAACAAGAAGATCAAGATGGGCTCGTGGTGATATTCAAATAATCGGTTGGATCGCTAATAAGGTTAAAAACGAAAATAATATTAAATATAAAAATCCGATTAATATTTTAGGTAAATTTAAAATACTTGATAATATTAGAAGAAGTTTATTGGATTTATCGCTATTACTAATTTTAATTTGTTTATCTAGTATTACTGTTACACATCCTTATTGTTGGCTTATTTTTATCTTATTTGTAGTAATTTTACCAGTTATTTCTTATATAATTCAATTATTTACCATCCAAAGAAAAAACAGTAAAAATTTAAAATATTATAATATTATGGCATTTGGCTATCAAGCTTTTATTTTAAGAACTTTATCAGTATTTACAAGTATTCCATATAATGCCTATTTATATGTTAAATCTTTTGTTATTTCTATATATCGAATGACTATTAGTAAAAAACATTTATTACAATGGTTAACTGCTGAAGATGCTGCTAAGCAGGTTAAAACAACTATTTTTAATCACTTAATTCAATTTAAAATTAACTATTTTGTATCAATAATATTTATTTGTTTAGCTATTTTAATTGGTAAATACCCAATCGAATGTATTATCATTGCTATATTTTTTATCATAGCTCCATTTCTAGCTTATGCTATTAGCGAAGATATAAAAAAAGAAAATAACAAAATAAATAAAGATGAAATAAAATATTTAAATAATATTGCTAGTTTAACATGGGAATATTTTCAAGAAAATTTAACTTTAGAAAATAATTATTTAATTCCTGATAATTATCAATTAAATAGAGAAAAAAAATGTGATAATAAAACATCACCAACCAATATTGGTTTATCATTAATATCTATATTATCTGCTTATGAATTAGAATTTATTGATAAAAAAACAACAATTAATTACATTAATGAAATAATTAATACTGTTGATAAATTACCAAAATGGAATGGTCATTTATACAATTGGTACCAAATTAACACCTTAAAAATAATGCCACCATATTTTATTTCGACAGTAGATAGTGGTAATTTTGTAGCTTGTTTGATAACAATAAAAGAATTTTTGTTAAAACATAATGAAATTCAGTTGGCTGATAAGATTAAAAAAATAATTAATCAAACAGATTTTGCAAAATTATATAATCAAGATAATGTTTTTAGTGTCGGTTATAATGTTAACGAAGGAATTTTAGAACCTTTTAGCTATAATAAATTTGCTAGTGAAAGTAGAATAACAAGTTATTTAGCGATTGCTAAAGGGGATGTCTCTAGTAAACACTGGTTTAACTTAGATAAAACTTTAACTACTTATAAAAAGAAAAAAGGATTAGTATCATGGTCAGGAACATCTTTTGAATATTTTATGCCATTAATTTTTATGCCAACCTATGAAAATACTTTAATTGATGAAAGTTATGATTTCGCTTTTTATGCGCAAAAGGAATTCATGAAAGAAGTTAATTACAAATTTCCATGGGGAATATCAGAATCTGCATATAATGAATTAGATGATGCCCAAAACTATAAATACAAAGCTTTTGCAACGCCATATTTAAAATTACAAGAAGAATCTAATAATAAAATTGTTATTTCTCCATATAGTTCTATTTTAGCTTTACCAATATTTACTAAAGACGTATTAATCAATATGAAAAAATTAGAAAAGTTAAAATTATTGGGAGAATATGGTTTTTATGAATCATTTGACATGGATGATAAAGCTATCGTTTTTTCTTATTTTGCCCATCATCAAGGTATGATTTTGGCTAGTATCACTAATACTTTAAAAAATAATATAATTCAAAAATATTTTATAGAAGATATTAATAATCATGCTTTTGAAATTTTAATGAAAGAAAAAGTGCAATTAAAACCTATTATTGATATTAATATTACTAAGTATAAAAAATACACATATGATAAAGAAACATTTATAAATGATATACGTGTCTTTAATAACTTGGCAACATTACCTGAAGTTTCCGTTTTATCAAATTCTAAATATAGTGTTTTTATTAATGATCGTGGTAATGGATTTAGTCGATACCGAACAATCCAATTAAATCGTTATCGTAAAATTACTGAACAAGATTATGGCATTTTTCTATACATTAAAGATATCAATTCTAATAATATCTGGTGTAATACCTATGCACCAATAAATATAATGCCTGATAAATATGAAGTTGTTTTTGCTTTAGATAAAATAAAATTTATTAGACAAGATTATGATATTATTACTACAACAGAAATAGTTGTTACTAAGACTCATCATGCGGAAATTAGAAAAGTAACTTTTAAAAATTTGAGCAATCAAGATAAAAATTTAGAATTGACAACTTATACTGAGCCAATTATAAGTGAAAATATGGATGATATTAGCCATAAAACTTTTCAAAATTTATTTGTTGAAAGTGAATATGATGAAACTACAAATTCTATTATTATGCATCGTAAATTAAGAAATACTGATACAACTTATTATATGATTAATAGATTATTAATTGATGAAGACAGCAAATTTAATTATGAAACAAATCGTGAAAATTTTATCGGTCGTAATAGAACAGGAGCTAATCCAATTGCTTTAGAAAAAGAATTATCTAATAAATGTGGAACCTGTATTGATCCAATTATTAGTTTAAGAAGCACAATATCTATAAAACCTAACGAAGAAAAAACTGTATATTTAATCAATGGTTTCGGAAAATCTAAAGAACAAGTTTTAGAAATTGTTAATACATTTAAAGATAATTATTCTATTACTGAAAAAGCGTTTGAAGTTGCTACAATAATGAATAATGTTAACAATAAAATGGTCAATATTACAGGAAATGATATGCGAATTTACAATACAATGCTTAATTATTTATATCAAACTAGTCATATTAGTATTAATAAAGAAAGAAAAGAAATCTTAAAAAATAACGTTCTAAATCAAACAGGATTATGGAAATTTGGTATATCTGGTGATAGACCAATTATATTTCTAAAAGTAATTAATCTAAATAATTTAAGTTTAATTAAAGAAGTTTTGCATGCTTTTGAATATTATAAAAGTAAATCAATATTTATTGACTTAATTATTTTAAATAGTAAAGACGAACAAGATAAAAAAATTATTAATGAAGAAATTGATTATGAAAAATATCACATGTATACTTTAAATAGTTTTAATAAAACACCTGGTAATATTTACGTTATTAATCCGAGTGATGCTTCTGATGAAGAAATAACTTTGTTCAAGACAGTGGCAAGACTTGATATCGATTGTAATAAATTTTATTCTTTAGAAGATTTTATGATTAATTTGCAAAAATTAAACACAATAAGTCGCAAAGAAATCGTAAAAAAAGAAAATAGTCAAGAAATTGATTATGATATCTCTAAATTGCAATATTATAATAATTATGGTGGCTTTATTAAAAATGGCAAAAAATATGTTATTACTAATCCTGATACACCATTAATTTGGTCTAATATTCTTGCAAATGAAAATTTTGGTAGTATTATATCTAATAATCAAACAGGTTTTACATATGCAAAAAATAGTCGCGAATATAAACTTACATCTTGGACTAATGATCCATTACTAGCTGATTGTTCAGAAGGAATAAAAATTAATGATGTTAATTTAAAATATCAATTAACAGAAATTGGTTTTGGTACAATGAAATTCATTGGTAAATGGCATAATTTTGATTTTACTTTAACACAATTTGTTAGTGTCAATCAACCAATTAAATTTTATCATTTAAAAATTAAAAATAATAATAATAACAAGCAACATTTAATTTTAAAATATTGGATTAATCCATGTTTAGGTGTTACTGAAGAAAAAACAAGCCGTTATATTTTAACTAATTATAATGAAAAAGCAAATTGCATTACTCTTAAAAACAAATATATTCAACATTTTTCTAATTTAATAACTTTTATGAGTTCGACTTTGCCAATCACTAATGTTAAAATTGACCGAATTTTATCTAAAGAATTAGAAACAGAAGTTTTTATAAATGCTAATGAAGAGATTGAAGTAGCTTTTATATTAGGAACTAGTGAAGAAAAAGATATTATAAATTTATTAAGTAATTTTAATTCAATTTCTAAAATTAAAGATGAAGAAAAAGAAGTAATAAAATACTGGAAAAACATGTTAGAAGATATTCAAGTAAAAACACCTGATGAAAGTTTTAATTATTTATTGAATGGCTGGCTTACTTATCAAACTATAACATCACGAATATATGCTAAAGCTGGTTTTTATCAAGTTGGTGGAGCATATGGTTATCGTGATCAATTACAAGATTGTATGAATTTATGTACTATTCATCCCGAAATGACTAAAAAACAAATTTTAATAAACGCTAAACATCAATTTCAAGAAGGAGATGTTCTACATTGGTGGCATCAAGATACCAATATTGGATTACGTTCTAAATATAAAGATGATTATTTATGGTTAATTTATGCAACTTGTGAGTATCTTGATATTACTGAAGATTATTCAATTTTAAATGAACAAGTTGGTTTTGTTGATGGTCCTATCTTAGAAAATAATGAAATGGAAAAGGGAATTAATTACACATATACTAATGAAACTACAAACCTTTATAATCACTGCTTATTAGCCCTCAATTTAGCAAAAAAGGAAATGGGTAAAAATGGTCTTCCTTTAATTCAAGGTGGCGATTGGAATGATGGAATGAATAAAATTGGTGAAAAAGGAAAGGGAACTAGTGTATGGTTAGGATTCTTCTTATATATTGTAATTGATAAATTTATTAAAATAACAAAACAATTCGATAAAAATATTGATACTAAAGAATGGATTGAATTTAATAATAATTTAAAAACAGCATTACAAAAAGTAGGTTGGGATGGTCATCATTATTTACGAGCTTTTTTCGACAATGATGATAAAGTTGGATCTAAAGATAATATAGAATGTAAAATAGACTTAATTTCACAATGTTTTGCTATTTTATCAGAAATTGCTAATAAAGAACAAACAACATTAATATTAAACTCTATTGATGATTATTTATTTGATAAAAATTTAAAAATAATTAAATTATTATGGCCACCATTTGAAAATAGTAAAAATAATCCTGGCTACATTATGAATTATCCAGCAGGTATTAGAGAAAATGGTGGACAATACACCCATGCTGTAGCTTGGTACATTCAAGCATTAATTAAAGTTGGTAAATATGATTTGGCCTATCAAGTATATCAAATGATTAATCCTATTGAAAGAACAAAAAATAAAAATACAACAGATATTTACAAACTTGAACCTTATGTCATATCTGCTGATATATACAGCAATAAAGATTTTCCTGGCAAAGGTGGATGGAGTTGGTATACAGGTAGTGCTGGTTGGTTTTATCGAATTGCTATAAAAGATATATTAGGATTTAATCTAAAAGGAAAGAAACTTTATATTAATCCACATATTCCTAGTCATTGGAAAAATTTTGAGATTGATTACAAATATAAAAATAGTTTGTACCATATTAAGGTTATAAAAAAGAATAATTATAATATTGTAATTGATAATAATAAGATTAATAAAAATTATATTTTATTATTAGATGACAATAAAGAACATAACATTATAATAACAATACCCTAATTAAGGAGGATTTTATGTTAAAAATTGATTTTAATACTTATCTAAAAAGTAAGAATTTTGAAAAATATAATACACAAGTTTCTCACATAAAAAACATTTTAGATAATGGTGGAGAAATGTTAGATTGGTATGATTTAAGCAAGTGTATTTCTCCAAAAGAAATAGATAAAATAAAAAAAGTTAGTCAATATATAAAAAATAATTGCGACATATTTATTGTTATTGGTATTGGTGGATCTTTTTTAGGGGCTAAAGCGGTTATTGATGCACTAAGTCCATATTTCACTAAAAATAAACCAGAAATAATTTTTGCTGGAACTTCTTTATCAGAGTGTTATTTAAAAGAGCTAATTGAATATATAGATAATAAAAGAATAATTATCAATGTAATTTCTAAATCTGGTACGACTTTAGAACCAAGTATTGCTTTTGATATTATTTATCAAAAAATGCAAAAAAAATATTCTAAAGAAGAATTAAAAAAAAGAATAATTATAACCACCGACCCAGAAAAGGGAATTTTAAGGAAATTAGCTCAAGAAAATGACTATGAAACTTTTGACGTTCCTGTTCAAATAGGAGGTCGTTATTCAGTTTTAACAGTTGTTGGTTTACTACCAATAGCTGTTGCTGGATATAATATTGATGATTTATTATTTGGAGCAAAAAATGTAAGTATTGATTTAGCTTTTCAATATGCAATAATAAGAGATATTTTATATAAAGAAAATAAATTAGTTGAATTATTTACTTTTTATGAACCAAAATTAGAATATTTTGTAGAATGGTTAAAACAGTTATTTGGAGAAACACAAGGAAAAAATAAAAAAGGAATTTTACCAAGTTCTTCTAATAACACTCGTGATTTACATTCATTAGGGCAATTTTATCAAGATGGAAATCCAATTATATTTGAAACAATTATAGGAATTGAAGCAAACGGAAAACTTAAAAATAATTTATATAATTATGCAGTTGAAGATATAAATATGATTGCACTTAAACAGGTTGCATATGCCCATTTAAAAGTCGGAGTCGAAAGTAATTTAATTATTATTGACAAAATTAATGAATATAATATTGGAATGTTAATATACTTTTTTGAACTTGCAGCAGCCATAGGAGGATATTTATTAGGAGTTAATCCTTTTGATCAACCTGGTGTTACTGCTTATAAAAAATTAATTGAAAATGAGTTAAATAAATAATTATTTAATAAAAAAAGATTGCAAAAAACATTTAATTGCAATCTTTTTTTTATGTTATTAGTTTATTTGTTATTTTTTTCAATTTTAAATATAACTTGATATGAATCTTCAAAATCAATTTCTTCTACATCAATATTAAATCCATATTTTTCAAGTGTATTTTCACAATCTCTAATTGTATTTAAAGCTAATTTAATATTAGGAGCTATAGCTGCGATTGTTGTACCACTGTTTTGTGCAGCTATATTGTTTTCTTTAAAAATTTTATTATCATTATTGTTATAATTTTCTGTAATTGTTGGTATTTCTTTTGTCTCAGCGATTGGCACTTCATATATTGGTAATTCGTTTTGCGAAATATTTGTTGTAGCTTGTTCCATATTAGTTATTGGACTTTCTGGTATTGTTGGTTGCACTGGTGTTAATGGTTCCATATTAGTTATTGGACTTTCTGGTATTGTTGGTTGCATTGGTGTTAATGGTTCCATATTGGTTATTGGACTTTCTGGCATTGTTGGTTGCATTGGTGTTAATGGTTCCATATTGGTTATTGGATTTTCTGGTATTGTTGGTTGCACTGGTGTTAATGGTTCCATATTGGTTATTGGACTTTCTGGTATTGTTGGTTGCACTGGTGTTAATGGTTCCATATTAGTTATTGGACTTTCTGGTATTGT
>CALVVV010000031.1 GCA_944363995.1 uncultured Bacilli bacterium
TTTTATTATTTATACTATAATTATTGGCAGCTGATATTATACTTTTTACTGTTTGATCATATGATTTTTCTCTTGAATTTTCTATGACATTATCAATTACCGGAAATGTTATTAATGATATTACTGCTAGTATTATTAATACACCTATTAATTCAATTAAAGTAAAAGCTTTATTCATTTTCATCTCTCCTATTCTATAGATTAATTATATATTTTTTTTATTATTTTTGCAAGTAAAATTGGTATTTTAAACAAAAAAAGTAAGGTTTAAATATTATAAGTAACCTTACTATAATTATTAAAACAATATAATAAATTATTTTATTTATAAGTATCTATATCATATTTAGATAAAGTTTTTTTAAATTAATTTTAGATTATAATTTTTTTATTATTTATTAATATAATTTTTTTGGCAATAATGGTTATTTAATTATTGTATTGATTTTACCGTTATAAATACCATAATTTTCGAATATTTTATTTAGATACTTTTAACTGGAATTTTCTCTTTATAGTTATAAAAATAGATTTATAAATATACTATTTCATAATCAATATTTATATATTTTTTTATATATTATTTTATTTCCAATATTTATACTTATTTTTATATGTTTGCGTTAAAATATATATACTCTATTAATTTTAAATACTTTTTTTCTGCATTATTAATTTTAACTAATTACTCATCCCTTTTTAATTTAATTGGTTTTAAATGATAATCTACTAAATTACCACCATAATAAACAATATTAGAATATCCATAATTTAATTTTTTTATATAAAATGTAATAGAAACATTTTTATAAATCTATTCATATCTATCAAAAAAAATTTCATCTTTACATATAAATTTAGCATTTATAATTAATAATACTATCTGAATCTTTTTTAGTTAAACCATTTTTTATTATCCATTTAGAATATTTATTATTAAGATTATTGTCATATGTATTTAAATTTAAAGTTTTTAAACTTACTGTTTTTATATTGGGATATTTATCTATAAACATTTTAATTTCATTTAAATATTCTTCAAAATTCTTATGTTTTAACATAATTGAGTCTTACATTAGCTTTTTTAAAATTATCAGTATTTATATAATCTCTTATATCCTAAAACTTTCATATCTTTTTTTGAATCAAAATAACATCTAGTAATTTCTATCATAAAATCATCTTTTAATAAATTAAATTTATCTTCTTCATAAAAAATATTCCCAAAATAGAAAAAAGATATATTAGATTGATTTATTTAAAAAATAAAACATTAGGACATAGTGTGAAAAAATTTTGGCAATTATTAGAAAAATGAAAAAACAAGGAAAATTTAACCTTGTTTTAGTTTATATTAATTATATGAATATCTTCTATATAATCGTTATCTAGTTCTAACAAATTATTAGCAAATTCTCTACCAACAACTTCATAAGTTAATTCAACTTTATCTTTTTTAATAGATTCAGTTTTTAAAATACAATTTTTATTAGCAAATATTTTAGCTACTTCTATTGAATTTTTTTTATTAGTATTTACCACTAACAAATATTTTTCAATTGGTTTAAATACTTTAAAATAACTTATTAAGTAAAATAATCCTAATAAAGCACAAGCGATTACAGTTATTAAATATAAGCCAGCACCTGACATAATACCTACAGCAATTGCCCAAAACATAAATATTGTATCAACAGGATCTTTTACAGCTGTTCTGAAACGAACAATTGATAAGGCGCCTACCATACCTAAAGATAACGCTAAATTAGAGTTAATTGTTCTAATTACTAATGATGTTACCATAGCTAATAATATAATTGATAATACAAATGATTTAGTATAAGATACTCCAGTATAAGTTTTTTTATAAATATAAGTTATAAATATAGCACATATAAAAGCAATAATAAGTGATATAAATAAATCACCAGTTGAAATTGTTCCAGTAAACTCTTCAACTACACCTTTTTTAATTAAATCTAAAAATCCCATAATTAAATCTCCTTCTTTTCAAAACATAATGCATATTTAGATATTGCTTGTCTAACACTTGGTATATTCATAATAACCGAAGCAATATGTTTAGGTAACATTTCATTAAATTTAACTTCTAAAACTACATCATCTAAAACATCATAAGTTAACAATTCACCAAATAAATCATGACTAAATCTACCCGATTTAATGTTTTCATCAAAAGTAATTCTTGTATCAAACAAAGGATATGTATAAGCTAATCGATTATAATCAACTATTACTGCTGGTTTTAATCCTTTAGTTTTAATGAGAGTTACAAATTCTTTTAATAAATTATCTGATAAATCAATATCATCTAATTGATTATTAATTATTTTATTATAAACTTCTTTATTAATTATTGTTTGTTCTTTGTGAGTTAAATCCCTATCCTTATCTTTTCTTTCTAATCTAATAAATGAATCATCTAAATTATAAACTCTAATACGATATTTTTTTCTTTTTTCTACCCCATCAACTTTTTCATAATAAGCACTATTATTGATATCATCAAAATATAAACTTCTTATAAAATAAGTATTATCAATTGAATTTTCATCAATATCCATAATCAAAGCAAGTTGATTTTTTAACATTTCAGAATAAGCTTTATTGATTATAAATTTTAATTCATGTCTATACATCTTCAAAATATTTTTCCATCTCCTTACTTGACAAGTTAAAATACCACTTAACACTATTTAGCATATAACTTCTTCTTTCTTTAATATAATTTTCTAATTTATCTAATTCATTATACCAAGTCGACATCGTATAACCCCATCTTTCTTGATTACGTGGCATTTCTGGTTCAATTAAATTTTTTAACTCATTAAATCTATTTAAAACATTACTATCTGTCCAAACATTATTCATATTGTAAGATAATCTTTCTAAAAATAGTTGCTTAAACTCTTTATTTTTTAATAAATTAATTAACAATGTGTTATCATAATGATATTCACTCATACCATTTGGATCAATCATCCAATTTAAGTAATTAAATCTTTGATTATAAAATGCATAATCAAAATCATAAAAAATCATTTTTATTTTACCATCATCTAATAAAATATTATTAAAATATCTTTGATTAACAATATCATTATTAGTTGTATATAATTCACCAATCCAATAATCAATATAGTTTTCAATATCTAACATTTCTTTTACTTTATTATAATTAACAGTATTAGATATATCATTAGATTTAACAAAATTGATTAATTTAGTATAAAAATCACGAGAACCATATTTTACTTCACCATCGATTCTTATAATATTAGAATAACTTCCTTCAACATTATAATGATTTTGGATAAAATCTTCATCGACTTTTTCTCTTAAATAATAAATTCCCCAATAGTTACCATTAACATATAAAATAACTGGTTTATAAGCTTGAACATCAACAGTTCCATAATCATCCATTATTGATGTAGCAAGTTCATCTCTTATCATTGAAAGATTATTATCTTGTGATCCACTTCTTATAACTAATGATTTATAATTAGTCGCTTCCCTATTATCAAATACTTTATATTCTAAAGATGAATCACCATATTTTGAAGAAAATTTTAAAGCGAAACTTTTTTTATTGATATATCTTGTACTACCACCAAATAATTTTAATCCACAATCAATAGTAAAACTACCAGTACTTTCAAATAATTCGGCATGAACAGGTAATGTTAAAGAAGAACCACCCGCATTTAAAATTCTCGTAAAATCACTAGGATTAAGACCCAATGATAAAACTGGTAAAGTATGATTTTCATTAATAATATAAGAAGCTGTTACCGTTTCACTTGATTTTTTTCCTGTTTCATAATTAATGGCACGAACTACCGTTGTTTTTGATAAAACAAGAGGACTATTATATACTTTAGAATTAGTTGTCGGCTCACTACCATCTAAAGTATAATATATAGTCCCTGAACCATTTATTTCAATTGTTAAGTTTTCAACATCATTATATATTCCTGGTTTAGTATTAAAAGTCGGTGTATAAGCAATTGCATCTACTCCTAAACTATTTTTTTTACCTGGCGTTGGTGATTTAAAATAATAAAAACCATCATCATTTCTTCCATAACTATATCCTTTTGGGATGTTAGAAATAAAAATAGAATCAATTATTTCGCCGTTTTTATATAAATATAAGCTTTCAGTTGGTGATATTTTAAAATTTGCATGTTTATAACTACTATTACTGTTATTTATATTACCTGAAGCCATTAAAATATAATATTCACCTGGTTTTAGTTCTTTATCTTCTAATTGGTATAAATTAATATTATCTACATCAGTTGTTATCGTATAATTGCTTAATTTAATTGTCTTATCACTATTATTATATAACTCTATAAAATCATAATAATTGCCACCATTTTGCGGTAAATAAGTATTATTACTTGACATAACTTCATTAATAATTAAATCACTAGGATTACTTCGATATTCTTGATTAAATTTTGTAATATCATCATTATCATACCCTGGACTTATATTTATTCCCTCATAAAATGTACCATTAGTTTTAATATACGCATAACCACCAGTTACATTAGTATAATCAACTTGCTCAACTATTTTATTTTTTTTAGATAAAATTAACGTTCCTGAACTTTTATTTAATTTAAAATCAGTATGATTTATATTATCTAGTTCAGTTGCATAAAATAAATATACTTCATTACTTTTTAATATAACATCTGGTAATTGCCAAGAAAAAGGTTCTAAAAAATCATTAGATAAAAAATAATCATGTAAATTAATACTTTTATTACCAGTATTTTTTATTTCAATATAGGATAAAAATTCACCATTAATATTAAAATTACCTTTATTATTTGGTAAAAACTCATTTATTATTAAAACATCTTCAGTTGTTTTTAATGATTCTAAATATTTATTTCTGCCTTCTTTATTATTGTCAAAACCAGGAGTGATTTCCGCAGTTTTAAACCAAATTCCCTCGCTATTTCTGGCCATAGTAGTGTTTTTTTCTAAGCTTTCAGTTCTAATAGAATCGATTACTTTTCCATTTGGCTTTTTTAAAGTTATTAACTCGCCGCCTTCTTTTTTTAATGCGAAATTAGCGTACATTCCTTCACTATTTACTCCTGCTAAATATACAATTAAATATTCTTTACTTTTAATTGTTACATTAGGAAATATCCATTTAGATTTTCCTGATTCTTCATCACTTAAAGTATAATTAGCTAAATTAATATCTTCATCAGAACCATTATATAATTCTATCCAATCATATATATTTCCCTCACTATCAGTATAAGATCCTTTATTAGAAGTCATTATTTCATTTATAACTAATTGTTTGACATTTATTTCATCATCAGATAAAGAGGTAAAAATATTATCCTTATCATTAATTAAAAAATCAATTACTGTCAATATCAATATTATGCCAACTAAAGATACTATAAAAATGGTGTTTTCTTTTAATTTTTCTTTTTCAAACATGCAAACCACCTACATTATCAATATAATATCACATAAACATATACTAGACAATATACAATTGTCTATTTGTAACAAATATTTGTCAAAAAAAACTGATAACAAATTAAATTTTTTTGATTTTATCAGTTTCTTTAATAAACAAAAATATTGATCAATAAAATGTTCAAGGATTATTTTATTCATTGCTGTATAATCACTATATATATTAATAGTGCTATCTTTCTATAATTTACATCTAGTCGAATCAACTATTAAATTACCTAACAAAAATTGATTTTTTTCTTTTTTCAGTTAATGATAACATTTTAACGCCAACTGGAACCGTTATTCAAAATGGTAAAGTCATATCAATTGGATCTCCTAACCGACACGGCGGAGGCTTAATTGGCTTTAATAAAGATTATATTTTAACCACTGCCAGTGCTGAAGAGGCAATAAAAGAAGGAATTGTAGATGCTGTTACTTTTGGTCCTTTTTTAATTGTTAATGGTATCTCAGCCCAAGTTTCTGGAAATGGCGGTTGGGGATATGCTAATAGAACCGCTATCGCTCAGCGAAAAGACGGTATTGTCTTATTTTTAGTTATTGATGGCAGAGGAGCAAATGGTAGTGATGGTATTTCAATTAAAGATATGATTACTTTATTTGAACGTTATGGAGCTTATAATGCTGCTAATTTAGATGGTGGTGGTTCTTCTAGTTTAGTTATAAATAATAAATTAATAAATAATCATCGTGGGTTTGGTTACACAGGTGCTAGATACTTGCCAAACGCTTGGATATTAGAAAACAAGTAAATTTAAATCTTTACTTGTTTTCTAAATATAAAATTTGCTATATACTTTCTTTTATTAGCTAATAAATTATTATCTCTATTTGGATGAATTCGATTAGATAGAATAATAATAGCTATTTTGTTACTTCGATCAATTATCAAAGTATTACCAGTAAATCCAGTATGATAAATTGTATTATTACTACAAAAAGATCCAGTTATCTTACTTTTGCCAATCCCCCATCCAATAGACCTTACATTCTTTTCTTTTCCTTTAACAAATGGTTTAAACCATAAATCAATATATTTTTTATCAATATAATGTTTATTATCAACAATTCCATCATTTAAAATCATTTTAGAAAATTTTATTAAATCAAAAACATTAGAAAACAATCCAGCATTTCCTAATACTCCCCCCATCATGTAAGCTTTTTCATCATGAACAACCCCTCTTACAATTCCTCTTTTACTAGTAACTTCAGTTGGTGCACATAAATCTTTATTGTTAGGTATAAAAGTAGTATTATTCATATGAAGCGGTTTAAAAATTTTTTCATAAGCTAAAATATCTAATTTTTCTTTATAGACTTTTTCAACAATAAATCCTAAAAAAATAAAATTCAAATCAGAATATATAACATCACTATTAGTTTGATAATATAATTCTTTATTGTAAAAAAATTCAATCAATTCCTCTTTATTAGTTATATTTTCCCATTTTACATCAGCAATTAATCCCGATGAATGCGTTAATAAATTAAATATTGTTATATTTTCATATTTAAATTTTGGTAAATATTTTTTTACTTTATCATTTAATTTAATTTTATTTTCTTCTAATAATTTAGTTATTAAAACATTAGTAACTATTACTTTAGTTAAAGAAGCTAAATCATATAAAGTATCTATATTATTTTTTTCCAATTTAGGTATTAATGCTTTAAAACCAACCGTTCCATATTCAATTTTGTTATTGTTTATAATCGCATAATTACAACCAGGAAATACTTTTTGTTTAACTAATTTTGCAAAATAGTCTTTATACATAAAATCACCTATATTTCTTTTATTTTCTTTAAAATATGCTTTACTAACAAAGGACAAATAATATCAAAAATAAAACTAGATGCAACAACAATAGTAACTAACAATTGACCATCTTTTAAAAGAGGCATAGCTATTGATGCTAAACCAACTGCTACTCCAGTTTGCGAAAGTAAAGTAATTCCTAAATATTTAGTAATATTTTGTGATTCTTTAGTTATTTTTGAACCTATTAAATTACCAATGAATTTTCCTAAAATACGTAAAAAGATGTATACAATACCAATAATGCCAATTGAGGGAAGAATATTAAAATCTAAATTAGCTCCCGAAATCACAAAAAATATTAATAATAATGGCCCAGATATATCATTAATCGTTTCTAAAACATGATCAGTTACACGATGATTAAATAAATTGATAAAGGTAATTCCCATAATCATAGCAGATAATAATTGTGAAATATTAATTATGTCACAAATAATTATATCAACAAATATAGCAATAATTAATAATATAATAATTTCACTATGAGTTTTTAAATGTTTAGCTAAAATACCAATAATATAACCAATCAAACTACCAATTATTAATGAAAACATTATTTCTTTTAATGGTTCAATTAACGATATTAATGAATTATTATCTTTAACTACTACTAAACATATCCCAAACAAAATAACCGATAAAATATCACTAATAGCTATCACACTAAGCATTGTATTGGTAAATTGACCTTTAGCTTTATATTCTTTTACAATCATTAAAACACTACTTGGTGCAGAAGAAGATGCAATAGCGCCTAATAATAAACTAAAATCAAAACTATAGCCTAATAATAAACTTCCACTAGTTACCAAAACAAGTGAACATATCGAAGTAGCAAAACCAATAACAAAGGGTTTAATACCTAATTTTTTTATATATTTCCACTTTAATTCTGAACCAATTATAAAAGAAATAAAAG
This sequence comes from uncultured Bacilli bacterium, assembly GCA_944363995.1. Taxonomy (GTDB): domain Bacteria; phylum Bacillota_I; class Bacilli_A; order RF39; family UBA660; genus Faecisoma. Next base: position 8,292 of record CALVVV010000031.1, read on the forward strand.
TCAAGGCAATGATATTAAATGGTTCTAAAATATAAATATCATCTAAACTAAGCATATTTAAAATATAAGGACCAATTATCAATCCTGCGATTAAATAACCTGTTACTTCTGGTAATTTTAAAATTTTAATCAATTTACTAAAAAAAAGTCCAAAGAATAAAATAACAGCAACATTAACAATAATATTCATTATATATTACCTTCAATTCTATCAATCGCTAAAGTTAAAAATATATATTTATTTTTAGTTAAAATATTAGTTATTAATTTAGACAATTCTTCAATTTTTTCTTCAGGAATTAAAATAAATATTATTCTACTGTCATCATAAAAATAATTCATAAAATGACGTAAAGTACTAATAATTCGAACATTACTATTATTAAATGATGGTACTTCACCATTTGTAATAATCATGTCTTGAAAATTATTATCAACTAAATTTTTAATTAGTTTTTCAGTTAATTCTTCTTCTTTAAAAATAATCATTCCTAATTTCATTATTATCACCTATTATAATGATAACATATTTTTTGTTCAAAAGAAATAATTATAGAAAAAAAGCTTAATTACTTAAACTTTTGATTATTTATGTATTAGCAATATATTCGATACTTTTAATATTAACACTTTTTCTTCCTATAATTAATTTATCTAAAATAATATTTTCTAATTTGTTTTTAATTATTTTTTCAATTTTTCGTGCCCCAAATTCTTCATAATTACTTAATTTTAAAATTTCTTGTAATACTTCTTTTACAATTTTTACTTTAATTTTATCTTTATACTTACCAATTAAAGCATCTATTTTTAGTTGAATTATTTTTAATATATCTTCTTCTTTTAATTGATTAAAATTAACTATATCATCAATTCTATTAATAAATGGCAAACTAAAATATTCTTTTAATTTTGAAAGATTACTATTATTCTTATTAAAACCAACATTTATTTCATCAAATCCAACATTTGAAGTCATAACAATAACAATATTATTAAAATAAATATCCTCTCCTTTGGCATCTTTTATTTTACCATTATCTAATATCTGAAATAATAAGTTAATAATGCTATTATTGGCTCGTTCAATTTCGTCTAAAACAAGAACAGAAAATGGTTTGTTTTTAATTTCTTCTAAAATTGTTTTATTATCATTATAACCAACATAACCGGGAGGTGAACCAATAAAACGACTAACACTATGAGCTTCACTAAATTCACTCATATCTAATCTAATAACATTATTATACGCTAAACAATGACCAAAATTTAAAGCTAACTCTGTTTTCCCAACACCACTTGGACCAACAAACAATAATGAATAACATTTATTATCTTTAAATCCTAATTTTATTTTTTTGGCAACATTAAAAACTTTATTTAAAGCCTCATCTTGACCAATAATTTTATCATTTATTTTTTGTTTCATTTCGGTAATTATTTTATTATCTTCTTTTAAAATTTCATAAATAGGAATTTGTGTCCTATCACTAATAACACAAGCAACATCGTTTAAATTTACTTCATTTCTTTCTTTATTACACAAAGAAAGTTCTAAATTATTAATTTTGTCCATTAATTCAAATTCATTTTTTTTATAATTACTAGCTTTTTTAAAATCGTTATTGCTGACAGCTTCATTTTTATTTTTAATTAAATCTTGTAATTCATTATTTAATTTATTATAGATTATTAATTCTTTGCTTTCTTTTAAACTAGTTTTCGCACATACTTCATCTAAAATATCAATTGCTTTGTCTGGTTGATTACGGTTATATATATATTTATCACTTAATTCAATTATTTTATTTATGATTACATCACTTATTTTAACATGGTGATAATCTTCGTAAATAGGTTTAAGTTTTAATAAAATTTTTTTTACTATTTCTAAACTTGGAATATTAATAGTTATTTTTTGAAATCTTCGTTCTAAAGCTTTGTCTGTTTCAATAAATTTTTTATATTCATCAATTGTTGTCGCACCAATACATCTTAATTTATTTCTAGCTAGTGCTGGTTTGAAAATATTTGAAGCATCAATAGCCCCTTCCGCGCCACCAGCTCCCACTAAAGTATGAATCTCATCAATAAATAAAATAATTTCTTCATTTTCTTCTACTTCTTTTAATACTTTTTTTACACGTTCTTCAAACTCGCCACGGTATTTTGTTCCCGCTACTAAAGTAGCCATATCCAAACTAATAATACGCTTATTTTTTAAATTATTAGGGACATTACCAGTTACAATTAATTTAGATAAAGCTTCAACAATAGCTGTTTTCCCAACCCCAGCTTCACCAACTAAAAGAGGATTATTTTTTGTTCTTCGCGATAAAACTTCAATGATTCTTTTTACTTCATTATCTCTACCAATGACAGGATCTAATTCTTCGGCCTTTTTAGTCAAATCTATCCCTAATTCTTCTAATAATAATTTTTTAGTTTTTTTCTTTTTAAATATTTTATAACTAAATTCATTATATAAACTATCTAAATCAAAATTTAAACTAAGTAATATTCTAATAGCAACTCCTTCACCTTCTTCTAAAAGATTAGAAAATAATGCTTCAATTGTCACCTCTGTGTTGTTTTCTTTACAATCTAACATAGCATTTTCCATAATTCTTTTTAATAATGGTGTATATAAAAACCATTGACTTGGTTTTGTTCCTATCCCAACTGTTTCAATTATTTTATTTTTAAATTTATAATAATCTAAATTATATTGATTTAATTTTTTTGAAACGGAATTATCATCTTTTAAAACTGCTAATAAGAAATGTTCACTTCCGACATAAGGATGTTTTAATTCCATCATTTCAACTTTAGCATTAATTAAAATTTTTCTTGCTTCTTCTGTAAATTGTCCAAACATAACAATCTCCTTTCTATATTATTCTATGATAATAATGGGAAATTTTATTAAATTTTATACAACAAAAAATGCGAAATTTAATCTTTCGCATCTTCATATTTTTGTTCTAAGGTAAGTTTTAATTTTTCTTGAATGGCTTCGCCAACTTTAATACTTTGTTCGGTAACAAAACCATAACCATTTATTTCATAATCAACATCAAGTAAATCTAATAATGCTATTGCCTCAATCCGTGAGAAACCGATTAAATTAGGCATAGTTATTTTTTTAGCATTAGTTATTAAAAAAACTTTTTCACCAGTTAAAACTGTAGTGCCGACAGATGGATACTGATTTATTATTTTTTCACCATCACCCAAAGTAATGACTTCTAATCCTTTATTGTCTAAATCATCGACAATATTAGAAGTTGTTTTATTAATATAATTTTCAACTGTATAGCTATTAATTTGGTCATTGTTAGGATTATTACTAATATATCCTTTATATTTAGCAATTGATTCAATGGCAGATTGTGTCATTGTTTTAATTCCAATATTAGAACCATTATTAGGTCTTTTAACAGAAACAAAAATAATTATTTCAGGATTATCAGCAGGAAATATTCCAGAAAAAGAATAAATATAATCATTCCATCCAGTTAAATAGCCACCATGTTCTTCATCATATATTTCTGCAGTTCCTGTTTTCCCCATTACATCCATTCCGTCAACACGATAAGCTAAGCCTATGGCTCCGCCTTCTTCATCATTAACAGCGGCATACATTAAATCATGCATTTTATCAATTGTTGATTGGCTAACAATTCTTTGACTTTTTTCAATTTCTCTTTCATAAATAACTTCACCATTTTGTACAATTTTACTAATTATTTGTGGTTTAACCATATAACCATCATTGGCAATAATACTTAAAGCTTGTAAATGTTGTACTGGTGTCGTAGTAATACCTTGTCCATAAGAAGCCGCAGCTACTTCAACTGGATAATTAAAAATTACACTTCCAGTTAATTCTCGAGGTAATTCAATACCTGTTGTCTGCCCAAAACCATATTTTGTTAAACAATCTTTCAAGTCGTCTTTTGTTAAAAAGTTTTGCATAATATTAGTAGTTGCTACATTACTTGATAAAATAAACCCACGATCATAAGTAATTTCACCCCAACCAACATCATTCCAATCATAAATTTTAGTTCCTTCAATATCAATAGAACCAGATTGATATAAAGCATCACCTTGGTAAGTTCCTTTTTCTATAGCACACATATAAGTATATGTTTTCATTACACTTCCTGGTTCATAAACAAATGATGTTAAAGGATTTTCATAATTTGTTAAATTTAATTTATTAGGGTCATATGAAGGACTAGATGCTGATCCTAAAATATCGCCAGTTTTAGCATCCATAACGTTAATAGTAACCCAATCTGGATCATAAAGTTCAACATTCGTATCAACAACCGATTCTAAAATTCTTTGAATATTAGTATCTATTGTCAAATAAATATCACTACCATCTATAGCTGGTTCATTTATTTCTGGTGTATCTGGTATTTTATAACCGTACCGATCTTGTTGATAACTGATATAACCATTAATTCCTTTTAATAAATCATTGTATTGAACTTCAATTCCTAGTTCACCAACCAATACCTCTTCTTGTTTGATAGTATTATCTAGTTCAATATCAATAGTTTGCTTTTTTGCATAACCAACTATATAGGAAGCAAAATCACCGTTTGGATAATATCTTTTATAGCTTTCAATAAAATCTATTCCAGGCAAATTTAATTCTTCAATTTTTTGTTTTAAAATTTCAGTAATTCCTCTACCACCAGGACCTAATTCAACTTGATAAACATCTCTATTAAGTAAATCTAATAATTCATCAACTTCCATATTTAGCAAAGGTGATAAAGCTTCAGCGGTCATTTGTTTATCTTTAACATGATATAAAATATCTGAAGAACCGGTTCTACTTTCGTCTAAATATGCAATAACAGTATAACTTGAAACGTCTTGCGCTAAAATATCACCATCTTTATCATAAATAGTACCACGTTTAGAATGCAATAAAGAGGAATAAGTGTTACGATTTTCGGCAAATGCTTGCATATTAATACCATAAACATTAGGGGAAAGTGATAAATAAGCATATTGAATAAATAAAATTAAAATAAAAACAAGAAATATATAAAAAACAACCATTGGCGCTTTCCATTTTACACTTCTTGCTTTCATTTTATCACCTCTTAATCATTTATAACAACGATATTATCATTATTATACGCTAAACCTAAATCTTTGACAACCTTTGAAACATTATCAAACGAAGTTAATTCACTAACTTGCATATTTAAACTTTCAACAGTTTTTTGTTCACCAGCAATTTCATAACGAATTTTTTCATTATTCATTTTATAATTACCGATACTCGCTCCAAAAAATATTTTAATGATTAAAGCTAAAGCAAAACATAATACTCCGCTAAAATATAATAATTTTTCTTTTTTATTTATCTTCTTATTCTTTTTTGCCATTTTACCTAATCCTCTCTATTATTCTTAATTTTGCACTTCTAGCACGATTGTTATTGTTTAATTCTTTATCACTAGGTGTAATAGTTGTTATTATTTTGTATTTAGGTTGATATTCTAATGGAATAACTGGTAATTTTTTTAAATTATCATCAACTTTGCTTGCTTCATCAAATATTTTTTTACATATTCGATCTTCTAACGAATGAAATGTAATAACAGCAACTCTACCGTTAACTTTTATTAATTCTAAAGCTTGACGTAAGCTATTTTCTAAAACATTCAATTCATCATTAACTTCAATTCTAATTGCTTGAAATACTTTTCTAGCTGGATGCTTGTCTTTTTTATAACTAAATGGAACATTTTTTTTAATGATTTCAGCAAGTTCTAAAGTTGTCGTGATAGGTCTATTTTTAATAATACCTTTAGCAATAGATAATGCATATTTTTCTTCACCATATTTTTTAAAAATATCAACTAATTTATTTAATTCATAATTATTAACAACATAGTAAGCATCTAATTCTTGTTCTTGGTTCATTCGCATATCTAATCGTGCATCTTGATGAAAACTAAATCCTCTTTCTTTCTCATCTAATTGCGGACTAGATACTCCTAAATCATACAAAATACAATCAACTTCATTAATATTTAATTTATTTAATTCTTTTTTTATATTAACAAAATTACTATTAATTATTTTATAATTATTACCAATTTTTTTTAATTTTGAATCAGCTTTATTAATTGCTTCTTTATCTTGATCAAATGCATATAAATATCCCTTTTTTATTTTTTTTAATATTTCACTACTATGCCCAGCATAGCCTAAAGTACAATCGACTACAAGGCTATTTTCTCTTAAATTTAAATTATTAATACATTCTTCTAATAAAACACTTATATGCATAAATCACCTTAAATGTTTGGAGCAAATAATTTATCAGCTATATCTGATATAATATCTTCATTAACTTCTAAGAATTGTTCAAATCTTTCTTTACTCCATATTTCTAATCTTTCATTAACGCCAATAATAACGCATTCTTTTTTTAATTCAGCGTATTTTATAAGTGGACTAGGTATGTTTAGTCTTCCTTGTTTATCAAATTCACCAACAATTGCCCCTGATAAGAAAAATCTTAAATAATTTCTAGCATCTTTGGTATTTGGTAATTCTTTATATTTATTAGCAATATTCTGCCATTCTTCTTTGGGATAAATGAATAAGCAACCATCTAATCCTTTAGTTACGATAAATTGTTCACCTAATTCATATCTTAATTTTGATGGAATAGTTAATCTTCCTTTATCATCAATTGTATGATGATATTCCCCCATAAACATAATTATCACCCACTTTTTGACACCTATTACCACTTCATACCAACATTTTACTCTTTTTCTTAATTTTTGTAAAGAGAAATATGTAAATTTGACAAAATAAAAAGAGGTATTATCCCCTTTTAAAATAGACATGACCCAATAATAATAGCTAATAAAATATATAAGACAATTATGATAAGATAATTACGGTCACAAGTCTTATTACATGTTTCACAATTCATAAAATTACTCCTTTAAATATAAGCTCCAAGTATAATTATCAAAAGAATAAAAAGTACTAAAACGATAGCAGCTCCAGATATACCATTGTTACAACACATATAAATCATCCTCCTTTTTGTCTTTTCACATTA
>CALVVV010000032.1 GCA_944363995.1 uncultured Bacilli bacterium
ATATATAGAAAGACAGCAAACTAAAAAATAATCGGTTAATCCCGTTAAAGATTTAAGAGCATAGAATTCTATGAAATAAGGTGGCACCGCGAAATAATTCGTCCTTATATTTATAGGATTTTTTTAATTGTTAGGAGGATTTTTATGAAAGTTAATAATACAGATTTTAATATTAAAAATGTAGGTGAAGTAGTAACATTATATGGTTGGGTTGCTAAAAAAAGAAATTTAGGTGGTTTAATTTTTATTGATTTAAGGGATAGAAGTGGTATTATTCAATTAGTTGTTAAACCAGATAATAAATATTATAATTTGGCTGAAACTTTAAAAAATGAGTATGTTATTAAAATTAAAGGAACTATAACAGAAAGAGAAAGTAAAAATAAAAATTTATTAACTGGTGATATTGAAGTTATTATAAATGAATTAGAAGTATTAAATACTAGTATCGATTTACCATTTAATTTAAATGATACAACGGCTTTAGAAGATACAAGATTAAAATATAGATATTTAGATTTAAGAAGAAGTGAAATAAAAGAAAAATTAGAAACAAGACATAAAATAACTTTTGCTATTAGAGAATATTTAAATAAATTAAATTTTTTAGAAATAGAAACACCGATTTTATGTAAAAGTACACCCGAAGGAGCCAGAGATTATTTAGTTCCATCTCGTATATTTAATGGTAGATTTTATGCTTTACCACAATCACCACAAATATTTAAGCAGTTATTAATGATAGGTGGTATGGAAAGATATTTTCAAATTGCTAAGTGTTTTAGAGATGAAGATTTAAGAGCTGATAGGCAACCAGAATTTACGCAAGTTGATATGGAAATGAGTTTTGTAACCGAAGATGATGTTATGAATTTAACTGAAGGATTGATTGCTTATGTTTTTAAACAAGTAAAAAATATAGATATTAAATTACCTTTAAGAAAAATGAAGTATGATGATGCTATAAATTATTATGGCTCTGATAAACCTGATTTAAGGTTTGATATGAAAATTAATGATATAACTGATATTTTTAAAAATACCGAATTTACTATTTTTAAAGATGTATTAAATAACAATGGTATTATTAATTGTTTAGTTGTTAAAAATAGTGCAGATAAGTTTTCCAGAAAAGATATTGATAAATTAACTGATTTTGTTAAAACTTATAAAGCTAAAGGTTTAGCTTATTTAAAAATCGATAATGAAGTAACAGGTAGTATTGCTAAGGTTATTAATGAGCAAGAATTAAATGATTTAAAGTCTAAATTAAATTTAGAAAATAATGATTTAATTTTAATAATATCTGATAAAAAACAAATAGTAAAACAAGCATTAGGAGCTTTAAGATTAAATTTAGGTAAAAAATTAAATTTAATAAGTGACAATTATGAATTGTTATGGGTTATTGATTTTCCGGCTTTTGAATATAGTGAAGAAGAAAATAGATATGTTGCTTGTCATCATCCTTTTACTGCTCCAAAAGATAGTGATATTGATAAATTATTAAATGATAAAGCTAATTGTTATTCTAAAGCTTATGATATTGTTATCAATGGTTATGAAGCTGGCGGAGGATCTATCAGAATTCATGATCAAGATGTTCAAAAGAAAATGTTTGAAGCATTAGAATTAACTGATGAACAAATTAAAGAAAAGTTTGGTTTCTTTGTCGATGCTTTAAAATATGGTACACCGCCACATGGTGGTTTAGCTTTAGGACTAGATAGATTAACAATGTTATTAACTAATACAGAAAACATAAGAGATGTTATTGCATTTCCAAAAACTGCTAGTGCAAATGATTTAATGAGTGAATGTCCTAATATAGTAGAAGAAAAACAATTAAAAGAATTAGGTATCAAAATTTCATAAAAGAAATAAAAAAATTTATTCTTTTTTTACTATAAATATGTTATAATTTAAGAGTGTTAAACAATAAGGAGGCAAGATATGACACAATATGTATATTCCTTTAATGAAGGAAACAAAGATATGCGTAATTTATTAGGTGGTAAAGGAGCTAATTTAGCTGAAATGAAAGGACTCGGATTACCTGTCCCTGATGGATTTACGGTTACAACTGAAGCTTGTAATAAATATTATGAAGATAATGAAAACATAGCTGATGAAGTTATTGAACAAATAATGGATAAATTAAAAGAATTAGAAAAATCTTCTCAAAAAAAGATGGGAGATTTAACTAACCCATTATTAGTATCTGTTAGAAGTGGTGCTAGAGCTAGTATGCCAGGAATGATGGATACTGTACTAAATTTAGGATTAAATGATGAGGTAGCTAAAAATTTTAGTGAGAAAATTAAAAATCCTAGATTTGTTTATGATTCATATAGAAGATTTATTCAAATGTTTGCTGATGTGGTCAAAGGTTATCCTAAATCTAATTTTGAAAGAGTATTAGATGATTTCAAAGAAAAAAAAGGTGTTTCATACGATACTGACTTAGATGCAGATGATATGAAAGAAATTACTAAAAAATTTAAAGATATTTATAAAGATTTAGCAGGTGGTGAATTCCCACAAGATCCTAAAGTTCAATTGATTGAAGCGGTTACAGCTGTATTTAGATCTTGGAATAATGAAAGGGCTATTTATTATCGAAGAATGAATGATATCCCAAGTAGTTGGGGAACCGCTGTTAATGTTCAAGAAATGGTGTATGGTAATAGTGGCGATAGATCTGGTACAGGAGTTGCTTTTACAAGAAATCCTGCTACTGGTGAAAACAAATTATATGGTGAATATCTAATTAATGCACAAGGAGAAGATGTTGTTGCGGGAATCAGAACACCACAACCTATATCAACCTTAGAAACTGTTATGCCAGATGTTTATAAACAATTTAGTACAATAGCTAAAACATTAGAAAATCATTATAAAGATATGCAAGATATGGAATTTACTATTGAAAATGGCAAATTATTTATGTTACAAACAAGAAATGGCAAAAGAACAGCGCCAGCCGCTTTAAAAGTAGCTGTTGATTTAGTAAATGAGGGAATGATTACAAAAGAAGAAGCATTACTTAAAGTTGAACCTAAACAATTAGATCAATTATTGCATCCTATGTTTGATAATGAATCTTTAAAAAAAGCCAAAATTATTGCTAAGGGATTAGCTGCTTCACCAGGCGCTGGAACTGGGAAAATCTATTTTACTGCAAGTGATGTTAGCGAAGCTAAAAAAAGAGGTGAAGAAACTTTATTAGTGAGATTAGAAACTTCACCAGAAGATATTCAAGGAATGAACGATGCTAATGGTATATTAACTGTTCGTGGCGGAATGACATCTCATGCGGCTGTTGTTGCCCGTGGTATGGGTAAATGTTGTGTATCTGGTTGTGGTGATTTGATAATAGATGAAGAAGCTAAAACTTTAAAAACTAAGGATGGCAAAGTTTTTAAAGAAGGTGATTATATGTCTATAGATGGTTCAACAGGAAATGTATATGGTGAACAAATTAAAACTGTTGAAGCTACAATTAGTGGTGATTTTGAAACTTTTATGTCTTGGGCTGATAATACAAGAAAACTAAAAGTTCGCGCTAATGCTGATACACCAAAAGATGCTATACAAGCTAGAAAATTTGGAGCTGAAGGAATTGGCTTATGTCGTACAGAACATATGTTCTTTGAAACTGATCGTATTTTCAATTTTAGAAGAATGATTTTAGCTGATACTTTAGAACAAAGAGAAGAAGCTTTAGCTAAAATATTACCTTATCAAAGAAGCGATTTTGAAAAATTATTTGAAGCAATGGAAGGTGATCCGGTCGTAATTAGATATTTAGATCCACCATTACATGAATTTTTGCCTCATACAAAAGAAGAAATGGAACCTTTAGCTAAAAGTTTAAATATTAGTTTAGAAACAATTCAAAATAGAATTAATGCTTTAAAAGAGTTTAATCCAATGATGGGACATCGTGGTTGCCGTTTAGCGATAACTTATCCTGAAATAGCTAAAATGCAAACTAGAGCAGTTATTGAAGCTGCTATTAATGTAAATAAAAAAGGTATGAATGTTACACCAGAAATTATGATACCATTAGTTGGCGATGTTAAAGAATTAGAATACGTTAAAAATATTGTTGTTGATGTGGCTGACAAAATTATTAAAGAAAATAATATAAAAATGACATATAAAGTTGGAACAATGATTGAAATTCCAAGAGCAGCTTTAACTGCTGATGAAATTGCTAAACAAGCTGAATTCTTTAGCTTTGGTACAAACGATTTAACACAAATGACTTATGGTTTCTCAAGAGATGATGCTGGTAAATTTTTAAATGATTATTATGATAAAAAAATATTTGAAAGTGATCCATTTGCTAAATTAGATCAAACTGGTGTTGGTAAATTGATTGAAATGGCCGCTATTAAAGGTAAAGAAACGAGAAAAGACATTCACTTAGGTATTTGTGGTGAACACGGAGGCGATCCTGCAAGTGTTGAATTTTGTCATAAAGTTGGTTTAAATTATGTATCTTGTTCTCCATTTAGAGTTCCAATCGCTAGATTAGCTGCAGCCCAAGCTGTTGTAAAAAATGATTAAAGAAATCAGATGATTTCTTTTTTATATACTATAAAAGTGCCTTTGAACAAACAACAAAGAAATTTTACTGTAAAAGATAAAATAAACAATTACATTAACAACAATCGAAAATTAATCTCTTGCACAAAAATCATCTAAGAAGGAGAAATATCTATTTAGTTACTGTTAAATTTGTTTTGGTTCTGAGCTAATATATTTATACATAATTAAACTTAATTTTAGTCATACTATTAATGGAGGTAAAAAATGCAAGAAAAATATGCCGATTTATTATTGAATGAATGTTTGAATATAAACAATCAACCTTTATTAATATCAAGTCCAATTGAATGTTATAAGTTTGTGCAAATATTGGCTTTAAAAGCTTATCAAAAAGGGGTAAAAGACATTTATATAGATTATAGCGATGAAATAATAAAACAGTTACAATTAAAACATTTAAATGCTATAGAATTAAAAAATAGTCCATATTGGAATAAAAAAATTTTTGATGAATATGCAAAAAAAGATGCTGTTTTTTTAATGTTGAGTAGTTATGAAAAAAGAGAAAATTTGGATAATGAAAAATTGGAATTAGTAGCAAAAGTTTCACAATTATCACGACCTTTGTTTAAAGAAAAACAATTAAAAAACGAAATAGGATGGACAATAGCATCAGTGGCTACAAAAGTATGGGCTGATAAACTTTTTCCAAACGAAATAAATAATTTAGAAAAATTATGGAAAATAATATATCAAATATGCTTAGTAAATACTAATAATCCTAATAAAGAATGGCGAAAAAAACTGGAAAAATTAAATCAACGTTGTAATTATATGAATAAAAAACAATATAATTATCTTAAATTTAGAAATAGTCTAGGAACTGATATTATAATTCAATTAGTAGATAAACATATTTGGGCTAATGGGCAATCACTAGTTAAAAATCAAAAGATTATTGAAAATATGCCAACCGAAGAAATATTTACTGCTCCTTATAAATACGGAACTAATGGAATTGTTTACAATTCTAAACCGCTTGTTCATAATGGTGTTTTAATTGATGATTTTATGCTTAAGTTTGAAAATGGTAAAGTAGTAGATTTTAAAGCTAAGCAAGGTTATGAGACTTTAAAAGCAATTATTGAATTTGATGAAACATCAAATATGTTAGGGGAAATTGCTTTAGTTGATTATGATTCTAATATATCTAATTTAGGATTGATTTTTTACGAAACATTATATGATGAAAACGCTTCATGTCATATGGCCTTGGGATCAGCTTATTTAGAATGTGTACAAAAGCTAACTGATCAAATAAATCATAGTGGTAATCATGTTGATTTTATGTTTGGTACTTCTGATTTGGAAGTCATTGGTATAAAAGATAATCAAGAAGAAATAATTATGAAAAATGGTAATTTTGTTATATAATGCATAAAAATCTTTTTTTAATATCAAAATGATAGAGAAAGGAGATTTTTTATGGCACGTCATAGAGTAGAAATATGTGGCGTGAATACTGCGAATATTGAAGTATTAACTAATGAACAAATGTTAGATTTGTTTAAAAAGTATCAAAGTGGTGACATAAAAGCCAAAGATTTTTTAATTAAAGGAAATTTAAAATTAGTTTTATCTATTTTAAAAAAGTATAATAATCGTACGGATAATATGGATGATTTATTTCAAGTGGGTTGTATAGGGTTAATTAAAGCAATTGATAATTTTGATTTAAATCATGAAGTTAAATTTTCAACTTATGCTGTTCCAATGATATTAGGGGAAGTAAAAAGATATTTACGCGATAATAGTGCAATTAGAGTAACTAGAAGTTTAAAAGATATCGCTTATAAAGGATTAAAAGCCAAAGAAATTTTAACTAATCAACTAAATAAAGAACCGACTAATCAAGAAATAGCTCAAATGCTAGATATTTCTGAAGAAGACTTAACACAAGCTTTTGAAGCAGTTAAGGATACAATTAGTATGTCTGAACCAATTTATAATGATGGTGGAGATACTATTTATTTATCAGAACAGCTTGCTGATAATAAAGACAAATTAGGATTAGATACTAAATTAATGTTAAAAGAAGCTTTAAATAATTTAAAAGCCAAAGAAAAATATATAATTCAAAAAAGATATTTTGAAGGGATAACGCAAATGGAATTATCAATGGAAATTGGGATTTCACAAGCACAAATTTCAAGAATAGAAAAAAACGGATTAGACAATATGAAAAAAATGTTTAAATAATCATAAAATTAAATGGGTGAAATTATGCGATTAAGCGATTTACAATCCAAAAATATTATAACAACAGACGGTAAATTAATAGGAAATATAATCGATGTTGTAATTGAAAATGGTAATATAAAATATTTAATAGTAGAAAAAAGTAAATTTTTAATTTCAATGTTTACTACAAAAGATGAGTTAGAAATTAAATGGGATCAAATTAAAACGATTGGTGATGATGTTATAATTGTTAATTGTCAATAAAGTGATAAATTAAGAAAACTTTATTGACTGTTTTTTTTATGTATGTTATACTTAAATTCCCACTAAAAAAGGAAGGAGAAATATTGATGTTTAAAAAAATTTCATTAGAACAATTATATGTCGCAAATTATGTAATGGAATCTTTAGAATATGTTTATAGCGGTCTTTTTAAACCTGTAAGCATTATTCATCATTTTAATATAAAAAAAGAAAAAGATATATTTATTTTAGTAACTAATGCTAAAAATAATTTTGTTGGTTATATGAGCTTAACTGATGGTCAAATTTATCAACAATTAAATATGAATTTACAAGACTATGAAGTTACAGTTGATATTGAGAATAAGGAAGCTTTAAAACAAGCAGAAAAAGTCAATAGTGGCTTTATCAATTTTGAGCCATTAAAAAACTATGATTCAAAATTTATTAAATCTTATATGTCGATTAGAGAAACAAAAAAAGCAATTAAAGAGGTAAATAGTCGTATCCAAGATGAACAACCAAAAACAAAGCATTTTGTGGCATAAAACATAACTAGACTAATTAGTTATTTTTTGTTATAATAATATATAGTTTTGTTTAAAAAGAAAGGAGGTAAATATGAGCAAAATTAAAATTTTCGCTTTAGGTGGCTTGAATGAAATTGGTAAAAATATGTATATTGTTGATGTTGATAATGAAATATATGTGTTTGAAGCTGGATTAAAATATGCTGATGATAAGATGTTGGGTGTTGATTATATTATTCCTAATTATGATTATTTAATTAATAATAAAGAACGTGTTCAAGGAATTTTTTTATCACATGGCCATGATGAACAGATAGGTGCTCTTCCTGATATTTTACATGACTTACCTAATTTAAAAATATATGGTTCAAAATTTACTTTAGATTTAGTAAGAGAAGAATTAATACTAGAAAATATAAAAGGTAATTTAATTGAATTGCAACCTCATAAAAAAGTAAAAGTTGGTAAAAATTATATTTTTCCTATTAATTTATCACATTCAGTTCCTGATAGCTTTGGTTATGTTTTATACACCAATGATGGCGCAATTTTTTATACAGGAAATTTTGTTTTTGATCCATCGATGGAAAAAAATTATAAAATGGATATTGGTAAATTAGCTTATGTTGGCAAGCAAGGAGTTTTATGTTTATTAAGTGAATCTGTATATGCTGATAAAATAGGTTATACTTCTCCTAAACATCGTAGTTATAATTATCTGAAAGAAGTAATAAATAAACATTCTGGCCGAATTTTAGTTAATATTTTTCAAGGACAATTTTATCGTATGCAAGAATTATTGACAATTGTTAGCGAATTGAATAGAAAAATAGTTATATTAGGTAAAGGCTTAGAAAAAAACTTAGTAAAATTTATTAATGATGGTTATATAAATTTTGATAAATCAAGAATTGGTAATATTCATCATTTAGAGAAAGATTCGATAATTATTGTTTCAGATGAACGTGAAAGACCCTTTTCTAATATGAAAAGAATTGTTCGTAACTATGATAAATTTATAACATTAAATGAAGAAGATACTATTATTTTTGCTTCACCAATATATGATGGTATGGAAAAAAGTGCCACGATATTGTTTGATGAAATAGCTAAAAGAGGTTGTAATTTAATTACTATGTCAAGTAAGAAATTTTATTCGTTACATGCATCAAGTGAAGATTTAATGTTGATGATAAATTTAATGCAACCTAAGTACTATTTCCCAGTTAATGGTGAATATTGTCATCAAGTAGCTAATAGCGAAGTAGCTAAACAAATGGGATTTACAGAAGATAACATTATTTTAAAATTAAATGGTCAAGTAGCAACCTTTGTTAATGGAAAATTAACTGATGAAGATAATTCGGTTAAAATAGATGAGATTTTAATTGATGGCAAAACAGTAGGTGATATTGGGGAGTTAGTTATTAAAGACCGTGAAATGTTAGGAGAAAATGGAATAGTATTAGTAATTGCAATTATTGACAAATTAACCAAAAAAATACTAGCAGGACCAGAAATTGTTACTAAAGGTTTTGTTTATGTTAAAGATAATATCGATTTAATTAAGGAAGCTCATAAAATGGCTTTAGATATAATTACTAATAATACAAAAGTTTCTTATATTGATTACAGTAAAACTAAGAATGAAATTAGAGATAAAATTGGTAAATATTTTTATCAAGAAACTGAATCAAAACCAATAATTTTGATTATGATTCAGGAAGTATAAATTGTGCATAAGCACAATTTTTTGCTTGAAAAAATTTGACAAATATGTTATTATCTATGTTTAGGAAGTGGTTCGATGAATATACCTGATTTAAAAAAAGCAAGGAAAAGAACAAATAATAAAATAGAAACTAAATATTCTTTATATTGTTTAAATGATTTTCAAAAAAAAATAGGATTATCTAAAAAATATTTTGTTAAAACTTATGGCTGTCAAATGAATGAGCATGATTCTGAAAATATTAAAGCAATATTAGAAGAAATGGGCTATACCCAAACTGCTGATATGGAGAAAGCTAATTTAATAATTTTAAATACATGTGCGATACGCGAAAATGCGCATAATAAAGTTTTTGGACTATTAGGTAGAATTAAACATATGAAACAAACCAAAGATGTTGTTGTTGGTTTTGGTGGATGTATGGCTCAAGAAGAGGTCATTGTCAATGAAATTATGAAAAAATATAAATGGATAGATTTTGTTTTTGGAACGCATAATATTTATTATATACCTAACTTAATAGAAAAAGCAAAAACTAAACAAGAAATAGAAGTTTATTCAGTTGAAGGCGATGTGATTGAAAATATTCCAGTCAAAAGGGATAGTAAATATAAAGCTTGGGTCAATATAATGTATGGTTGTGATAAATTTTGTACTTATTGCATTGTCCCTTATACTAGGGGTAAACAAAGAAGTCGATTACCAAAAAATATTATTGCTGAAGTAAATAATTTAGTGATGAGTGGTTATAAAGAAGTAACTTTATTAGGACAAAATGTTAATGCCTATGGCAAAGATTTAGATATTAATTACACAATGTCTAATTTATTAGAAGATATTGCTAAAACAGGAATAGAACGGATTAGATTTGTAACTAGTCATCCTTGGGATTTTAATGATAATATGATTGATACTATTAGTAAATATAAAAATATTATGCCTTATATTCATTTACCCTTACAATCTGGTTCAAGCAAAATCTTAAAATTAATGGGAAGACGTTATACTAAAGAACAATATATAGAATTATTTGATAAATTAAAAAAGAAAATACCTAATGTTGCTATAACAACTGACATAATAGTGGGATTTCCTAATGAAACAGACGAAGATTTCCAAGATACTTTAGATGTGGTTAATAAATGTAAATTTGATGGTGCTTTTACTTTTGTTTTTTCGCCAAGAATTGGTACTCCAGCTTGTAAAATGATAGATACGATTGATTTAAAAAAGAAAGAAGAAAGACTACAAATTTTAAACAACTTAGTAAATCAATATTCAAAAGAGAATAATGATAAGTATTTAAATAAAGTAGTGTCTGTTTTATTAGAAGATTATAGTAGCAAAAATAGTAGTTATTTAAAAGGTTATACTGATACTATGAAATTAGTAAATGTTAAAGCTGACAAAAAATATTTGGGACAAATTGTTGATGTTAAAATTACTTCTGTAAAAACATGGAGTATGGATGGTGAAATTATAAATTAAAATATAATAAATTAAGGAGGTAAATATGAAAATAATTGATAAAGATTGTGTTTATGTTCAAAAAAAAGATTTGCTTTTTTTATATAAAATGACTTTTTTTGTTCCTTCTTCAATTTTTATAAAAATATTTAAAAATAGTTTTAAAATAGATGATAATACGAAAAATGATTTTATTAAAATTGATGAACCAGAACAAATAGAATTTATAAAAAAAATAGATTGGGTTATTGATTATAATGAGATTAAAGATAAATCTTTAGAAGAAGTATTAAATTTATGTCAAAATGTGGCATTAGAAAGAAATGAGCTTGCCTCAAGATTTGATTTTGTATCAGAGGAAGAATGTGAGTATATTGATAATCAGTGCGAAATATTAGATTATAAAATATACTCCTTAAGAGAAATTTTATGGTTTAAGCAAGGACATGTTCATATAAATTTACCGCAAGGAATTGAATATCCTGAAAGTTATAAGAAAAATCAAAATGGTGTTAAAAAATTAATAAAATCACTATTTAAAAAAAATAATAATTAAATAAATTTAAATGTAGAAATAAAATTCTACTTTTTTAAAACAATAGTAAAGAGTGATTGCATAATTAGACTCATTAAAATTAAGTATAGTAATAAATAAAAAAATTAACGCCAAAAATAGATGAAAATTAAAAAAATTAATTGTTATATTAGTAAAAATTTAAAAAAATACTACTTTTATAATATTAGTGTTATATTTACGGATTTTAAATTAATAGGAAAGATAGATAATAATGGTAAAATATGATTTTTTAATTGCAGGAAGAGCAAGAAATAAATAGAATATACTAAAAATATGTGATATTTTTGATAAGTATAATATAAAATATTATTGTTTTTTAAAAAATGAAGATAACTGGGGATATGGTAATAAAAATCAAACAACAGAGGAAAAACAAAAAGAATTTGAAAGATTAAAACAATTAGAAAATCAAAATAGAGAATGGGATATAAAAAGAATACTAACAAAAAATAATTATTTAATATATACTGATGCGATTAAAAACTATATATTACCTGATAGTAATTATTATAAAAATAAAGAATGGTTAAAATATGCAGAAGAAGCTGATATTTTGAATGTTGCTTTATTTAATACAACTACTAAAGAATGGAGAAAACTAAATCCAGTTTTAGCTAAAACTTCTAATATAAGAGATTATGCAACTATAAATGAATTAACTGTTTTATCTAATTTGGAATCACATAATGCCGAATTAATAAAAGAAGGAAAAAGTAAAGAACAAAGATTCGAGTTATTAAGTGCAATTGCTAGATATCAATTAGAAATACTAAATAATGCTGAAAATATAAAATTATTAGGAGATAAAATTGATAAATAATATAAGGGGTGCTTAAAAAATATGAATATAACAGAAAATGAATCCATATTTTGCCAAGCATTAGCGACTACATCTTTAATGGTGGAATTAAATAATAATGAATTTTTAAAAATTGAATACAATAGATGGTGATAATTTTATTGGTAGAATTAGTATCAGGATAAAATTAACACCAGAACTTTTAAAATATGGTGGAAATATAAGCTATGCTATCCATCCAAAATATTGGAAAATGGGATATGGGACAAATGCTTTAAATTTAGGATTGAAAAAAGCGGTTGAAATAGGCTTAAATGATAAAGTATTAATTACTTGTGATGATGATAATATAGGATCATATAGAATTATTGAAAAATGTGGTGGCATTTTAGAAAATAAAGTGATTAATACAGATGGTGAAGAAGAATTTCTGACAAGACGTTATTGGATTAAATTATGAAAAGTAATATGATTGATATATCGTGTATTATTTTTAGAATCATGTGTTTTTAATTGTTTATCAATGTTAATTTTTGATAAGGGTAAAAAAGATGGTAATTACGACTAATGTAAAACCTATAATTCAAATAAAGGAGATGACAAAATTGGCAAATAATTTAATTGTTAGAAGTAGTAGTGCAGAGTTTCTAATTTTTGAAAGGCAAACACAGGATAAAGGTATACAAGTAAGATTTGAAAATGGAGATTTATGGTTAACTCAAAAAGCTATGAGTGAATTGTATAATTGCACAACAGACAATATTTCATTACATTTAAAGAATATTTATAGTGATTATGAACTCGATAAAGAATCAACTACCGAGGATTTCTCGATAGTTCAAAAAGAGGGCAATAGAGAAGTAAAAAGAAGTATTAAATATTATAATTTAGATGCAGTTATTTCTGTTGGATATAGAGTTAACTCTGATAGAGCAGTACAATTTAGAAGATGGGCAACTAATATATTAAAAGAATTTTCCAAAAAAGGGTATATAATTGATAAAAAAAGAATGGAAAATGGAACTTTTTTTGATGAAGACTATTATAATTCTTTACTTGCCGAAATTAGAGAAATTAGATTATCCGAAAGAAGATTTTATCAAAAAATAACAGATATATATGCTACAAGTATTGATTATGATAGAAAATCTTCTGTAACAGTAAAGTTTTTCAAAAAAGTGCAAAATAAAATGCATTATGCAGTATCTCACAAAACTGCATCTGAGATAATCTATGATAGAGTTGATAGCGAAAAAGAACATATGGGGTTAACAAGTTGGAAAAATTCTCCAAATGGTAAAATACTTGAAACAGATGTTGTACTTGCTAAAAATTATTTATCAAAAGAAGAATTAGAACAATTAGAATTAATTGTTTCTGCTTTTCTAGATTTAGCAGAAGCAAGAGCAAAAAGAAATATTCCTATGACAATGGAAGATTGGGCAACAAGAATTGATAAATATCTGTTAGCAGATGATAGGGATATATTAAAAGATGCAGGAAAAATATCACATGAAATCGCTTTTGATAAAGCATTAACAGAATTTGAAAAGTATAGAATAAAACAGGATAAAATATATAAATCAGATTTTGATTTATTAATAGAAGAAAGTATAAATGGTGATTAGATGGCAAACTTTACGTAGTTTAAAATAATGTTTCAGATAACTTACTAGTAAAGCAGGTATATGGAATTGTTTTTTAAGATGATGGAAGAGTTCTTTTAAAAATAGAAGATAATAAATATAAATTAACTGGTGGAAAACCTAAAAAATAATGAAACGTTTGAATAGATTTTGAAAAGAGAATATATGTAAGAATTAAATGCCGGATTAGTTGAATATTATTATCTTGGATATCTGTTAGTAGAAGAAGATAATGAAAAATATACTTAAGTAATAATGGTTGCAAAAATAAAGAGAATTAATGATAAAAGTGCTGATATAGATATAGGTAAAATGTATGATAGAAAATTAGTTAATGAAAATAATGTAAAAAAATATTTAAGATATAATGATGAAATAGGAAATTTAATGATAGATGATGCTATATATATGGCACAGAAAAAATATGAATTTTCTAAATCAAATATGAATGTAGATATAATATAAAAAAGAAGGTGAAATGATGAGTAAAGAAAAACAAGAAAGTTTTACATTAGTCGGAATTAACTGCTTGATACCGATTTATTTAACCTCTCTGAGAAACATTTGTAAATAAAGGGATTGCGAGAATTTAGACCTTACCCATTTTTCAAAAAACAGCAAAAATTAGTCAAAAATGGCTATTTTTATGGAAATGTTGAATTAATATTTTTAGTTGATACCGCAAGGTAAACCCATGCTAAATATTA
>CALVVV010000033.1 GCA_944363995.1 uncultured Bacilli bacterium
TCATATAATTATGGGATTTTATCAGAATAATTGTGTAAAAAAAAGTAACTATTTCACTTTAGACTGTGAATAGTTACGAATAAGCGAAAAAATATTCGTTTTTTCTTTACTTTAAATTTTTATTTTGTTAAAATTTAAAAAGGTGGTGACAATAATGGAAAGAATTATTTTTCATATTGATGTTAATAATGCTTTTTTGTCATGGACAGCGGTTGATTTACTTAATCAAGGTTATAAATATGATATTAGATCTTCTTATGCGGTAATTGGTGGTGATCCTAAAGCTAGACGAGGAATCGTTTTAGCAAAATCTAATCCTTGTAAAAAATTAGGTATTTATACTTCGATGACACTATATGAAGCTAAAAAGAAATGTCCGATATTAAAAGTTTATCAACCTAATTATAAATTTTATAAGGATATGAGTAATAAATTATTTCAATTATTAAATAAATATACACCCGATATTGAAATAGCTAGCATTGATGAATGTTACCTAGATTATGGTAAGGTTAAAAATTTATATGGTGACGAATATCAATTTGCTTTAAAATTACAAAAAGAAATTTATGAAACCTTAAAATTTACCGTCAATATTGGAATAGCTAATAATAAATTATGTGCGAAAATGGCTAGTGATTTTAGTAAACCAAATAAAATTCATACTTTATATAATAACGAAATTAAAACAAAAATGTATCCCTTGCCTATAAATGAATTATTTATGATAGGTAAAAAAACAAGTGAAAAATTAATAAATTTAGGTATCAAAACAATAGGTGACTTAGCTAATTTTCCTTATGATAAATTATATCCATACTTTAAAAATCAAACTAATTTTTTGATTAATCAAGCAAAAGGAATTGATGATAGTCCTGTTGACAGCGAAGAAAATATTCCCAAAGGTATTAGTAATGAAATAACTTTAGAAAGAGATATTGATAATAAAGAAAATTTATATTCTTATTTAATGAGTTTATCTGATATGGTGGGTATTAGATTAAGAAAACAAAAAAAATATGCTTACGTTATTTGTGTTATTCTAAAAGACAATTATTTTAAAAGAAAATCACATCAACGTAAACTTGTTAACGCAACTAATGTTACAAACGAAATTTATAAAATAGCTAAAGATATTTTAAATGAAATGTGGTGTGACGAGAAAATTAGATTAATAGGTATCAGATTAGATAAATTAGTTGATAGCGTTAATTATCAAGGATCATTATTCGATAAATCTAAAGAAAATGAAGATAAAGTGGATATTGTTATTGATAAATTAAATCAAAAATATGGTAATAAAACAATTATTAAGGCTAGTTTAAAAAATAAATTTTAAATAATTTATTTTTAGTCTTTAGTAAAAATATGATATAATTAGGTTGTTGAGGTGATAATTATGCGTTTGAGTGAAAATTTTTTCTATACATTTAGAGAAGATGTCAAAGATGAAGAAACCATAAGTGGTAATTTACTAGTAAAAAGTGGAATGGTAAAGAAAGTAAGCAATGGTATTTATATGTATATGCCCTTAGGATTAAAGGTTTTAAAAAATATAGAAACAATAATTAGAGAAGAAATGGACAAAACAAAAGCCAATGAATTGTTAATGCCAAATTTATTACCGGAAGATGTTTATATTTCTAGTGGTAGAAGAGATAATTTTGGTAATGATATGTTTAGTTTAAAAGATCGTTATAAAAGAGATTTAGTTTTAGGTCCTACGCATGAAGAATTTTTTGTTGAAGCAGCTAAAATGAAAATAAAATCTTATAAAGATTTACCATTTAATATATATCAAATTGGTAATAAATATCGTGATGAACCACGACCAAGATACGGTTTAATTAGAGTAAGAGAATTTTTTATGAAAGATGCTTATAGTTTCGATGTTGATTTAGCTGGGTTAGATAAATCATATCAAAAAATGTTCGAAGCTTATAAAAAAATATTTGATCGGATTGGAATAGATTATCGCATAGTTACTGCTGATACAGGCGTAATGGGTGGTTTATTGAGTGAAGAATTTCAAGCTGTAACTAATATTGGTGAAGACATTTTGGTTTTATGTGATTGTGGTTATGCATCTAACATTGAAGTAAGTGAATGTGTAATTAATAAAGATAAAGTTGAAAAACCAAAAGAAAAGGAATTAGTTTATACACCTAATGCGAAAACAATTGATGAAATATCTAAATTTTTAAAACAAGATAAAAATAAATTTGTTAAAACTTTAATATATAAAATAGATGATGTTTTATATGCTTGTTTAGTTAGCGGTGATCGCGAAATTAATGAAACAAAATTAAGAAAAATAGTAAATGGGAAAAAAATAGAATTAGCTAGTATCGAAGAAGTTGAAAAAATTACTTCCGCTAAAATTGGTTTTGCTGGGCCAATTGATTTAGGTATTAAAATAATAATTGATAATGATATACTATATAAATATAATTATATTGTAGGAGCTAATAAAACTAATTATCACTATAAAAATGTTAATACTTCAGATTATATTTATGACTATGTTGGAGATATTAAAAACGTTAAAGAAAATGATATTTGTCCAAAATGTGGTAAAAAGTTATATTTTAAAAATGGCATAGAAATAGGAAATTTATTTAAATTAGGGACTAAATATTCTAAAGCTTTAGAACTTAATTATTTAGATGAATCTAATGTCTTAAAACCTGTAGTTATGGGAAGTTATGGAATTGGTTTGGGTCGAATTATGGCAAGTGTTATAGAACAAAAAAACGACGAAAATGGTATTATTTGGCCAATTAGTATTGCGCCATTTAAAGTATGTATTGTACTAATTAATAAAGATGATGAATTACAAAAATCAATAGCTAATGCATTATATAATAATTTAATTAATAATAAAATAGATACAATTTTAGATGACCGTGATTTAAGAGCTGGCGTAAAATTTAATGATATGGATTTAATTGGCATTCCTTATCGAATTACAGTGGGAAAAAAGGTTAAGGATAATTTAGTAGAATTAAAAATACGAGAAACTGGTCAAATTTTTGATGTTCATGTTAATGATATTGTAACTAAAATAATTGAATTAATGAAATAAATTCGACATTTTTTGACTGATTAATAGGGTATGATAATGATGGTGAAAACTTATGAAGAAATATATGTTAACTATTATTATGTCTCTGTTAATCGGTTTTTTATTGTCTTTTTATATATTAAAAGAATATGAAAATCCAAATATTTTTCCTACTTTTAAAGAAAACGAAACAGCTTACTTAATTCAACAAGGTGTATATTCTAGTATGGAAAGTATGCAAGAAAACACAACACATTTATCTGATTATATTTATAGTGTTATTGATAATATGTATTATGTTTATATAGGTATTTCATTAAATAGTGAAAATGTAAATAAATTACAAAAATATTATAAAGAAAAAAATATTGATACAATTATTAAAACTACTACATTGACAGATAAACAATTAATTGAAACTTTAAAACAATATGATATGGTTTTAAGTAATACCACAGATGAAAATACAATAGGTGAAATTTGCAAGCAAGTCTTAAGTAAATATCAACAATAAGGAGGTATATGAAAACATTAATTAAAGATATTCCAATAAATGAACGACCAAGAGAAAGATTAATTAATTTTGGTGTAGAATATTTAAGTAATGAAGAATTATTAGCAATAATTTTAAAAACAGGAACAAAAAACTTTTCAGTTAAAATTTTAGCCAATAATATTTTAAAACAAATTGATAATATAAATGATTTAAAGAATATTAATTTAGAAAAATTAACTAAAATTAAGGGTATTGGCAAAGCCAAAGCTTGTGAAATCTTAGCAAGTATTGAATTAGGAAAAAGAATTAACAATAAAATAGGTAATATTAATCAAATTAAAGTTTTATCTTCAAGCAGTATTTATGATTATTATAAAGAAAAATTAATAGACAAAAAACAAGAATATTTTTATTGCGTTTATTTAGATACTAAAAATCATATTATTAAAGATAAATTGTTATTTATCGGTACAATTAATGAAAGTTTAGTCCATCCAAGAGAAATATTTAAAGAAGCTTACTTATTAAGTGCTTCAAGTATTATTTGTGTCCATAACCATCCATCAGGAAATATTGAACCTTCACAAAATGATATAATAATGACAAAACAGTTAAAAGATATAGGACTTTTATTAGGTGTTAAAGTGTTAGATCACATAATCATTGGTAACAATAATTATTATAGTTTCAATGATAATAACCTTTGACATTTAAAATTATATATGCTATTATTTTAATTAAATAATAATAGGTTTTGGTTTAATATTTGAGGTGGTACTGTGAAAAAGAGTTTGATATATGCTTTAGCTTTTATTTATATTGTAATTTCACCAATAATTGTTTATTTATTTCTCAATTTATTTATGTTTAACTCTTTTATTAGTTTTCCTCTTCACTGTCTTTTTTATGTTTTTATAGTTATAAACACTTTAACTGTTATTAAATTAATAATTAATAATGAACGTTATGGCGTTTTAGCTAATCCTTTTCGGAAAATAAGGGAATATACTAATAATGAATTAATTATTGCCGAAATCAATAATTTAAAATCATTTAACAAAACTTTAATAATAAACAATAATTTAATTGTTATTAATGAGTCAGGAATATTTGAGTTTGCTACAATAAATAAAACAGGTATTTTAAAAGGGGATATTCATGATTCTGAATGGACAATTAATAACAAAAAAATACCTAATCCATTTATCATTAAAGAAGATATATTTCACTACTTTATAATTAATGGTGGTATTTCTTTTCAAGTTACTGGTGTTTGGTTGACTACTAGAAGATTTGTTTATAACACATTAGAACAAAGATTAAATAAGAAAATTTATAATCCAGAACAAATAAACAAAATATATGATGAAATAAAATTAAAATATAGTTTCAACGATGTCAAATAATGTCAAATTCTAAGAAATTTCTTGTAAATGTGTTATTTTTGTTTTATTATTAATATAAGGAAGGTGATTAAAATGATTTATCCATCTATTGATAAACTGCTTAATCAAGTAGGTTCAAAATATTTATTAGTAAATCTTGTCGCAAAAAGAGTTCATGAGATAGAAAAAACAAACCATTACCAATTAAAAGAATATGAATATACTTCTAAAAAACCAATTGGCCGAGCATTAGAGGAAATCGCTAAAGATAAAATAAAATTAAAATAGTTGACACAGTTTGACATAATGAGTAATAAAATATGTTGACTTGTTTATTTTTAATATATTATAATTAAGTTGTATTAAAAAGGAAAAAAGAACTATTCCCCCCTGAGGAATAGTTCGCATAAAAGAATAAAAAGGGGTTGGCTAGTGTGATACTAGCACCAATTCGAATATTTCCGAATTGGTACTATATATACTAATTCAAAAGATTGATTTTGTCAACCTTTTTTTGTTATTTTAATGAATTTTTTAATGTATTTAAAATATATTCACGACTGTTTTCATCGCTGTTTTCCCATAGTACTTCAAAAAAAACACCTAAACCTGGTAATGTTATTTCATCTTTTTTGTCAAGAGAAGCTTCAATTGAAGCTTTTATTTCATCATTATTTGCTCCCTTAAAATTACTGATGATGTGTTTTCTTATATCAATATCCATATTATCAATTCCTTTCGCTTTTATTTTGTCTAAAAATTTTCAAAATATGTATTTATTTTTTATTAAAAATATTATATAATGATAGCGGAGGTTATATTATGATTATATTAGTTGTAATAATCGTTATTATTGTATTAGTTTTATTATTTGTAGGAGCAACTTATAATAGTTTAATTATTTTAAGAAACAAAGTAAAAGATCAATGGTCACAAATTGATGTGTTACTAAAAAGAAGAGCAGATTTAATACCTAACTTAGTTGAAACAGTAAAAGGCTATACAAAGCATGAAAGTGAAACATTAGAAAAAGTTATAGCTGCTAGAAATCAATTTGTCGATGCTAAAACAACTGAAGAGGAAATTAAAGCCGATGGCGAGTTAACTCGAGCTTTAGGTAGACTTATGGCGGTTGCAGAAGCTTATCCCGAATTGAAAGCAAATACTAGTTTTTTAGATTTACAAGCTAATTTAAAAGATTCAGAAGATAAAATTCAATATGCTCGTCAATTTTATAATGATACAGTTTTAAATTATAAAAATAAGTTAGAGATTTTCCCTTCAAATATCATTGCATCATTATTTAATTTTAAGCCCGAAGCATTTTATGAAATTGATGAAGCTTCTAAAGAAGCACCAAAAGTACAATTTTAAGCTTACTTGTGTAAGCTTTTTTGGAGGATTAGATGAAAAAAATTTATTTTATTATATGCTTTCTTTTTTTAGTTCCTATTGTTAAAGCCAATTATGAAGTAGTAGATTATCGAATTGATTTAACAATATTAGAAAATGGTGACGTTAATATAGTAGAAGCTTGGCAAATGACGGGCACTTACAATGGTTATGAGCGAATTTTAAATTATAAAAATAATTATTTTGGCTATAAAGGTGATTTGTTAACAAGCTTTGATAAAAATTTATATAATGGCGATGGTATAAAATTAAACGAAGTAAGAATGATAAATTATTCAAATAAAAAAGATATTGCCCAATTAAAAGAAGAAGGTGATTTATTAAAATTAGTAGATAATGCTACTAAAGGCAATCATAGTGTTTATACAATTAAGAATTCAGATAATGGTCAAATATATAAAATATATAATCCTAATCGTATGAATAAAGACTTTTATATTGATTACACATTAAAAAATTTAGTAATTAATCATGAAGATGTTGCTGAATTAGCGCTTTATTTATTTACTAAAGTTGAAGAAAATATTTCTAATTTAAAGGTTACAATTCATATTCCCAATAATCACGAAAATTTAATAATATGGACACATGGCGTTTTAACTGATACAACATATGTTGATAAAGAAAATATTATATTAACAATCGATAATTTACCAAAAGATTCAGCATTTGACTTACGTTTAGTTTTTGACAACGATGTTGTGACAACAAAAAAAATTACTGAACAAAGCATGTTAAAAAAAATAATCGATTTAGAACAAAATTTAGATTTAGATGCAATTGATCCGAAAGATGAAGAATACAATAAATTGAGAGAAGAAGCCTACAATAGTGTTAGTAATGTTGAAAATAGTTATAATCGTAATGATTATGATTTAGCATATGAAAAAGTTTCCCACTTAAATGAAAATGATAAATTGAAAACCGAATTACTAATTAAACTGATGAACGTCGAACCAAAAATTGAACAACGTGAAGAAATAATTAAAGTTTTATTTACTAGTCTTGTAACTATATGGCTATTTGGTTTAATTATTATTTTGTATCAAATTTACAAAAAATATAATCATCGAATTGATGTCAAGAGGTTAAATAATGATATTTCTCCTTTTAAAATCAATTATTTATTAAGAAAAAAAATAACTAATTTAGATTTAGTAGCATCAATTATTTATTTAATTAATAAACAAAAAATATTTTTTGATGAAAAAAGAAGAATGTTAAAAAAAAGCAATTTAAAATTAACAAATAGCGAGGAAAAATTAATAAAACTATTGTTTAATGATAAAAATAAAGTTACTTTAGAAGAAATAGCTTATTATGCTCAAGAAAATTTTGATGATTTTTTAAAAAATTATTCTAATTGGTTTGATAGTGTGAATATAGAAGCTGAGAATGAAAAATATTATGAAAATTTATTTTTTTATAAAATAATAAGTATTAGTTACTGTATAATTGGTTTGTTTTTAGGAATTTTTTTAATTAATCAACCAACTTATTATTCCTCAATTATAATTATTATTTTAGCTATTATTTTTCTTATTTATTTTATTTTTTTAAGGAAAAGAACAGAAAAAGGTTTAAAACAATATTATAATTGGTTAAGCATTAAAGCTGACTTGCTAAAAGCTAAAAAAATTGATACTTATTATTTACCTTATGTGTTATGTTTAGGTAAAAAAAATTTAAAATATTTAAATAATGAAGATAAAAGAATATTGAAAACAATTAAAGAATCAATTATTATAACTATAAAAAAAGCTTATGAAGCAAGAGATAATGCTCATATTAAATATTCATCAGTAAAATTAAAAAGATAAATCTCAAAATGAAATTTATCTTTTTTATTACATCATTTGATAATTAGATGTGTTATATGAGCTGCCAGAACTAATAATTCCTTCAAGTGTACTTACTCTTTTTTCTAAATTAGATAATTTTGTTATAATATCAGTTTGATTATCACCTGTATAATTCATATTAGGATAGCTCATTGCTTGGTTTTGGTAAGGTATAACATTAGGGATAGGCATTAATGGCATTACAGGAAATTGACCAGTCATTCCCATATTGTACATTGGTGTACCACCACAATTTCGATCTTTTTTCATAATTTCCTCCTTTGTCTAATTAATTATATGCTTTAATTTAATTTTGGTGTATAATTAAGTTGGGTGAAATTATGCGATTAAGAAATATAAAAAATGCACAAGATATAATAAGCAAAAGTGAATATCTTATTTTAAATCCTAAAGATTATTATGGTAAAGCTTACAAAATATTTAATAATAAAAACAAAATCGAAATCGAAATAGGAATGGGTAAAGGTGATTTTCTTATAAATAAAGCAAAACAAAATCCTGATATTAATTTTATAGGGATTGAAAAATATGCAAGTGTTTTGGTTAAAACTATAAAAAAATTACAAAATATTAAATTAGATAATTTAAAAATTATCAATATCGATGCAATATTGATTGATGAAATTTTTAAACAAGAAATAAGTAAAATATATTTAAATTTTTCAGATCCTTGGCCCAAAAAAAAGCATGAGAATAGAAGATTAACAAGTCCAGTATTTCTAAAAAAATATGAAAAAGTTTTTAAAGATAATTATAATATTGAAATGAAAACTGATAATAAAAAATTATTTGAATATTCATTAATAACTTTAAGCCAAAATAATTATTCGTTTAAAAATATAAAATTAGATTTATATTCAGCCTTAAATGATGATAATATTCAAACCGAATATGAAAGAAAGTTTGTGTCTTTACAATATCCAATTTATAAATTAGAAGCAGAATGTAAAATTGCCAAAAAAATGTAAAATTGATTGCTAAAATCTTGAATAATTTGCTATAATATATACAAGTAGGTGAATCATATGAAAAAAATATTACTACTATGTTGTCTACTTTTGTTATCAGGTTGTTCAATTGTAAGAATTGATACTAATGATGTTGATAATATTGTAAGTGTTGTTTTATCGAAAAATAATAATTTATATAATCAAATTGGTAAAGGATATAAATATTACATTCCCCGCGGAGTGTCTTATATAGATACTAATGAATATAATGATGTTTTATATTCTGATGGAAATTATTATTATTTATATATTGATATTGTTAGCTATTATTATAATGTAGTGAAGGAATATCAAGAAAATAAAGATGCATACTATTCAAAAATTATTGATATTAATGGTAAAAAAGGTTATTTAGAAATAAACAAACAACCAAATAATCGTTATTTTATAGAATTTATGTATAATTATTCCAAAATAGAAGTTGAAGCTGATTATGAAGATATCAATAATATTATTTTAAATACATCATATATTTTATCAACTGTTAAATTTAATGATAAAGTAATTAAAGTTATTTTAGATGAACAATTTTTAGTTAGCGAAGAAAAATATGATATATTTACATCTAAAAAAGAAACTGATGATTTTTTAAAACTAGAACCGGAGAGTGATTAATATGGGGCTACTTGATAAAATGAAAAATTTATTTACTGAAGAAACAGAAGAACCAATCAAAAGTGAAGTGATTAAAGTAGAGATACCAGCACCAACAAAAGAAGAACCATTGAAAGAACCAACAACTTCTAAAAAAGAAAATAAAGAAGAAAAAACTGCACCAATATTTTTTGATGATGATTATTTTAAAGAACTAGAACAACCAAAAAAAGAAATTAAGTCTAGTTATTTAAAAGAACAAACAAAAATAAAAGAAGAAAAAAAACATTTTAAACCAACACCAATTATTTCACCAGTTTATGGTGTATTAGATAAAAATTATAATAAAGAAGATATAACACCAAAAAAAGAAGAAAAATTAACTTTTTCTAGTACACGAATATCAATTGATGAAGTAAGAAAAAAGGCTTATGGAACATTAGAAGATGATTTAGAAAATACATTAATAGGTGATAATCAATTAATTTTTTCAGAAGATTCAAAAGAAGATTTGTTTGATGAATTAGTTGAAGAACCAAAAGAAGAACCAATAAATATTCTTGATGACGATATTAACATCATTGATGATGATATTAATATTATTGATGAAGAAATGACTCCTAAGAAAGATTCACCAATTACAGAAAGTGAATTATTTGATTTAATTGACAGTATGTATGAGAAAGGGGAAGAATAATGGTAGTTGATTTAAAAGAATTATTTGTAGTAATATTATTTTTAACATTGATTATACTAGTAATAACAACTATAATAGCGATGATTAAAACAATTAAAACACTAAATAAAATCAATCAAATTATGGATAATGTTGATGTTAAAGTTAATAAATTAAATGGTCTATTTGATATGATTGATAATACAACAGATGTTATAAATTCATTTAGTGATCGTATTGCAACATCAATAGCTAGTGGTATTAATTGGTTGTTAAACAGAAAAAAGAAAGGTGATAATGATGAATAAAAAAAAGGGATTTGGGAAATTTTTAGCAGGTGCTTTGCTAGGTGCTGGATTAGGTGTTTTGTTTGCTCCTAAAAAAGGTTCGGAAACAAGACAACAATTAAAACAAAAATTTGATGAATTAATTGCTAAAGCTAAAGAAGTTGATATTGAAGAAGTAAAAACAACAATTGAAAATAAAGTAGAAGAAATAAAAGCTGAATTAGAAGATTTAGATAAAGAAAAAGTTTTAAAAATTGCTAAAAATAAGGCTAAAGATATTGAAATTAAAGCTAATGAACTGTTAAATTATGCAGTAGCCAAGGGAACTCCTATACTAGAAAAAATGGCAGATTCAGTTAAAGAAAAAACGATTGAAGTGACAAAACAAATATTAGCTAAATTAGAAAAAGAAAACTAATTTAGTTTTTTATATTTATGTAGAAACTTTAGTTATGTAGAAAGTTAATGTAAAAAGCCCTAAAAATAAGGCTTTATTATTAAAAACTTTCTACATAATTTTTATTATTTCATATTATTTTTTAACCAATTATCTAAATCATCCTTTTTATTGTTACTATATTTATTTTTTGTTTTAATTGATTCCGAGTTTCTAAGAATTTCTTCACGTTGTTTCTTAGAATCAGGAGTTGCATATATTTCTGTTGAAGAAACTGTACTATGCCCTAAAAATTCCTTAATATATAAAAGTGGTGTTCCATTATTATAAAGATGTATCGCTTTAGTATGACGCAAGGAATGAGGAGAATAACTACCATTAAAATAATTTGTAACTTTCATCATTTATACCACTATCCTTAACTATTACTATTTTCTCATATATAATTGAAAAAAGCAGCATCGTTGACACTACTTTTTACACTTTATTTTTTTTCATAGTCTGAATAGTTACGAAAATATTTCTGAATTTTTTATTTTAGGTTGCGGACAAAGTCCGCGGTATGTTATAATTATTATTAGAAGTAAGGTGAGGTAATTGAAAAAAATTAATAAGATATTTTGGAGAACTATATTTGCTTCTTGTTTATTGTTAGCTAATTTTAATATTCCTATTGTTAGCGCACAGACATTAGGTGATTTAAAACAAGAATTAGCTGAGTTTAAGGCTGAATATGAAAAAAATAAACAAGAACAACAATTGACAGAGTCAGAATTAAAACAAGCAAAACAAGAAATTAATACAATCGAAATAAATATTGTTAATGCTCAACAACAAATAGCTAATTTAAATAATGAAATTGAACAATTAACCATTGAAATTGAAAACAAAGAAGCTGAAATTGAAGATATATTAGTTTTTTTTCAAGTTGCTAGTGGGGAAAATGCTTATTTAGAATATGCTTTTGGAGCAAAAGATTTTACTGATTTTATTTATCGTTTAGCAGTATCTGAACAACTTACATCTTATAATGAAGATTTAGTAACAGAATATAAGCAAAATATTGAAGATAATAAAAAGAAAACAGAAGAATTGGCTCAGAAACAAATTGAATTAGCTAATGAACGAACAGCATTAGAAAAGAAAGTTGCGGAAATATCAGTTCGAGTTGATAAACTAGATGAATATGGTTTGAGTATTGAAGAACAGATAAAAGCTCAAGAAAATGAAATTAAAATTTATGAAGAAGCAGGCTGTAAAGATAGTGATGATTTAAATGCTTGTATTGCACAAGCAACTCCGTATGATACAGAATTTTGGTTACCATTAGAAATAGGCCAAGTAACTGGTTGGGCAGAACCAAGATATAATCCCGTAACAGGTAACTATGAAATGCATCATGGTGTCGATATGTCACGAAGTAATGCTAATTCGACTGATTATGCTATTTATCCAATTGCTAATGGTGTAGTAACCAATATTATTGATTTAGAGGTTGCTTCTTCGGGACGTTATGTTCGTAGTTGTGGTGGTAGAAAAGTTTTTGTTCAACATAATATTAATGGCAAAATATATACAAGTGCTTATTGGCATTTACGAGCTATTAATGTTGAAGTAGGGCAAGTAGTAAGTAAAATGACTCAAATTGGGGTAATGGGTGGTAATCCTGCAACTGATTATTGGGATAAAGATTCTTATGGTAATTTTTGTACGACTGGTGCACATTTACATTTAGAATTATCCGATCGTAAAGTCAGTGCTGGTGATGGTTATAGTAGTTATCGTGCTGGTTTTATTGCTCCTCAATATGTTTTAGATTTTCCTAATAAATATGTATATTGGTATTCGCGATATTAAAAAAGATGCTATTTTGCATCTTTTTCATATTTTTTTAATAAAGCTTCGTAGTCATTTTTAATGGTATCATCATGAATTACCATGTTGTATTTTTCTCTTAATTTTCCCCAATAGATAATTGAAGCATTTGTTTTGCTTAATTTATCTTCAACTAAACTATCTAAAATTGTCTCTTTAACTTCTTCAATAGTAGGTTTATATTTTTGGCTAACTTTGTAAATTACATGATATCCAAATTCTGTTTCAATTGGTTCAGTTGTAAATTTACCAACTTCTAAATCTTTAACTGCTTCCCAAAATTCTTCGGCTAAACCACTAGTATTATTAACATTTTCTAATATTCCACCTTCGCTTGCTGTTCCAGTATCATCAGATTGTAATTTAGCAATGCTACTTATATCTTCTTCAACATTTTCGCTACTTTCTAATTTTTTAATAATTTCAGTAGCTTCTTCTAAAGCTTTTTTCTTTTCTTCTTCTTTCTTAGTACTGTCAGTATCATCATCAACATCAGGAATAATTAATACATGTCTTATTGTTGCGTCACCATAAATATTATTATCATAATAATCTTGAATTTCTTCTTCTGTAATGATATTTTCTTTTAAATATTTTTCTAAAACTAAACTTTGACGATAATTATTAGTTATATCTTCTAATAAGTCTTCACCACTAGAATAACCACTACTAGCTAAAACTTCGTTCCAATTAGAACTATAATAAGCATACATGGTATTATATTCTGTTTGTGCTTTTTCTTTAGCTTCATCAGCTAATTCATCAGTAATTTCTTGGTCAGCTATATAATTACTAACAAGGTTTACTAAAGTACTCGTACCATAACTTTCTTTTAATTCATCAAAAAATTCTTCAGCAGTAAATTGTTTACCATCTAATTCGACTACGACTTGTTTTCCATCTTGTAATTCAGGTACTTTACCACAACCTGTCATTAAAAGAGGAAAACATAATAAAAGTAATAAATATTTTTTCTTCATAAATCATTAAATCCTTTCCTTTATTACATACAATCACATTATAACAAAAATAAAGAAAAAAAACAATATTTTTTCAATATCTATCACAAAACTTTCAAAATTCCATACAATAATGTGAAAAGACAAAAAGGAGGATGATTTATATGTGTTGTAACAATGGTATATCTGGAGCTGCTATCGTTTTAGT
>CALVVV010000034.1 GCA_944363995.1 uncultured Bacilli bacterium
AGTGTTATTTGCAAATTAAAAGAGCAATCAATCACTGATTACTCTTTACTTTTGCGTGCCATAGTCTGAATAGTTACATTTTTATATAATTTTTTTCAATAAAAACTTGCTTTATTATGAATTTTATAGTACAATCTATATGTAGCGTTTTGGAGTAGTACTCAAGAGGCTGAAGAGGCGCCCCTGCTAAGGGTGTAGGTCGGGTAACCGGCGCGAAGGTTCAAATCCTTTCTACTCCGCCATATAGATTATAACCCTTATTATTTAAGGGTTTTATTTTTGTGAATGAGGTATGTAAATGAAAATATTGATTTTAATTATTTGTTTTTTTTGGTTGGCTGTAATAATAATTTAAAAAATGAACCTATTTCAGATGCATCTTCTTCATCTGTTAATCAAGAAAATACTGAATCAAGTTTAAATTCGCCAAAAGAATCTATAAATATCTATTTATTTTGGGGCGATGGGTGTCATATTTGTTAAAATTTATTAACTTATTTTGAACAACTTGAAAAAGAATATGGTAATTATTACAAATTGATTAAATATGAGGTTTGGTATAATGAAGATAATAATAATTTAATGACTCAAGTTGGCGAAAAATTGAATCAAAATTATTTTGCTGTTCCTTTTTTAGTTATTGGTGATGAAATTATAGTTGGATATAATTCTAGTAAAGATAATTATATAAAAAATAGGATTATTGAAGAATATAATAATGTAGAATATATTGACATAGTAAAACAAATAACATCGAGTTTAACTCGATGTTATTCATAAATAAATTTAAAATTTATTTTTATCTTAATATTTTCATCATTATTTATTTCTTCATATTTTTTTCCTAAATTTTTTTCTAATTCTTCTAATGAAACATAATTATCTAAAATTGGATATGAATAAATATCATATTTAATTAGATAACGAGAATATATATCAGTTTTTTCTTCACGATAGCTTTTATTTGAATTATTCAAACTACTTTTATCCTTAAAAGATGACCAATTAGTATAAGTTAATGTTGCTTCATCTTTATAATTGTATGTGTTTGGTTTGGTTGAACTATAACTACTATAAATTCGTTTAGTTTCTCCATTATACCATCGCCATGTTTTATCAGTGTAAGAATACATTGTAGCTTTAAAATCATTATCTTTTTTATATTCCTCGCCAGGCGATGTCGGCGAATATTCGCCATTATTCCAATATATTTTTTCTTCTCCATCCAAATAATACCAACGATATCCAGTCGCTTGTTTTATGCTACGATAATCTTTTTCCTCTGGATAATCGAGACTCCAAGCTGTTGCTTCAGTTGTTAATGAAATAGATGTATCTTTAGTGGTATAACCTTTAGGCTTTTCTGAACTAAAATCACTATA
This sequence comes from uncultured Bacilli bacterium, assembly GCA_944363995.1. Classification (GTDB taxonomy): domain Bacteria; phylum Bacillota_I; class Bacilli_A; order RF39; family UBA660; genus Faecisoma. The sequence goes on from CALVVV010000034.1 coordinate 1,383, forward strand.
TTTAACATTATTTTTATACCATCGCCATTTTTTATCACGGTAACTATAGTAAGTTTTAGTTTCTCTTACATATTCTGTTATGATAGCATTATCAGGAATATCTGGCAGATTTCGCTCGTCAATAGGTAATAAAACACCATTAGTTTCCTCTTTACTAATATTTTCGCTTGGATACCAAGAAGTCCATTTTGAATTGTAAGAGTCAACTTCAACATAGTTAAAAGTAACTTCAACTTTAGCGTTTTTATTTTCGTCAAATTGTGATGATTCATTTGTAAAATCTTTAGTATTACAATAACTAGCATTAGCGATATCTATTGATTTAATATATGTATCATTATATTTGGTATAAGTAACAGTTCCTGTTACCGCATAATCTTTAAAAACAATACTATCATATAAATCAGACAAATAAATAGTTTGACTTGTTCCATTCAAATTTGGTAGTAAATTATTATCTGATATATATATATCTGTCTGTTTAATTATTTCTTTTCTTAATTCTTGACAAGTTTTGTTTCTATTACCGACTATAATATTAGATATTATAAAATATAAAACCAAAATAACAAAAATAATTATTAAAAATCCTTTTATATTTTTTTTGGTTAATTTACTAAATTTAGGAAAATTTATATTCAATTTGTTCATAGTACACCTCTTTTTAATTATATCATGAAATTATAATATATGGACACTTTTAATTTCTTTTGCATAAAATATATTAGGTGATTGTCATGGCAAAAATAGATGAATTTAAAGAATTTGTTAAAAAAAACCCTAAATTAGTCAAATATGTTAAAAATGGGGAAAGTAATTGGCAAAAATTTTACGAGATATATGATATGTATGGTGATGACGAAAAAGCTTGGCAAGATTATCTTAGTATTGAGACTGCTACTGCTACCGCAATAGGCGTAAATGAAGTTTTTAATTGGTTAAAAAATATTAATTTAGATAGTGTTCAAAATGGTGTTTCTAATATCCAAAAAGTTATTGGAATGGTACAAGATTTAACGGCAAAAGATGATAATAAATCAACTAACGAATACAAACCGAGACCAATGTATAAGCATTTTGAGGATTAATGAGTGTTGAAGTTCAACTCCAATTAAAAAGTAATATAAATTATTTAAAATATTTAAAAGAAAATTCTCATTGGTATAAATACTTGAATCGTAGTAATCAATATTTTAAAGATTTTGATAATGAAATGAAAATTAATTATAAGCTTCGTCCAACCGATCGTCTTAGTCGAGCTATTGACACTTTCGATATGATACAAACTCTTTTGGCAACATTAAAGCAATAAAAAAATACTAATAATTAGTATCATTAATTCTTTGAATAGGACTTTCTAAATAAATATAATCATCTTTTTCATACTGTTTTTGAACTTCTTTATCTTCTTTTTTAATATTAGCTAAAATAATTGCTGAATCAATATCTAAATTAAATTGAAATTCATTTGTTTGCATAAATTTCCCCCTTAAAGATGTTGCATATCTTAACACATCTTTTTATTTTTGTCAAATTTACGACTAATTATTTAAATAAAACAATAAAATAATATAGGTGATTAAGTTGAATTTAGTTAATAACTTAAGAAATGTTATTTTAGAAGAACAATTTAAAATAAATTATATTAAAAATAAATTGGGTATAATTAATTATATAGATATTAGTCATTTTGATAATAACAAAATTATTATTAAATATAAGGAAGGTAATATTTTAGTAGGTGGCGAAAATTTAGTTGTTTCTAAATTGACAAAAGATGAAATTTTAATTGAAGGAAGTATAGAAAAAATAGAATTTAGGTGATATTTTGAAAAATAATTTAATATATAAGTTTACTAATAAAATTAGATTAAATATTAAAGGTAAAAATATTGAACGTTTTATCAAAAGATTAAAAACTAATAATATTGATATTTTAGAAATTAAATATTTAAAATATAACGAAATAAACATTATTATATATGAAAAAGATTATAATAAAATAGTAGATTTAAAAACAATATATGAAATCAAAAAATTAAATAGTTATGGCATAATTAAAATCAAAGAAATTATTGGTATTTATAAATATATTTTTATTTTTTTCGCTTTGGCAATTTCGTTAATTATTTTTTTATCAAATATTATTTTTAAAGTTGAAGTTATTCATACAGATAATGAAATAAGGACACTTTTAAAAGAAGAATTAGAAAAATATAAAATAAAAAAATATCAATTTAAAAAAAATTATCAGGAAATACAAAATATTAAAAATGCTATTTTAGACAAATATAAGGACAAAATTGAATGGTTAGAAATAGTTGAAAATGGTACTAGTTATATTGTGAGATTAGAAAGTCGAATAATTCCTAATAATGAAATAAACTATAATAAACAAAATGTTGTCGCTAGTAAAAGTGCAGTTATAAAAAAAATAATTGCTGAAAATGGTGAAATTGTAAAAGATATTAATAGTTATGTAACTAAGGGTGATATTGTTATATCAGGAAATATTTATCTTAATAACGAAATTAAAGACACTGTTAAAGCAGAAGGAAAAATATATGGAGAAGTTTGGTATAATGTTAATGTTAGCTATCCATATGTATATAGCGAAGTAAAAGAATTAGATAACTTTCAAAATATATATGTTTTAAAAATATTTGACAAAAGTATTGAATTTACACTAAATAAATTTAAAGATAAAAGAGTAGATGAAAGAACAATATTATTTCATCCATTTTTGCCATTTTCTTTAGTTAAACAAAAACAAAAAGAAATTGAAACTATTTCGTTAGTATTAACTAGTGAAGAAGCTAAAGAAAAAGCCATAGAAGAAGCAATATCAAAAATGAAAAAAAATTTAGCTAGTGATGAAAAAATTATTGATTATAAGATTTTAAAAAGCAATATTAAAGAAGATAAAATAATTTTGGACATATTTTTTACAGTTTATGAAAACATTACAAGTTATAATAAAATTGATGAAAATATTGTTTCGTAAAATATAAATACATATGAAAGAAAGTTTATTGCCAAAACAGTACATTTATAATATAATATTAATAGTTGCATTAATGTTTATAAGGAGCGTTCTATGTTTGAAATAATAAATGAGACACAAGAAAAAATAAGTGAATTAAAAACTATTGAAAAGTTTATACAATTCGTGATAGAAAAAGAAAATTTAGAAAATTGCCTTTTTAATATTATTTTAGTTGATAATGATTATATTCATAAACTAAATAAAGAGTATCGTAATATTGATAAAGAAACAGATGTTATTAGTTTTGCCTTGGAAGATAATTCAGATGAAGTAAAATTAGAATTTAGAGTACTAGGCGACATATATATATCTGTTTTCAAAGCAAAAACTCAAAGTATAGAATATGGTCATTCTTTTTTAAGAGAACTTGCTTTTTTGACTGTTCATGGCTTGTTACATTTATTAGGTTATGATCACATGGATAAAGAAGCTAAAAAGATAATGTTTCAAAAACAAGAACAATTATTGAATGAATTTGGTATAACGAGGTGATACAAATGAAAAGTGGCTTTGTTAGTTTAATCGGTCGACCAAATGTTGGTAAAAGCACTTTGTTAAATAATATTATTGGAAAAAAAGTGGCTATTACGTCTAATAAACCACAAACAACAAGAAATATTATTGAAGGTATTTACAACGATGATGATATGCAAATTGTTTTTATTGATACACCTGGAATTCATAAACCAAAATATAAATTGGGTAAATATCTAAATAAACAAGCTTATTACAGTATTAATGATGTTGATATTATTCTTTTTTTAATTGATGGAAGTGAAACATTGGGAAAAGGCGATTTATATATTATTGAAAAATTAAAAGAAATTAATAAACCTGTTATATTAGTAATTAATAAAATTGATAAAATAAAAAAAGAAGACATTTTATTAAAAATAAATGAGTACAAAGATTTATATGATTTTAAAGAAATAGTACCATTATCCGCACTTAAAAAAGATAATATAAAAACATTGATTAATGTTTTAAATAAATATTTACCAGATAATGTAAGATATTTTGATAATAATACTTATACTAATAGACAAATTGAATTTTTAATTGCTGAAATTGTTAGAGAAAAAGTTTTTAATTTAACTGAAGAAGAGGTTCCTCATTCAGTTACTTGTGTAGTTGAACAAATCAAAAAGGAAAAAAATAATTATAGTATTAATGTTGCAATAATTGTTGATCGTGATTCTCTTAAAAAAATTATTATTGGTAAACAAGGTTCTATGATTAAGAATATAGGAATTGAAGCAAGAAAAGATTTGGAAGGTTTATTAGAGCATAAAGTATATTTGGACTTGTTTGTTAAAACAATAAAAAATTGGCGTGATAAAGAAAAATATTTACAAGAACTTGGATTTAAAGATTTTTTAGAATGATTTGTATAAAACTTTATTTTTTATAACACAATATTAATGGAGATGAAAAAATGAAAAAAGATATATTGTGGCAATTATTTAAAAAAACTGGGAAAATTGAATATTATTTAAAATATAAAAAAGAAGGCGATTAATTTGGATTTAGTAGTAGGTGGTATATATAAACATTTTAAAGGTGACAAAGTTTTAATTGTTGCTATTGCTAAGAATACAGAAACCTTAGAAAAAATGGTTGTTTATAAGCATTTAGATACTGATGAATATTGGGTAAGACCTTATATAATGTTTGTATCTAAAGTTGATAAAAATAAATACCCAAATGAAAAACAAGAATTTAGATTTGAGTTGATAAAAAATGATTGAAGTAGAAGGTATTATTTTAACCAGTCAAGATTATGGCGAAACGAGTAAAATTATTAATGTTATTACTAAACAATATGGTATTATTGGCATGATTGTTAAAGGATGTAAAAATATTAAAAGTCCATTAAGAAGTACAACTGATAAACTTACCTATGGTAAGTTTTATATTTATTATAAAAAAGATAAATTATCAACTTTGACTAATGTTGATATTATTGATAATTTTAAAAATATAAAAAAAGACATTATTAAAATAAGTTTTGCTACTTATCTTTTAGAATTGACTGGACAAGTTCTAAAACATAGCTTAAATTTTGAAATATTTGATTTATTTATCAGCGCATTAATAAAAATAAACGAAAATTATGATCCTTTAGTTATTATGAATATTTTAGAACTAAAATATTTAGATTATTTAGGTGTTATGCCAATTCTTGATAAGTGTGTTAAATGTGGAAATACCGCTATTAAAACTTTGTCAAGCGATATTGGCGGTTTTATTTGTTCAAAATGTTATACAAACCAAAAATTAGTTAGTTCTAAAACAATTAAATTAATTCGAATGTATTATTATGTCGATATAGCGAAGATAACCAAATTAGAAGTTAGCAAAGAAGCTAAAAATGAAATAAATGTTTTTTTAAATGATTATTATGATCGTTATACTGGATTATATCTTAAAAGTAAGAATTTTATTAATAATTTAAATAAATTAGAAATTTAAAAACTAATTAGAAAAAAAACTTAATACATTTTGCAATTTACTTTTTAATTCTTCCATGCTATAATTAGTAAAGGTGAGATAGCTATGGGCATTTTTAATAAATTTAAAAACTTGTTTACTAATAAAAAGGAATTAGAAGCTTATGAAGATGGTTTACAAAAAACTAGTAAAGAGTTTGTTAATAAAATAAATATTTTGAATAATAAATATAAAAAAGTAAGTGATGAATATTTTGACGAATTAGAAGAAATATTTATTATGGCAGATATTGGGATTGAAACAGTTACGAAATTTATAGATAAATTAAAAAAAAGGGTTAAATCAGAAAATATTTCTAACTCTAATGATTTATTAAATGTTATTATTGATGAAATGTTTATTATTTATGTTAATAATGATATTATTGTTAATAAAATAAATTATTCTTCATCTAATCCAACAGTTATATTGTTTGTCGGTGTTAATGGTGTTGGTAAAACTACAAGTATTGGTAAAATTGCTTATAAATTAAAGAAGCAAGGGAAGAAAGTTTTATTAGTTGCTGGTGATACTTTCCGTGCTGGAGCAATTGAACAATTAATAGAGTGGGGAAAAAAAGTTGAATGTGATGTGGTATTTAAAGAAACACAGGATGCTTCTAGTGTTATTTATGATGGTTTAATAAAAGCCAAAGAAAAAAATTATGATGTAGTATTAATTGATACAGCTGGAAGATTACAAAATAAAATAAACTTAATGAATGAATTAGATAAAATAAATAAAGTAATTGGTAAGCTTATACCTAATGCTCCACATGAAACTTTATTGGTTATTGACGCAACTACTGGACAAAATGGAATCAGTCAAGCCAAAAGTTTCAAAGAAATAACTAATATAACTGGAATCGTTTTAACAAAGTTAGATGGAACAGCTAAAGGTGGAATAGTATTAGCTATTAAAGAAAATGTTGGTATTCCTGTTAAATTTATAGGGTTAGGTGAAAAAGAAGACGATTTAAAAGTTTTTGATATAGAAAAATATATATATGGATTGTTTGGAGGTAACCATGAAGAATAAAATAGATATAGATACAGTTGAACAAATTACAATGTTGCTACAAATTTCCTTAGCTATTTTTTTAATAGCGTTTGGTATTGCAAGTTTTTTTGAAAAAGAATTATTTATAATTAGTCAAATTTTGATTGGCTTGTTGATGTTTGTAATAGCATATAATAATCATAAAATTTATAAAAGAAAATACATGACCCCAATTTATTTTGGACTTGGCATTGTAATTATTTGTTCTGCTTTATTTGGATAAGATGGATAATCAAATTTTATTAAATATTTTGTATGATTATTATGGTGATTTATTAACAAATAAACAAAAACAATATTTTAAAGATTATTATTTTGATAACTTATCTTTGAGCGAAATAAGTGAAAGTTATAATATTAGTCGTAATGCGGTTCATAAATCTTTGAAAGAAATAAGTGAAAAGTTGTATTATTATGAAGATAAATTGAAATTATATGAAAAAAATAACAAAATAAAAAAAATTATCAATAATTTAGATGATAATTTAAAAAAGCAAATATTAGAATTAATTTAAAATTTTTTCTAAATTTTCGAATAATTGATTAACGTTGATATTTAGAGCTTTTGCGATTTTACTTAAAGTAACAAATGTTATATTTTTAAATTCTTTGCCAGCTTCGATCTGTTTTATGTATGAAGTACTTAAATCAGCTTTTTCTGCTAATTGTTCTTGTGTTAAATTGGTTTTAATTCGATAATATTTTATATTTTTAATTAATGTTGCATAATCATTTGTTAATCCCATAAAGTCACCTCTTGGTAAAAATTACCAATTATATTTTCTCATAAAATTAAAAATTTTTCAGTACACTATTAGTGCACTATGTGATATAATTAATACAAGGAGTTGTAGTATGAATTTAAAATTAAAACAATTAAGGCAAAAAAAAGGTTATACAACTACATATATGGCTGAAGAGCTAGGTATAAGTAAACCTTTTTATTCACAATTAGAAAATGATAAAAGAACATTATCATATAAAATGGCAATTAAGATAGCTGATATTTTAAAAACTAAGCCAGATAAAATTTTCTATGATGATTTTAAAGAAAGAATAAAATAATTCTTCTTTTTTTATTTTAAATATGTTATTATATTTATGGAGTTGATGTAAATGAATGCTTTATTACCTTTAGATAATTTTGTTGTCATTAATAAAACTATTTTAAGCAGTCAGGATAGACTCGTTTTAATGCTTCTTTATCAACCTATTGTCGGTAGTGTTGCTATTAGTTTATATTTAACTTTATGGGGTTTTTTAGATCAAAATAAGTTTAATTCATCTGGAAATAATCATAATGACTTAGCTATTAGTATGCAATTAAAATTGGAGGATATTAAAGAAGCTAAAGATAAATTAGAAGCAATCGGATTAATCAAAACATATTTAAAAAAAGGTGATATCAATAATTATATTTATGAATTGTATGGACCTTTGCCAGCCTATGATTTTTTTAATAATCCAATTTTAAATACAGCTTTATATAATAATCTTAACAAAAAAGAATATAAACGAATTGTTGATAGTTTTTCTATCCCTAAAATTGATTTAAACGGGTATGAAGATATTTCTTGTTCCTTTAAAGAAATATATAATTTTATCGGTACTGAAAAAGTAACCAATAATAATATTAAACATATACAACATTTGGATTTATCATTTGAACCAACAATTAATTTTAATGAAGTTTTAAGTTTAATACCAGATGAATTCCTTAATATTAGGAGTATTTCTAACGATATTAGAGAACTAATTTATAAGCTATCTTTTATTTACAATTACAATAATGAAGAAATTAGTGAGATAATCAAAAATAGCATTGTTGATCGTAAAATAGATAAAGAATTATTGCAAGAAAGTTGTCAAAATTTTTATAAATTTGAACATAAGGGTAAAATACCTAAACTAATTTATCAAAATCAACCTTTGTATTTAAGGCAAAAACAAATAGGTGATAGTAAACGAATAAGATTGATAAATCAATTTGAAACGGTAAGTCCTTATGAATTTTTATCATTAAAACAAGAAGCAAAACCATCATCTAAAGATATGGAAATAATTGAATATTTAGTTATTGAGCAAAAGTTAAATCCTGGTGTAGTTAACGTTTTACTTGATTATGTTTTAAAGATAAATAATAATAAATTAGTTCGCAAATTTGTTGAACAAATAGCTGCTCAATGGAAAAGAAGTAAAATTGAAACTGTTAGTGATGCAATTGACTTTGCTAAAGAAGAATATGATAAAAAAAATAAACGTAAATCTAGTAAAAAAGTAGAAAACATTCCTAGTTGGTTTAATCAAAATATTGAAAGTGAAATGTTATCTGATGAAGAATTAGAAGCATTTGAAAAGGAGTTAGAGCGATGATTAAATTAAGTGATAATTTTGATTATGATCAAAAAAAATTAAAAGATTTTTATGAAGAATCTTTAAAAGATAATAAATTTAAAGAACTTGTCGAAAAATTAAAAATATCAGACGAAATTTTAATGAAATATACTTCTATATTAGAAGAATGTGCTTATGAATATTATAATTGTTTAAATTGCTCAGGATTAAATGAATGTCAAAATAAAATGCTGGGATATGCCTATTTACCTAGAGTTGCTAATAAAATACTTCAATTTCATTATAAACCTTGTAAATATAAATTAAATCATGACAAAAAATATACTTTTTCTAAAAATGTAAAATATTATAATTTACCTAGTAATTATACTGAAGCAAGTTGGGATAAAGTAGATAAAAGAATTGCAAACCGTAAAGAAGTTATTTTATGGTTAAATAAATTTATTAATAACCCAGTAGGAAAAGGTTTATATTTGACAGGTAATTTTGGTTGTGGTAAGACTTATTTAATTGCTGCTACATTTAATGAATTAGCCAAAAAAAATATTAAAAGTTCGATTGTTTTTTGGCCAGAATTTTTAAGAAGTTTAAAAACTTCATTTAATGAAGATTACGATGAAAAAATGGAATATATCAAAAATGTACCTTTGTTATTGATTGATGATTTAGGTGCTGAAGTAATTACACCTTGGGCTAGAGATGAAATTTTATGTCCAATATTACAATATCGAATGGATAATAATTTGACTACGTTTATTACTTCGAATTTAACTATTACCAATTTAGAACAACATTTATCACAAACAAAAGATGGTGTTGAGTTGATTAAAGCTAAAAGAATAATTGAAAGAATAAAATATTTAACTGAAGAAAAAGAAATGATAAGCAAAAATATGAGAAATTAAAAAATAATAATGTAATTTAAATATTAAAATGTAAAATGAATAATTTTTTAGTACAAATACATATACCACTATTTTTATTAATCATATTATAAAATAGGTAAGGGGGATTAAAATGTTTAACAAGAGATCTTGTTGTTGTAATAAAGGAATGCAACAAATGATGGAACCTATTTATGAGCCAATGATTAATAATTGTGTGGAAAAAGATTTTTATTGTGAAGTTCCACATATTTGCCCTATAAATACTCATACAATTAATAGGGTTCATTATGTTCATAGTTACACTCCAAAATATACTTGTACTGAAGAAACACAAATCATTAACGATGATTGTGGAGGATGCGGTATGATGAGATAAAGTAGTTAAAGCTACTTTATTTTATTGTTTTGAAAAAATTATCAAAAAGTAAAATACTATTTTCATCCATTAAAGTTTCTGGATGCCATTGAATGCCAATAAAAAATTTTTTATTTTTGTCTTCAATTGCTTCAATAATATTAGCTTTACCTGATGTATCTAATTGTGTACTTACGATATATGATTTATGACGACTATTTACTATTATTTTATCTTTGTTGATAATACTATATAATTTTGAATTTTTATCAATATCAACTTCATGAACATATAAATTATCACTTTGATGATTTTCTATGTTATTCATAATACCATTAAAAGCCATTGCCATTGTTTGCATTCCTAAACAGATTCCAAGAGTTGGAATATTTTTTTTGTGTAAATATTTAGTTATAATAATGTCAATATCATAATAATCCGTTCCACCTTGTAAAATAAAACCATGACATAAATCAATTAATGATTTTATTCTTTTAAATTCTTTTTGGCTATCATTATTAAAATTAACAATTATTCCAATGGGAATAAAATTATATTTTTCAATAACATTCATAACTTCTTTATTAAAAACAATCCTATTATTGTTTTCTCTACCAATTACACCAATATACATCATTAATCACCTAATAAATTATATGTTTCAGAAAATATTTATTTAATTTATTATTAGATATTTCGTAAATACTAATTTTTATCGCAAAATTAATGTAAAAAAAATAGACAAAAACGTCTATTTTTTATTACTATTTTCAAATGAACGTAAAATTTCAAGTGGAACAGTAAATATAATTGTATTTGATTGGTCAGAACTAACATCATTTAGAGTTGAAAGCGTTCTTAAGTGTAAAGCTCCAGGAGTTGTCGCCATAATTTCTGCAGCCTTAGCAAGATTTTTTGAAGCTTCTACTTCACCAGAAGCTTTAGTAATAACAGCTAATTTTTCTCTTTCAGCTTCCGCTGCTTTAGCTAAAACTCGTTTCATTTCTTCTGGCAAAGAAATATCTTTTAATTCAACATTCTCAACCTTAATGCCCCAAGGATCAGTAGCTTTATCAATCAAACTACAAATTTCTTCAGATATTTTTTCTCTTTCTCCTAATAATTCATCTAATGATACAGCACCAACTGCATTACGCATTGTTGTCTGCGCTAATTGGCTAACAGCATATCTAAAATTTTCAACTGCTAAAATGGCTTTAGAGGCATCAAATACTTTATAATAAATAACAGCATTAATTTTTACTGAAACATTGTCTCTTGTAATTGCTTCCTGTTCTGGAACATCAACTGCTTTTGTTCTTATGTCAACTTTTTTATATGATTGAAATATAGGAATAACTAATCGCCAACCTGGAAGCATTATTTTAGTAAATTTTCCTGTTGTAAATTTTACGCCTCTTTCATATTCATCAATTTGTTTGATTGAAGATAAAACAATAAAAATCACAATTATAATTATTATCCACATAAAATTCCTCCTTTAATTATATAGATTTTTTCTTAATAATTCGATATTTTCTTCCATTAAAGTAAAATAGTCTTGCTTATTACTTATTTCATTTTCCGTCAGATTAGTTAACATATGTAATTTGATTATTTCAACATCAGTTCCTTCAATTAAATCATTAATTATTTCATTTGGCTCATCATATTGTCTAATATAAATATATTTAATTGTTCCATTATCTATTAATGTTTTTACATCGCTAATAGTTTTTTTACTTAATTGATCATTGTCTTCAAGAGAATAAACTATTAAACCAAATTTATCACGCGATAAAAAGTTGAACATGTCATTATTAGTTACTATAATTTTATTATCAGCATTTTTAGTTGTTTCAGCTAATTTCGAACTTAATTTATCTAATCGTTGCTTAATTTCCTCAAAATTATTTTCCACTTCTTGTTTTAAATAATAATTATCAATATATTCATCAAAACCTTTTTTTATATTTCTGGCCAATGTTAATAAACGTGATGGATCTAACCACATTTCTTCTAATCCATAAAACTCATTAGTTGTTAAATTATCAGTAGCATTAATTATTTTTAAATATTTATTATTTTCTAACATTGGTTTAACATAATCACCCTCATATAATAAAGAATTAAAAATAAATAAATTTGTTTGACTAGCATCACTAATTTGTTTTTCGGTTAATGTATATGCTAAATTGCATTCATTTTCACATTTTTCCAATTGTATATTAACACCATTGGGATAAATACTTTCAATATTACTATATTCACCATATAAAGATTCTGTTATAAATTGAATTGGATAAATAGTTGTATAAATATTTATATTTTCCATACTATCTCTTTTAAAACAACCTGATAAACATAAAATACATATTATAAATAAAATAATTTTTTTCATTTTTTAACCTCTTTTCTTGGAACGGGATCGAATCCTTTTGTTCCAAAAGGATTACATCTTATTATTCGCTTAATTGTTAATATACTACCTTTCAAACTACCATGAATAATAATAGCTTCCATACCATAATTGGAACAAGTGGGAACATGCCGGCACATATTATG
>CALVVV010000035.1 GCA_944363995.1 uncultured Bacilli bacterium
ATTTTCAATTTATCATTAAAATTCCTCTTAATATTTTATAGCGACTTTCGTAAAAGCGCTTAATATTTTATAGCGCCCTTTATATTATTTAATTTTAACTTAACAAATCATAATAACCATTTATTCATAATCGATTTGATTTTCATATTTTTTTTGAATCTCTTTATGCAATTTTTCAACTATTTCATCATCTTCAGCATTTTTCATTTTTAATTTAGTACCATTGATTTCAGAATTTGTTAGTGGAACTTTACCAATTGTGACCGCAAGAGGTATGTAATAACCTTCATCCGCTAATTCAAGATACAATATATATTTATTTCCCTCTAACATATTAGTATATCCTGCTATGTGTAATATTCGATTATATTTTTTATCATATGCTTGATTTTCAAAAATCGTAATTTCTTTGTTTGATTCTTTTACTTTATTACTTACAATTTCATCAATTTGAAAAGATGAGTATGTATATGCAATTTGATATACCTCATTTTCATCATATACAACATCTGATTCTAATTCTTTAACTTTAGTACCAATAACTATTAAATCACTAGCATTTTCTAGCTCTTCAACTGATTCATATGAATCAGTTTTAGCGCTGACAAATACATCTTCAGGTTCTTTCGAATTAGTAGTATTTTTTTCATTATTATTGCACCCAGTAAGAGATAACAAAATTGTTAACGCTAGGACACTAAACAAAATTTTAGTTTTTTTCATTTTTACCTCCCCTTTCTAAAATTTATATTTAGCTCTTATTCCTAAGATATCATCATTTAATGGGTAGGCTTTATTATTAAAACCACGCGCTCTCATTACAGATATTGATTCATTTATTGTTTGTGTGTGATCTAAACCTAAAGCATGTCCTACTTCATGTACAACAGTTTCTCTTTGCCAAGCAAGACTAGTATTAATAAAGTCTTTATAATACGTAATCCTAAATTTACCAATACCCTCAAAATTTGTGACACCATATGTCCCGTTATCTTGGTTAACAACACTAGTAACTATATCAGAAGACAAACCGTTATTAAAAATAGCAAACTTTACTCCGGTACTGGTCCATTTAGAATAATAACTTATTGCAGAATATCCAGATGTACTCGATGTATTATATATTGTAATATTTAGTGGATTAAGGACTCCTGTTCTCCAGTACTGATAAGCATCGATATTTGTAACGTTTAATAAAAACATTGATATTATAATTAATAATACAAAGCATTTTCTATTTTTTTTCATATCTGTATCCTTTCCTTTCCTAATATTATGAGATAAATATGTAGCTACTTCTCAACTCCTTCCCCATATATGAATTATCTCTCTGTTAAGTTCTAATAAATGTTATAATATCATCAAAACTAATTATCGATATTTTTATTTTCATATTCCCCTTTTTCAATTAAATTATATCGATAAAATCAGCATTTTTCAAACAAATCCATAAACTATTCATCCTTAAAAAACACCAAATCATCCTATGTTTAATAACATACTTTTATACTATAAACCTTTATGATATAATAATAGATTAGCTTTAAATATAATATGATGAAATCATTTCAAAAAGAGGCAAATTGCCTCTTTTATATCTCTAATTCATCATCTTGCTCAATTTCATTTTTAGATAGTATATCATGAAAATTATTTTTCTCTTTTTCACTAATATCTACATCAATTACTGCATTTACTAAATCTATCTGCTGTCCTAAACAAAAAGTACAAAGTAATTGCTCAATATCATATTCATTTACAAGTTTATATATATCTAAATTGATATTCAGATTATTTTTAGCATAATCATTCATATATAAAACTATTGATAAAGAATTTGCTCGATAAAAAGGGTGGATATGATATAAATCCGCCATGCTTGCACATAATATATATTTTTTTTCTATATCAGTATAGTATGTATAATTATGATTTAAATTATACATCAATGTACCAAATTCATTTTTGATATTATTAGCAGATGTAAAATCTATTAAATTTTTATGTTTTTCAAGATGATCTAAATGTATCATATCTATATCTCTTATTTTCCCAGCAAAATCATATAAGTCACCAATTAAGAATTTATTTGTTTCCTGAAGTCTTTCTAAATTAAAATCCATATCTTTAATATAACTGTTTTCATACATCATAGATTTAATTGCTGCTATTAATTTTTCTCTTGCAAAGAGTTCTTCTTGATTTTTGATATTTAGTTTATTTTTGAACGTAGTTTTGCTATATAATAATTTTTCTAATTTTCTTTCTTGATTCATAATTTTGGTCCTTTCGATACTCAAATTAAAAAGAGGCATTTTGCCTCTTTTTACTATTCTGGTCTAATTAGTTCTTGATAAATTTCGTCTAGTTCTTTTTCACCATTAATATAATCATCAAAAATCTTTGTATCTGGTTCTGATGGATTTACCAATGATGCAAAGTCTAAACCTTTGTTTACTATTTCTTGTCTTTCTTCTTTTGTAGTGTTTTTAATCAATAATTTTTCCATGTTCTTCCCTCCTCAATTATATTATTTAGT
Source organism: uncultured Bacilli bacterium (assembly GCA_944363995.1). GTDB lineage: Bacteria > Bacillota_I > Bacilli_A > RF39 > UBA660 > Faecisoma. The sequence continues at coordinate 2,540 of CALVVV010000035.1, forward strand.
CAATTGTATCATAAATTATATGTGATTTGACAAAAGTAAAGTGATTTATATTTAATATAATAATTGGTAATAGTTTATTTTAAAAAAGAGGCAAATTGCCTCTTTTATAATTCTAAATCTTCATCATCTTCTAATTCAATTTCTTCGTCAGCCTTATCAACTTGTATATTTAAACCTTCTTTTTGTAAGCTAAGTTCTTGGCTTTTTATTCTATCAATATTATCTAACTCTCTTTTTGTATGATCTAAATCTTCACAAAACGCATTTAGGTTTTGGGTACATTTTTGAATTTCATCATTAATAAGCTCATTATAGTTTGAAGGATTTGTTAATAATTGCTTATAGAATTCATTTGCGTTATCAAATACATTAAAAAAGAATTCTTCCTTATCGCTTTCAATATATTTTTCTTTTAGACTATCAATAGCCTTATTATATTCTTCAATTTGTTTTTTCATTGGTTCTAATTCTTCAATCTTATTTTTTGCAAATTCTGATAATATATTATTTAGTTGCTTTTTATCTTTATCAATTGCTTTTTCGGTACGTACATAATCATAATTCAATTTATAAAACTTATATTTTTTCGCAATGTCTATTAATTTTGTGCTTTTATCAATGATGTCATTATAAATATCAACTGCTTTCCCTACTTGGTTCAATTGCTTTTCATCAGTAAGTGTTCTAAAGAAGTAATCAGTAATAATTTCATCATTATTTTTTAAACCTTTATAAAAATTATTTGCATCTTCTAAACGTTTCATATTTAATTTTTGCAAACTAAGTTTATTAAAATTATCTTCTTGTTCTAGTGAATAATGTTTTAATGAATCATATTGTGCTAATAATGTTTCATTTATTTCACTTAATTTAATTCTATCTTCAAAATAAGAACGTAATAAATCCATTGATTCAATAATATATTCATTTTTAATTCTTTCACTATTTAAATATTTCAATTCATTTAATAATTCCTTTTGTACATCTGGATAAAGATAGTATGTTTTTTTTATATCGTCTTTATATAAGTTACTAACATTATCAGGCAATTTGATATTAATAAATTGTTGACTATTTCTCATTGAATTTTCATCAACATCTTCGCCACCATAACGACCATACATATATTGATCATAAAACTCACTAGCAATTTCACTTGCTTCAGTTTTCATTAATTCAATAACTGCCTTTTTTACTTCATCATCTTTTAATACTTCATCACTACATCTTTCTAACATATAATAAGGAGTAGTTGCAGGATATGATTCTTCACAATTATTAATTTGTGATAAAACATAATTTTTAGAGAGTGGTAACTCTTTTCCAATATCCTCTAAATGATTTAAAATTTGATTTAAATCATTGTCATTTATTTTATTATCTTTAAATAGATAAAATCTATTACTTTCTTCATTAATTGGAAACTCTAAATATATATCAGTGAAAGGGTCGGATAATGAGCCACCAAAACGATCACCACTAGGATAATCAATAATAATTTTTGTATCATTGATTTTTGAAAGATAAATACTTGTTTTATCCTCAATATAGAAGTCAGTAGATTGATATATATTTTCTCTTTGATATTCCTCTTTTGGGAATGTTTCAACTATTTTATTTTCAATTTCTTTTGAAGTTAAATTATTGTTATTTCTAATATAATTAATAATATCGTTTACTTTATTTGTTAATTGTTCGCTCATTTTTTATTTCCTCATTTCTTTAATCTTTATAAAAAGAGGCACTTTGCCTCTTTTACAAATCAAGTTCATCTTCGTATTCCTCCTCTAATGAATACTCATTTTTTTCAATTTGTTCTTCTTTGGTATTTTCATTAGAAATACTACGATATAATTTTATAGCTGCCACATATTCATTAGTAAGCTCGGTATATTTATCATATGTAATATCATATAATTTACTTTCAATTTCATTCCATTGTTCTTGAATAATAGGATAATTATAACCATTATTGATACTTACTATTTTTTGACTGTCACCGTTAAGTGGGTCAAACACTCTATATATTCCATCTAAATAATAATTTGGTTCAACTTCTACTGAAAAATATAAATAACCATTTTTATATTCAAAATTGGATAGAGAAGGAGAGATACTTGATATTTCGCTATTTCCTATTTTTTCTATCTCATCTATTTGTTGAGTTAAGTTTAATTCACTAAATTTCGTATATGGAACAGTTTCTTCTTTAAAAATATCTTTATTAAGTGAAATGATTTTTTTCCATTCTTTATCAGCTTTTGTAAGTTGAATTTCTTGTAAGGTATCATTAGTTAAATTAATATCATATCTTAGTTCAATGTGCCTTAATATACTTCCTAAGCTAACTTCATTAGAATCAGTAAGCAAATTATCATTAATTAATTCTTCATATGTAAAACTGTGTTTACACGCTAATTTATAATTATTATGAATTAGAGCATATGATAACGTATTATCTCTATCTTCTTTATTAAAATACAAATAATAGTTATTAAATACAAAACCTTTATTACCTTTTAGAACATCTTTTTGATGTTCTAAAGAAATTATATTTTTTGTTAAAGAATTCTTTTTACAAACATCATTTTCTCTTGGTTCATAATATGATATTTTATCTGATCTATATGAATAATACTGATTTTTACCAATTACAATACTATCAACCATTGACAGTCCAAGTAATTGACACGCTTGATCCAATTTTTCGGATAATTGTATATCTTCTAAACTAGGTTTACATTTTCCACTTGGGTGATTATGGAATAACATAATACCTTTTGCATTTGATAAAAATGCTGATTTAAAGATATTAGGCATATGTATATCACAATAGTTTATACCACCCATACCAACAATATGAGCGTTAATAATTTTATTATCATTATCTAGGTTAACCATCATTGCAATTTCTCTATCCATATCCTTTAATTCGTTAGCAACAATGTCAACAGCAACCTCTGGACTAGTAATAGATATTTCATAATCAATAGTTCTTTCTTTTACTAATCTAATCCCAACTACATCTAATTGCATTATTGTTCCCTCTTTTCAATATGATAACCATTTTTATCAATAATAACTTCTTCATCGTCTTTCATATTTTTAATTACTTTCAATAGTTCTTCTACTGTATATTCATTTTTGTTTTCTTCGTACATTTTATTATTCCTCAGTTCTTTAATAGATTTATAAAAAGAGGCACTTTGCCTCTTTTATAGTTCTATCGAAACATCTTCATGTTCAATTTCATTTTTTATATCTCTTTGTTGAAAATATTCTTTATAAATATCATCCAGAGCCACGGCATGTTTTTTATATATTTCAAAAGTATTATTCATAATTTCTTCAATCATAAAACTCATATACTGTTGTTTGTTATCAAACTTTAATTCATTTTGTTCATTATAATATTTAGTAGATAAATCTTCTGCAAGACTGTCTATATGTTGTTTAAAATGATTTTTTCTTTTTTCTTCAATAGGAAGATTAAAATATGAAAAAAACATAATACTTAATATATCAGCTTCCAATTCTCTTACAATTTCATGTGATTCAAATTTATGTTTTGCTATCATATGACCAAATTCATGAGATAATGTACTCAGCCTGTTAGTATCATTTAATATACAATTAATGGTTATTACATTAGTATCATTATTGTAATATCCATTTAAAGCTATCGAATTTAATTGTTTTATTTCGACTTTACAGCCTAACATATTACAATATTTTACCAGCATATCAAACAAATTTGAATGCAATTGTGATTCAATTCCAACAGAGTATAGGCTAGGATATTTTTCTTTTGGAAAATCAGTTTGACCAATATCAAAAACTGTACCAGTTCCATAAATTACCGTTTCTTTAATTTCTGTTTTTCCTGCCTTAGCTAATTCTAGTAATTTACTATCTGCATAACGCCATTGCACATAATCATCATTTTGTTCATTATAAATATACTTGACTGTTTTCGGTACTAGAATCGTAGCTCCTTTTGAACCTTTCAAAATATTTGCTTTTAACTTTTTCCAATCTTTAAATGATGCACAAAAAGTAGCATAGGGCATTTGCTTATATATCAATGCAGTATTATGCATAGAATATTTATGAAACTTAGCTGAAAAATTTATTAAATCTACTATTTCATCAATAGAAGTTTCATAATTGTTTATTAAATCTTTGATAATAGTTTCACTTGATTTGAGTGTCTTTTTTAATTTTTCTTTAGCTTTTTCAATTTGCTCAGGTGTTACCATATATTTACTCATAATTCAATCTCCTAATAACGTTTAAAAAGTATATATATATCTTCATTCATTTCTTTAATATCTTCATCATGTGATATTTCGCTACCTACAGGATACATATGTTCTAAATACTTTAATTCCATAGTTAGTTCATCAGCAATAATAGATATTCCATAGTCTGTAATATTTTTAATACAAATTAATCCCATTTTCTTTATCTCCTTATTCATTAAACCTAAAAAAAGTAAATGTTAAATAAATAATGTATATAAAAAGAGGCAAACTGCCTCTTTTTTATATTTCTATTATTAATTTTATAATTCAATCTCTGATTCACTATTTTCTATTTCTTGTACATTATCATCACTAAATCTTCCATAATATTTTTGTTTGATCAACAATCTTTCTTTCAAATTTAACAAAACCTTTGAAATATCAATACGCTCAAAATTTATATCGTATACTGTTATATGTACATCCGTTGTAATATATTTATACTCATTTGACTCTTTTTGAAAATAAAAATTATCATAACATCTTATTAGTAAATCATTATTTTTATCAACAAAAAAATCCGATCCATTTTTATAATTACAATATGTATCAATTATTGTATCTGTATCGCTAAATAAATTATTATCATCTAAAACTATTGTTTTTGTTTCTTTTTTATCAGGTAAAAAATATTTTATATTAAATATGCATCTGTTTGTTGAGATAAAAGATAATTCTTCATATATTTCATTTATTTCATAAATATGACTTTCTTCATCATCTATTTTATAAATGTCCTTAATACTTTTGCTGTTAATTAGAATTTCATTTTTCTTCATCTTCTTTTTCTCCAAAATCTATTTAAATAAAAAATAAAAAAACATATATCAAAAGAGGCAATATAAATTCATTGCAATATAGTAAAATATCAAATTAAAACTTTGTTCATACTATAGTTCCAGTTCATCCTCTTCCTGTTCAGTAGATAAAACGTTAATATTACCATAAATCAAATCCGTATTTTCATGCTCTATTTGTCCTGAATTTCTTTTCGTACTATTATCTCTTAAAAATATAAAACTTTCTTCTTTTGTTTGAACTTGATTTTCAACAAGATATGTAACAGCTTGTAGTAATTGATTTACGTCTTTGATTTCTTTTCTATCATTATGATACATTAAATAATAATCGCTTTTTTTTACGTCTATATTTATAGGATATTCTTTATCATCATAAGTAAAAACATCTTTACTAAACTCTTCCATTATTTTTGATATAGAAACCTTTCCAGCTTCATCATTATCTAAAACTAATTCAATTTGAGAAATATTTTTTAAATCGAAATTGTTTATTAAATTATACTTAATCATGTTAAGTACAGCTCCAGTTCCCGAACAACATAATATATTAACATTTTTATCTTTGTTTAATGTTATATATGAAAGCCCATCAATAACTGATTCAAAGACATAAAGTTTATCACTTTTTTGAGTATTATCTACAATATTAGAGTAGTAAAAACCATTGTGTTTAAAACTTCCTTTACAGTCAGTTTGAAATTTTTTAAAATTTTGAAATATACCATTATCTGTTCCTCTTCTTAATCCAAATACTGCTTCTCCATTATCCATAACATCATAACCGACAAATACTACATTGTGATATATATCTTCATATAACATTTCTTTATCTATTAAATCGTTTATTAGGTTAATATCTAATTTTCTTATGTTGCATAAATAGTCAATAACTATATCATTAGTACTGTATCGATTAGGAAGTATCAGACTTTCTGCTCTATATGCTTCATTGTTTATTTCATCATATATGATGTTTTGAATCTTTGAAGGATCTCTGGAATTATAATAGTCTATTAATTTATCTATAGCTTTATATGCAGGCAAATTGCTATATTCGATATAAAAATCTATAACGTTATACGGCTTAGTACTTCTTGCGTTCCAGTAAACAATATTTTCTTTTAAATCAAAGACCATAGAACTATGTTCCATGGTCTTTAAATATCTTTTATTACTTTTTGATTTTTCTATAGTTAAACCTAATATATTGGTTGCAATTTCCATACATGTCAAATTTTTTCGCAATTCTTTAATAATTTTTTTTCGCAATTCTTCTTCACTATCTATTTGCATAAATTTACCTCACTTATTCTTAGCATTAATATATATGTACATTTAAACTATTCACTTTTTTATAATTCAACTGCTGATTCATCTTTTTCTACTCCAAGGTCAGTTTCATCTAATTTCGGTTTTTTTCATCCATGTATTGTAAAAACGAATCACTTAAAAATTCCAAAGATGTATATTCTTTTTGTATTTGTTCAATTTTATTGTCAATATAATATATAATATTTATTAAAATAATTAAATTTCCATTTCTTCATCATTTTGTAAATCATTTACTGCATCTAAAAAATCTTCATAGTTTTTTTCATTATTAAACATTTCAAATGCAACAGCAATTATATCTTGTGAATACCATCCATCTGGATATATGTTACTTGAAGTTCTGTATACTAGAATATTATTTAGATTATTTGGATCTAATTTTAAAATACCTTCATTAATTGCGTTTTTTACATTTGAATATATTTCATTAAATCTCTCTAAATCTTTATCAATCAAATTTAGGTTTTTTTTGAATTCTTCGTTCAACATATCCTTTACTGATTCAACGTAAAAAAGATGAGAATCAACAATAAAATCTAAATAATTATTTTGTTTACCTGTAAAATAAATATTTTTATTTGAATAGATAACATCAGTTATTAGTTCTAAATCCATCTCATCTAATTCATTTTTCTTTAATTCACCAACCAATAAACAATCACATAATTTAGCCATTAGTTTCTGCCTTTCTAACATCCTTAATTTATTGGGTGGAGCAGAAGTAGGATATTGAGTAATAATTAACCCATTTTTTTCTATTTCTTTAAACATTTGAGAATTCAACGGTAATTTATAAAAATCAAGACCTGTAGGTAAAACAACTATTGTTTTTGCATTATTTGACAAAGCTTGTCGAAATACATAGCTTTCTGCCCCCATTCGCATTGATGAGATAATAGGAATATTATATTGGATAAAATCAAGAACATATTTTTTTAATGTATCTATCTCATTTTCTTTTAATGAATGTGTTCCAATAAATGCAATACTTTGTTCATTTATTAAGTTTATATCTCCTTTATAAAATAAAACATAAGGTGGATTTTCCCCCAGTTTTATTTTTTCAGGATACTCATCAGAAAGTATGGTAACATAGTTACTATTAAAATCGCATAACAGTATTCTTTGTTGTTCAAAATCAATTGTTTCTTGCCTATTAATAGCTTCGGTGATTTTCTTATTATCGCCATTATATTTTAGAGACAAATATAATAACAATTCTTCATTCATCTTTGATAACTCCTTTCCATCAAAAAGAGGCAATTTGCCTCTTTTATAATTCATATTCATCTTCAGGTTCTTCATAATTCTCTGACATATCTCTGTCTTGTTCTATTACATCATAACTAAAAACATCTGTAATAATACCATCATTATCTAATAAAAATAAAAATTGTGCTGAATTTGCTGTATCAATATATGCAATTTTATCGTAGCCACTGTTATGACTATCTCCCACATAAACGCTACTTTCTCCATCTTCTTCAAAATCTTCAAATGCACAAATCACTTCATTTGCATCAAATTCTGTACCTATTAATTGTTTTAAATTTTGCATAACATCTTCTAGTGTCATATTATCTTCTCCTTATTTTTAAAATTAATTTTTCTATGTTTACAACTGTAAACTGTCTTCAATTTCAGTTTCAATATCAAGATCACTAATTTGATTATTATAATTAATTTCAATATTATCTAAAGCAATAGAATTGTCTATTTGATATTTTTTTATTTCAAATAATTCATTTAACATATTCTCATAATCATCTTTCTTTTTAACTAATCTATCTATATTAACTTTTTGATAATATTTTCCGTCTATATATGGTAAATCATCGGAATCAAAGTTTATTGTGAAATTTTTATAATTTTTTTCTAATTTTGACGAAATATCTGTTTCTTTTTTTGTATAAACAGCAATTTCTTCTTCTTTTTCTTTATACAAATTATTTAGTGTATTTGATTCTCTATTTGATGCTTCAATATCTATTTCTAGTAAATTTAAATCACCTTGTAATTCTAATATTTCTTCATTAATACTGTTCTTCTTAAAAAAATTAAAAATACTGTGTTTATTTTCATTTAATTCATTAATTTTTTCTAAACATTTTTTATACTTTATATTTAAATTTGTTATCTCTTCTTCACAATTTATTATTTCTTCTTGGATTAGATTTAATTCATCTTGTGTATTAAATATTTTTTCATGACAATTTGCAATATCATAATATTCATCTTTATGTTCAATCATATATAGAGCATATTGACAATCAGCAATCCTATTATCAATATAATCAAGAAAAAAACATTGTGATATTCTTCAATAAACATTTTAATAACTTTCTGCATAAAATAAACGTCATCTTTATGCTCGAGTATAGAATTATAAAGATAATATTCCTCTGGATATACATCAAAATCATAATTAGAAATTGAAGAATTTTCTACATCATTATTATGTTTATCTTTTGCTTCAGAAATCAGTCTGTTATAACGGAATTTAACAACTTTTTCGTTATTTTTAATTTCATCTGGAATAAACTTAAATGCAAAATCACTAATATGTGATAAACTATCTAATGATAAATTAAAATTACATAATTTATTTGATAAAGGTATATCATCTATCCTTTTTCCTTCTATAAAAAGAGGAATACGTATATTTGCTAATTCAGAAAAAATATAAATATCTGTACTGTGATGAGAAGTTGAGCCAAATCCTATATCACCTTGTCCTGTTATTTCTGCTAGTCCTATTCCATATCCACCATTTAAATAGTAATTATTTGTGTTTAATTTATAGTATGGTTCATTTTCAGTGATAACCTGTTTTGTAATAGCATCATTGAAAATATTTTTAAATAATAAAATAGTATCATCAGGTGATATACTTTCTAAACTATTAAACTCATTAAAAAAATATCAAGTAGAGTTTTAATTTTATTTAAATTATCTAATTCCACTTTAATTACCTCCGTTTTAATTAAAAAAGTACTTAAATAATAAGTACTTTTTCTATATTTCTATTTCATCAATATCTAAATTTTGTGCCTGATAATCAAAACACCTTTCAATCTCATTCATATAATATTCATATTCTTCTTGACTAGTTGCGCCCCTTGCACATTTTTGTAATTCATCAATATTATCAGGATAACAATCACCATACCATTTTGGTTCGAGATCATATTTTTCGGTAATATTTTTTACAATAGTATTTACATCACTTTTAACTGAAAAAATTTCAATATTTAATATCATATTTCTAACAATACCACTTTTTATTTTTTCAAATGTCTTTTTTTGTAATTTAGGATACTGTTTTGTTTGGTGTTTTTCAAACATCCATAAATGAATATGGGGATAATCAGTATTCACATGATAATAAGCTCCCCATACCACATTATTAGGTTCTAAATTCATAAGTCTAATATTTTCATCCATAGATTTAGTAATTAATTTCTGCATATTTTTATTTGATAAATAGCCTTTATCAGCTAAAATTTTTTCTTTAAACGCAAAAACTATCTGATAAATATTTTTAGGTTTATACTGATTTATTAATTCTTTGGCAACTGTTGCTGACAAAGTCCCATTTTGGTTAAATCCTCTATTAAAACCAACAAGATAATTATAGCTGTCAATTGCATCAGAGGAATTTAAATATTTATCTACATAATTAGAATTTTCTCCATATTCGTAATATTTAAGCATATCATCTATTGATAAACATATCTCTTTATTATTTAGTTTATCTGCAAATTCAGTTTTGAAAAACTGCATGTTAAATATAATTTCATCCATTGTATTACTCCTTTCAAAATATTTGATTTATTCAATCTGTGATATATTTTCTAAATTATTAATTTCAACAAAAATTTATTAAGCAAATTTTTAATTTCTGTTAAATTATCTAATTCCATTTTAATTACCTCCGTTTTAATTAAAAAAGTACTTAAATAAGTACTTTTTCTATATTTCTATTTCATCAATATCTAAATTCTGTGCCTGTTAATTAAACCGTTTTCAATCTTAATTTTTAAAATAATGACTGCTATCATAACCTCCTTTGATTTTTATAAATATATATATAGTTACAAACAACTATATCTATCTTTTTTTATTATTTATAGTAAAAAGAGGCAAAGTGCCTCTTTTGATGTATTTGTAACTATACTAATTTTAACATATTCTATTCAGGGTATAAAGTATAATAAATTCTCAAGAAATGATTAAATATTGAAAAATTTTTCATTTCTCTTTTTTGTTTTTATTTTTAAACCATCAAATAAACTGTTTATATAATCTCATCTAACAAATAATTTAAATATTAATAAAATATGTGAATTTTATCTTTCAACTATATCTTTGGCATCTCTTTGTATATTTTACCATCTAATTCATGTCCATTTTTTTTCTTATTCCAACCACCCCACTGCTTAAAGAAAAAAGGAACTTTATATTTTTTACATTTATCTCTTAATTCAATTATCCATTTCTTTTCTACAGCCCTCGCATTGCTTCCAGATTCTCCACCAACTACAACCCAATGTATATTCTCTAAATCAATTTCATTTAATGATCCTAATAGCGGTTCACAAGATAAGAACCTTATATCTGCCTGTACTTCCTTTAAAATATTAACTCTATTCAATACATTACTATTTTCTACACTCGTACCAACCCAAACATTTTTAGGAATTTTATATTCTTTAGAAAATGCTAATAACCGCTCAGGTCTTTTAGTTAAAACTTGGAATATATGCCAATCTGCCTGTTTCATTGTATCAAATATTTTTTTTATCACTTCAAATGAAACATCTTCGTGGAATAAATCAGACATTGAGCAAACAAAAACAATACTTGGTTTTTTTATTTTCAATGGTATTTCAAATAGATCTTCATGTATTGTAACACTAAACTCATTCCTATATCTTGGATTTCCCATTGCATGTAACCTTCTTGCCATCTTTTTTGCGTAACAATTTTTACATCCAGCACTAACTTCAGTGCATCCTGTAATAGGATTCCATGTTTTATCTGTCCATTCAATTTTACTGTTATTCATTTTAAAAACCTCTTTCTGGAAAAATATAATATTTAACTATTCTACCATTAATTTCTTTTTTTTCGATTTTATATTGAT
>CALVVV010000036.1 GCA_944363995.1 uncultured Bacilli bacterium
ACATTAACTGGTTTTACTACTACTAATAAATGATTATCTTCATATAGTATCTTCATTTTCCCATCTTCCATATATACCACAAGGTAAAACTAAATTGTTATCTTTAATCGGTAGACCAATTTCACCAGCGGTAACTTTACCTTTATATTTACTTTCTAAAGTAGTTTTTAAAATATTATATAATACCGTACTTGATATACCAGTTGTATAAGCATTAATTAAGAAAAACAATGGTTCATCACTTAATATTTTTAAACATTCATTAATTAAATTATATAAATTATCTTCAAACTTCCACATTTCACCATTAGGTCCTCTACCATAACTAGGGGGATCCATAATAATTACATCATATTTATTGCCTCTTCTAAATTCTCTTTGCACAAATTTTAAACAATCATCGACAATAAATCTTATTTTATTATTTTCTAAGCCACATAACTTCATATTTTCTTTAGCCCATTCGACCATACCTTTAGCTGCATCAACATGAACAACATCAGCTCCTGCATAACTTGCTGCCATCGTCGCCCCACCAGTATAAGCAAATAAATTTAAAACTTTAATTTTTCTTTTACTATTTTTTATTTTATTAATTGAAAAATCCCAATTAGCTGCTTGTTCAGGAAATAAACCAGTATGTTTAAAATTAGTCGGACTTACTTTAAATCTTAAATCCTTATATTTAATTATCCAATAATCAGGTAATTGTTTTTTATATTCCCAGTAACCGCCACCTTTATTAGAACGATGATAAAAAGCATCTATATTATTCCATAAATTACTATTTTTAATAGGCCACATAACCTGAGGATCAGGCCTTCTTAAAATAACATTACCCCATCTTTCTAGCTTTTCACCATTACCAGCACTTAAACATTCATAATCAAGCCATTCATTACTTAATAACATAAAACCACCATTAATAATTATATCATAAATATTATTAAAAAATCCAAGTTCGATAATCACTTAATTTAAAATCATTATTAGAATTCATTTTAATATTAAAATTTTTAATATATTTTTCAATTTCTTCTTTTGAAACATATGTTTCTTCATTTACAATATTATTAGAAAAACTAACATCTTTAATACCACTTATAAAAGGCATTCTATCAAATATATAGAGGACATCAGCCATATAAGCAATATTATCATCATATTGTCGTGCTTTTTTTAATGTATAATTTTCTTCAATTTTTTGAATTAATATAGAACAATCTCCACTATCCCAATAATCATTTTTATAGTCTTTAAGTCGTAACATTGGAATTTTATTTTCTGATTGCTTATATTCTAATTCAATTATGACATAATAATTTATGTTATTTATTTTTATTTTTTTTAATATTTTCATTTTATCACCTTTTCTATATCTATATTTTTAACAAATTAATTCATTCACTTAATTATTCTATCTAAAAAAAATTTAAAAGTCAATTTAGTATTTATGAGTATAAAATATTTTATAATATCAAAAAAATTATATTTTTTATTTGTAATAATGATTTTATAATGTATAATATAGTTAGAAAGTTGGGAGAATATGAAAAAGAACTCAGGAGTATTTTTTTTAATTTTACTTATATTAATTTACGCTTTACCATTAATTATTGATTATGTAGCAACCAGTTTAGAAGAAAGTACAGGTCCAAACGACTATGCTAGAATAATAGATGTCGATTATAAAGCTGTTGTACTAGATGAACAAGGATATGGTGGTGATATATTAGTTACCGAAAAATTAACTTATGATATCCACGCTGCTTCAATTAATAATCCATTTTGGGAACTATGGCGTGATTTACCAGAAGATTATGTCGATGGATTAAAAATTGATTATGATGTTATATCAGTAAAACAAATCAATTCCGATGGTTCAGAAATAGTATATAAAGAAAGTCCAAAATTATATTGGGATGATAGTGATTATACTAGTTCTATATATGGACCATTTAAATGGTATCATAGTGAAGGACCATATAATGAAGATTTAGCCGATTACGAAGCCGTTTTTTTCTATGTTAATGGTCTATATCGTGAAGAAATAACCTTTGAATTACAATATATTATGCATAATGCTTCTTTAAAATATAGCGATGTTTCAGAGTTATATATATCAATGTATTCCGAAGATACTATTAAATATTTAGAATCTTTTAATGGGCAAATTTTAATACCCAATAAAGATATGCCAAAAGAAAATAATTATTTAGCCCATACCTATGGTACTAATTCTCATACTTTTGAATTTACTGAATCAGATGATATTAATCCCGGATATCATACCTTTATTTTTAATTTAGATAGTTCTGATTTAAAATTCAAACCATATAATAAATATTTAGAATTTTCTTTATTATCATTTAATGAAGATAAACATATATTTACTGATTACGCCCCAAATAATATTTATTCAGACGAAGTTTATTTAGAAGAAGCAAAACAAGCAATAGAAAAATATGATAACTTACCAAAAGAATATAAAAATAAAAAAATAATCTTTTTAACAATAACTTCATTAATTTCAATATTCGTTTTATATTCAACAATCAACAAAGATAAAAAAATTAAAAAGAAATATAACTTTTATAAACCACAAATGGAAATGCAATATTTTAGAGATATTCCAAGTGATTTAGATCCTTATTTTGCAGCCACTTTAGCATTTTGTAAAAAAAATAAAAAAGTTGATGTCGGCGATAGTTACTCTGCAATTATGTTAAATTTAATAAGAAAAGGTTATATTGAATTAACTAAAATATTAGACTATAAAAATTGGACTCCTGATAATATTAATATCAATATATTATATGTTCCAACTTTAATCAATAATCAATACACAATAAATCCGCAAAATCCTTATCAAAATATAAAAGTAGATCAAATGATTATTGAAGAAAAATATAATAAAAATGGTAAAAAATTAGAAGACCTTTCAGAAAATGAAAAAAATTATTTCAATTTGATTGTTAAATACGCTTATAATAATACTGTAACAATGAAAAATTTCCAAGAAAATGTAGCCAAAAATTATGATAGTACCAATAGTTTTGTAAGAACAGTTGATTTATCTATCGTTAATATTGGTATTGATAAAAAATATTTCCAAACTGCTCAATATAAATATGTAAAAGATAAATATAACTCTACTGGTACAATGTATATAATAGTTGCCTTAATTATACTAATTATTGGTAATTTAATCATTTATAATACAAGATTTGACCTTGCATTTGGTTCTTTATTTATCTTAGGATTAGTTTTAATTATAAGTGCTGTTATCTTAAAAAGAAATTCTAATAATTATGTTTTACTAACACAATTAGGTTCAGATGAACAAATCAAATGGTATGCCTTATATAATTTCTTAAACAGTAATACTTTAATGAAAGAAAAAACAGTAATTGAATTACCGCTTTGGGAAAAATATTTAGTTTATGCAACTGCTTTTGGTATTTCCGAAAAAGTAATTAAAGCACTAGAAATTAATTGTCCTGATATGGCCAATAGTCCTATCTTAAGTAATAGATATTATTGTTCTACTAACTTTAGACATAATGGTCATTCCTTTAGAAGTGCTACAAATACAGCAAGATCTATATCTCATAGTAGTAGATTTGGCAGTTCATTTTATGGTGGTGGCGGCCGTGGCGGCGGAGGCGGTGGCGGTGGTCACTAAAAAAAGAATATTTAGTTATTCTTTTTTTTGACATAAAAATCATTAGATTGCAAATTAGTAATATCAATATTTAATGATTTTTCTAATTTATTTTTATCAATAGTTTTATAAATTGTTTTAGATATATATTTTTCGGCTTTTTTAACTATATCTTTATAATCTTTTATATCATCAGGAAAATATATGCCACCATTTTCTTTATTTTTTATCATCCAACATAAAGCAGATAAAGCCGACATTGCTACTGGTGTAATAGTAGGCGTTTGAAAATAAGAATTTTTTTTACGATATAAATAAGATAATTCAATTCGATTACCTACCCAAACAGGATCAAACTTATCACCAATTATTAATACTCCTACATATTCTGTTCCATCTTTAATTTTATCTTCATAAACTATTTCCCATTTATTAGGATACATATGACCTCTTACAATATTTTCATTTTCTAAATTTGTTTTAGAATTAATTAGATATTGATTGGCTAAAAAACAAGGAGCATAAATAAACATAACAGATGGGCGATAAATATCTTTAATTTCTAAACTATTAGCAATCGTTATTGTCTCTTCGTGAGGAACTAAATAACCTTCAAAATATCCATTACTATAATATGTTTTACATTTCATATCAACCGCTAGTTTTTTATATTCAACAAATCCTTTATCATAATCTAATAAATTACATTCATCTTTATTAATATTTTTTTCATAAGTTCCAATATTTTGTGTAGCTTCACTTAATAATTCGAAGAAAAATGAATCTACACACCAAGTACTAACAAGTTTATCATTTTTAAAATCTTCTTTAATATTTTGTAAATCAATATCATTAATATGAATCATTTTAACATTCAATTCATAGGCTAATAAATTAAATTTATTATCTTTTATCAATTGTTTATAATATTTATTATGTTTAAATTGTTTATTAATGATATATTCTAATCCTAATTTAACAAAATGAGATACTAAACCGGGATTATTTCCGTGTTGTAAGACAATAGGATATTTCGGATGACATTCTTTTTTCAATTTATTTTTTTTAATATTTTCTTCAAATATACTATACCAATTATCTGGCCAATCGGCTTCACCTGTATTAAGATACATTATATTATTATCAACACACCATTTACATATATCTTTTGTTCCTACTGTATCAGCAAAATCAATTAATATATCACCATCAGTTAAAAATTTACCAAATATTTCTTGATAATTATCTTTAGTTACTTCATAGACATAAAAATTAGTTGTTATACCACCTAAATTTATATAA
This sequence comes from uncultured Bacilli bacterium, assembly GCA_944363995.1. Taxonomy (GTDB): domain Bacteria; phylum Bacillota_I; class Bacilli_A; order RF39; family UBA660; genus Faecisoma. Next base: position 4,967 of record CALVVV010000036.1, read on the forward strand.
GGAACATATTCATCTTTATTAGCAGTTATAACATAATAATTATTATTTTTAAATTGTATTTCTTCTCTTACTTTTTCATAAAAACTTTTACCAACTGCTCCAAACCCAAATTGAACAATTTTACCAGAAAATTTTAACATTTTAATTAATATATTTTATTTTTTTTATTTTAATTTCTTTAATTGGTTCGAAACCATTGGTAAAAAGTATTTTTATGTTTTCTTTTTGATAATCATACAATATTTTGTTTAAATCTTTATTTATTTTATTTGCTCTAACTAATATTTTATCAATACCATTATTTAAGAAATATTTTGAAGAAGGTAAATCTTGATAATAAACATCCCAACTATTATCAAATATACCACAATCAGTTTTATATCTATTTAATCTATTTTCATCTAAAAGAAAAACTGGTAAAGCATCATCTTTTATTTCTTTTAATTCAAAAGCCCCCCATACTAATAATGGTTCGATTACTTTATTGTTAGTTGTAGACATAGCTTTATTTGAACTTGTTCCATTAAATATAGGAATTGGATAATAACCTATTTTATTTAGTGCAATTCCTTCTTTAATACTATCAACACCGTTTATATCAATTATAATAGCCGTATTAGGTAACACCTCTTTTAAATAATTAATATGAGGTATTTTATAATCGATAAATTCATTAACATTAGAATCAAGATAAATAAAAGGAACTGGTCTTACCCAACTTGACCATTTTATATTGTATGGCGCCCATTTTAAATATATTTCTTTATTTGTCATTTTTTATTCCTTTCTATTACTACTGGAATATCAGCAGCATAAGAATCTATTCGTGGTAGTTCACTTATTCTAGCATAAAATCCCGCTTGTTTACCATCTACTGTATAAGAACCTAAACATATATGATATTCTTTATTATCTATTTTTATTGGTTTACTAGTAAATTTTTTTTGGGCAACATAATTTTTAGGATGTTTTTTAACATCTTTTATTATCTTCAAATATTCTTCTTTTGAACAAGCCTCTTTAATTGATATATTTTCACCTACTCGGCCACAAGCAGGTTTATAAATATATCCTTCTTTAAAATCTTTAACTTCTTTTGTATCTGGTAACAATTTTTTCCAAGTTGTCATTTCAATATCATTTTGTTCTAAAATATTCCAAATAAGGGGAAATCTTTTTGTTTGGGCAAATATCGCAATCGGATGATTACAAGATGGTGTTATAGTATCAAAATAACCACTCCATTTTTTAGGTTTAATGTCTTTTAACCATTCTAAAGGCGTAAACCTAAATATACAATCTACTTTACCTTCATAATTATTTAAAATACTTATTGCTTGTTTATCTTTAAAAATTAAATGATCTGCGGCTCCATAAATAGAATTATAACCTAAACTTTTCATCTTATCGCCTATATACTGCATTACTTGTCGATCATCACTATAAGAAGTACAATGAACAAACATTATTGTACCATTTTTTTTAATTTTGTTACTTATCGCTTTAGATAATATTTCTCCAAAATCAATACTATAATAATCTTTATTTAAAGTTTTAATAGCTAATTTGGGAAGTAATGATGCTTCAGCAAAACCACCTGGAACATCACTATTTACTTCACTTATTTGCCAACTATTATCTATAGTTGGATGGAAATCATAACGCATTAAACGAATATGTTTGTTTTTATCATAATTTTGCATTTTTTTAATTTCTTTAACTAATTTATTAGGTAAACATAATTTTTTTATATATTTCAAATTATTATTTAAAAATTCTTCTGCTTTAACCGTTTCTAAATCTAACTTTTCGGTTAAATAAACTAATTCTTTATATTCATCTTCCTTTAATACTAAAACATATTTAGCTAAAGTATTATTATCGACAAACTTTGGATCCCATTTATAACAATCAAATATTGCATCAACTCGATAATTGTTATATTTTTCTTCTGGTATAGGTACTAACTTCATTTTTATTCTCCTTTTAAATTATTATACCATTAAAAAAAAGCATTTTATAGTTTTAAAATTGCTTCTTTAATAAATTTAATTGAATTTTGTAATTTATTTTTTTCTTCTTCGGTTAAATTGATGTTTATTCTATCTTTAACACCTCTTTTGTTAATGATAACTGGTAAACCAATAAAAATATTATTATCTTTATCATAAGTTGATACTGTTATAATACTATTTTCATTATTTAATATAGCGTTAGTTATTCTAACTAAACACATACCTATGCCATAATATGTAGCACCTTTTCTATCAATAATTTCATAAGCTGCATTTTTAACATCTAAATATATTTCATTTAATTCATTTTTGTTTAAATAATCCTTAATATTTTGTAATCCTATATTAGCATTACTCCAAGGAACAAATTCTGAATCACCATGTTCACCGATAACATAAGCATGGACATTTTTAGGGTTTATTTTTAATTTATTTGCAATCATATATCTTAACCTAGCTGTGTCTAAACTAGTACCTGTTCCAATTATTTTATTAGTAGATAAATTAGAATATTTCCAAGTTAAATAAGTCATTACATCCAAAGGATTAGTTGCTATTAGAAAAATACCATCAAAACCGCTATCCATAACTTTAGTAACAATATCTTTAAATATTTTACTATTTTTATGAATTAAATCCATTCTTGTTTCGCCTTTTTCTTGGTTAGCTCCAGCGGCAATAACTACCATAGTAGCATCTTTACAATCTTTATAACTACCTGCTTTAATATCAATTTTGTTAGGTGCGAAAGATAGACAATGATTTAAATCCATCACTTCGCCTATTACTCTTTCTTTATTTAAATCAATTAAAACTAATTCGTTAACATTAGTATTTTGATTCAATAAAGCATAGGCATAACTCATTCCAACATTCCCACAGCCAATTAAGACAATTTTATTCATTATTTTATCCTTTCAATTTCTTGTTCATATACTCCCGAATCATACTCCAATTTTTTCAATACAATTTTTTTTAAAGTTTTTAATTGCTCATTATTTAATTTATTTATATTATTTAATAATATATTATATTTTGCACTAAAATTTTCATTTGATACATCCATTGTAAGCAGTTCATTAAATAAATCTTCAATCATCGATTTCCTCTCCTCCTGTTTTCTGTAATATATTGTTCTATATTTTGCAAATTATTTGTGCTTTCTTCAAGTAATTTAGAAATTTCTTCAGCACTTGTAGGGTATTTTCGTCCACATAAAGTACTATATATAACATTTCCCGTATTGTCTTTTTTTACCCCAACTCCCATTATACAATACAATTTAGGATTAATAGGCCGTATAACAATTCTTATTTGATCATCCTTTAATTTTCGAAAACCCTTATATTGTGAAGTAAAACCTTCAATATTTTTATTTGTTAGTGTTCCGTTAATTAAAGATGTAAGCAGAGTCCAAATCTTAGATAAATATTCATTATTTACATTTTTTAAATCTTTCATAATGTAAGGTTTACTATTGGCATCTTGAGCAAAAATTAATTGTATATCCGAAGTTTCTATTTTCTCTTCATCTTTACTAATAATATTAAAATATTTATTTCTAAACTTTAAATATAAATTTATCAAGTGTTTATACTCATATATAATTTCTTTTTTAGTTTCCAAATCAACATAAAATTCTTTCATTTTAATTAATGAAATCGTTTCAAAAATTTGTCCTTGTATTTTTTTTATCATTAAAACATAAAATAATCTTAAATCATTTTCATTTTGTAATTCTTGATTAATTTCTTCAAAATAAGTATTAAAATCTTTTTGATATTTTAGTAAAGAATAATGCAGTTCAACCTTTCGTTCAATTTCTTTATTATAATCAAGATTATCGTCTTCAATTATTTCAAAACCGAAAGAAATCATATCTAACACTTCATTTTTATAACTTTGAGGATAATTATGAATTCTTTCATAAACATTGCGATTATATATATTTATAATTTCTAAAAGTTTTATTTGTTCAACTGGTGAAAAATTTTTTTCTTCTAAATATTTTTCAAAAAAATTAACTATTTTATATGGTATATATTGTTTAAATTTTATTTTAGTTAGAATAATTTTAAATATAGTTATCTTTTCTTTATTGTCTTCTATCTTTTTCTTTAATTCAGCATATCTATCATTTAATTCTTGATATTTTTTATTTATTTTATTCAATAATTGATTAACAACTTTAATAGCATTTTTGTATTCATCTAAATCTATTAAATTTCTTTGCTTATACCATTCAATCAACACTAATTTTTTAGTCAATTGTAACGCTATATTTTTATCGATCATATCTAATATCATTAAAACATTTTCTTTATTAGCCATTAATTTATCTATATCATCAATATACATTAAAATTTCTTTATATAAATAGATTAGAGTTTGATATTGATATAAATCATCTTTATCAGTTTTATCTTTTTCAATTTCAAGTTCTAACATATCAGTAATTTGTAAAATATTTCCCATATAAACATCTCCATACCAATTTTAACACAAAAAAATAACCAAGTAAATACTTGATTATCTCTTACTAAATTGTGGTGCACGACGAGCTGCTTTTAATCCTGGTTTCTTACGTTCTTTTACTCTTGCGTCTCTTGTAATAAAACCAGCTCTTTTTAAAACTTTACGATAACTATTTTCTGATTCTTCATTTACTTTATCATATTCTAATAAAGCTCTTGTAATTCCTAATCTGATTGCGCCTGTTTGTCCTGTAAATCCGCCACCATTAACTTTAACATCAATATCAAAAGTCTTTTCATTATTTGTAGCTACTAATGGTTGCATTAAATCCATAACATTAGTTTCATATGGGAAGAATTCTCTAACATCACGACCATTAACAGTAATTTTACCGCTACCTGAAGTCATTTTAACTTGTGCTACAGAAGATTTTCTTCTACCAGTACCAAGATATATTTTCTTTTCCATTAAATCACCTATTTCATTTCCTTTGGTTTTTGAGCCATATGTGGATGTTCACTTCCAGCATAAACAAATAATTTTTTATACATTTGTCTACCTAATCTTCCCTTAGGTAACATACCTTTTACAGCTCTTTCAATCATTTCTACAGGATAATTATCACGCATAGTTCTTGCAGTTCTTTCTCTTAATCCACCAGTATATCCACTATGATTATAATAGATTTTGTCATCTAATTTGTTACCAGTTAAATTAACTTTACTAGCATTAATTACGATAACATTATCACCACAATCGATATGTGGAGTGTAAGTTGGTTTGTGTTTACCACGTAATACTGTAGCAACTTTAGTAGCTAAACGACCTAAGTTTTCACCTTCAGCATCGATTACCCACCAATCTCTTACTACATCTTCTTTTCTTTGCATATAAGAATTTTTCATATTATTTTCCTTTCTTCCAAATAATGAATTGTCCCAAGATTCATTAAATGTGGGAATAAATTAATGTACCGCTATTAATTATATAAAAAAAACATATATTTGTCAATGAAATTATATGTTTTTTGTGACTTTTTAAACAAAATGTCCGCTTTTTTAACTTTGTTTTTAAAACAAAATGTCCGCTTGCAAAATAAGAAAAAATAAAGAGAAAATATTTTGATTTTTATAATAAAATGTCCTATAATACACGTCCAGAAAGGAGGTGTATTTTAAATGGCTAAGATATCTAATAAAGAATTATACAGTGAAATTATTAAAAAAGTTATTTCTAAAGAATTAACTCAAAAAGAGGCAGCAATAAAATTAGGCATATCTGATAGACAAGTTAGAAGAATTATTATCAAATATAAGAATATAGGTGAAGATGCCTTTGTTCACAAAAATTTAAATAACAAAAATGCAAAAAAAATCCCAGAAGATATATCAACTGAAATCATAAAAGAGTATTTAACCAACTTTTGTGATTATGGTTTTACTCATTTTTATGAAGAGCAAGGATACAAATACGGTATTTCTTTTTCCACCATGATTACCATATTTACAAATAATGATATTATTTCCCCCTATGCCCAACACAAGACAATTAAATTATATAACGAAAATATGAAAAAAGCAATTAGAGATAAAACTATAACTGAACCACAAGAAAAATTATTTGAACAAAGAAAACAAGAAGAAATTGAAAAGCACATTAGGAAATCAACATTAAATTATTCTTTTGGTCAAGAGATCCAAATGGATGCAGCCTTTTGGATTTGGTTTGGTACAGAGGAAAGTACATTGCATTTGGCTGTAGATAAAGCAACAAAAAAAGTTTTATCTGGCTATTTTGATTATGAAGAAACTACAAATGCATATTTAATTGTATTGCTGAATATGATTATAAACTTTGGGATTCCAACGAAGATAAAAACTGATAAAAGGAATTCGTTTTCTGTCAATAATGCTAGAAGTTCCAAATCGAAACTTAATGTAACTCAATTTGGAAGAATTTGTGAAGATTTAGGAATTGAACTAATATGTAATAGTAATCCACTATTTAAACCAAATGCAGAAAGGGAAAATGGTACTTTTAAAAGACGTTTAAAAGCGGAGTTAAGACACAATGACATAACCACAATTGATGAAGCAAATAAATACCTAAATGAAGTATTTATTCCTAAAATAAATAGTAGATTTTCTTATGAAATTAATCCTAAAAGAAACTTAATGAGAAATAATCCTTACACTGCGGAAGAATTAAACTTTATTATTTCTATTAGACATGAAAGAACTATAGATAATGCTTCATCATTAAAGTATTTCAATAATTATTATTTACCTATTGATATAGAAACTGGTGAAGTTATGTCTTTTAGAAGTGGAACAAAATGCACAGTTGTAAATACGTTTGATAATAAATTATATGGAATTATAGATGAAAAAACTTATTTATTGATATTGGTAGAACAACCAACAAATGAAATAACTAGTGCATCAAAAAATGGCTTTAAACCTAGTGCAAATAATCCATGGCGAAAATTTAAAATTAGATAATATTGGGGCTTTGCCCCAAACCCCAAGGTTTATCGCTTTATGACTCCGAAAAAAGGAAGTGAAATAAAAGAAGTCAACATTATAATCGACTTCCTTTTTCGTATGTCATTACTTAGTGCTCTGGTTGCTCCTCAGCATTGCCATATCCCCTAAGCAATAATTATATTGTATATTATTTCATTAAAATTTCAATAGGACATTTTGTTTTAAAAATAATTTTTACAATTTTTCTTATGCTTTTTATAGTAGGACATTTTATTTTGTAAATACTTATTTAAAAAGCGGACATTTTGAATTATTAATCACATATTTGTCAATGAAATTATATGTTTTTTTACTACATTTTTTCATATTTGTGATATTTTTTTATCATTTCATCAGATATTATTTGATCCTTTATTTCACCA
>CALVVV010000037.1 GCA_944363995.1 uncultured Bacilli bacterium
CAACACCAGATGGATAAGGAAACATATCTAAAGCATAAAATTTTGGTTTACTAAAATCCCAAATATCAGTTTTAAAAGTTTTATTATCTTCCCAATACTTACGCCATTTTATTTCTATTTTTTTAGTATTCATTTATTACACTTCCTTTTCAAATATTTTCCTATTAAACTATAACTGATTAAAATCAAAGGTATTAAAACAATTAAACCTATTAATAATTGCAAAATTATATTTTCGACTAAAAATGTCATTATAAATGCAATAGCAATAATTAATGAATTAGTAAAACTTATAATATAAATAAATTCTTTAATATTTATTTTAGTAGTATCTAGTTTATATTTATTAACAAAATACATAAACTGATTGCTTTTTTTAAATTTTTCATATCTTTTTTTCTGCAGAATAACTGTCAAAAAATAAAATAAATAAATTAATAAAAATGCTATAATAAAATATATAAAATAAATCATTTCTTTCACCTCTTAAAAAAAGAACATAAACTATGTTCTTATTATATTATAATTTAATAATAAATTCAATAATTTTTAAAATTTTTAAACAGTACTAATATATTCTAATAATCTTAAGAATAATTTTACAAATTTACTATCTAAGCCTTTTCTACCTAATTTTCTTATTGCAATTCTTTTTTTCTTAATCGGTAAATCGCTAAAAATAATATCATCAATTTTTTCTTTCATTAATGTTTCTATTTGTAAATCATCTAAAATACCTGCAATATCATCATTAATTAAACTAGTTGGATCAAATTCAATATCTTTCCCTTTACAATTAACTGTTAATTGATTGATTGATTTAACATTTTCTATTTCAACAATAAAATCTGGACCCGAAACATATGATTTACATTTAATTTCTTCTTTATTTTCATATACAATAACATCAGTAGCTTTTTTGGCATTTCGAAATATTAATTTATAATTTCGATATTCTGGTACAATTCCACTTTTACCTTCTAAAGCTCTTAAAATAACTGTATAATTACTAGGCATATAATTATATTCTATTTTAGTTAATAAATAAAAACCTTTTTTATATAAACTAGATTGTCCATCATCCTCATATAATAAATATTCATTACTAATTCCTGGGAAAAAGTGAATCTCCATATTTTTAGGTGGTGTGGTATCATTTATATTATCATTATAGCCTAACGGGATAATACTACCAGCTTTGGCAAATACTGGATAATTTTGATCTTTATAAAAAGATACATAATTATTATTGCCAGGATATTTTTTACCAGTAAAGAAATCATACCAAATACCTTCTGGCATATAAAATCTATGAACTACGCGATTCATAACATAATCTTTTTTCTTAGTTATCGGACAAATAAAAAATTGACTACCAAAGAAATATTCATCGATTTATAATAAATCATCATACATTTCTGGAGCTATATAATATATTGGTTTAATTAAAGGTATACCATCTTTGGAATATTTATAAGCTTCGCTATACAAATAAGGAATTAGTTTATGTCTTAATTCTAAATAATCTTTGACAATACCAAAAGTTTTAATACTCCAACGCCAAGGTTCACGTTTGTAATATTTACCATTATCTGCTCCAAATTTAAAAATTGGTGAAAATGTTCCCAATTGAACATAACGAATATATAATTCATTATCTTCAATTCCTTTAAAATAACCGCCAATATCATGACTCCACCAAGTTACACCAATATTAGTTGCACTTGCATTATATTTAGGTATTTGTTTTAATGAATCCCAATTTACAATTGTTTTACCAGCATATAAAACAGGATAACGATGTTGAGCGAGATGATAATTATACCCTAAAATCATAGGACGCCGTTTATAATTTCTTTCCATATCATAAAATTGATAATGTTTAAGTAAATAATCTTCATTAATTCTTTTAGAATTATAACAATCCAGCCAATAAAAATCGACACCTAAAGCATCAAGGGGATGAATATATATTTTTAAATATACATCAATCCATTTTGGATCTATAGCATTATAAGGAATTACCCCATTTTCATCTGGTATTAAATATTTTTTAGCTTGTTCATAATATTCATCAATATCATAAAAACCTTCAGTAGGATTAATATTCAAACCAACTCTAATTCCTTGTGTATTAAGATATGAAATCATTTCATAAGGTGCTTTAAATAATTCTTTATTAAAAGTAAATCCAGTTTTTAAATGTTCTTTATCTTTAAAAGTACGAATATGCCAATCTTTATCTAGCAAAATAATAGAAATAGGTATTTTATAATAATTAAAATTGTCAACTAATTCTTTTAATGAATTGTCATTATACTCGTTATTTCGACTCCACCAATTACCTAATGCAAATCTTGGAATTAATGATGGATATCCAGTTAAAGTATAATAATCTTTCAAACACAAATCAAAATCATTGACATAAACAAACAAATATGTATCAATACCTTCATAATTATTTTCCCTAACTGTACCATCTTCATTCACTATTTTATTTTTTGTATCATCAATTGAAACAAAACCATCTAAAGAATATAAGCTTTTAGCATTTGTAATTTTACTATTTTCAATTACAATAGGAGCACTATAATTTTTTGCTTCCACATGATTATAATGCCAACTTCTTTCCGTATTTAAAACCTCAACATAAAAATTTTTATTATTATTTATTTTCCGTTCTTTAAAATAAAATAATTTAAAATAAGAAGTTGTTATTTCCAAATAATTTTTATCTTGTTTTACTGTAAATTCTGGTTTTTTAAAATTACGATTTATGACCAATTGAGTTGGTGCATCTAAAAAATTACCATCAGTTCGATATTCTATTCTAATTAATCTTTCACTTAATATCGTAAAACGATAATATTTACCTTGAAAAACACATTCTGGATTAGGTTTTATTTTCTCATAATTTATTTTAAAATGTTCTCCTAAGTTATACATAATTCACCCCTTTATAGTTCTTCTATTTTCATAAAATTAGTAGTTTTTATTTTTTTAAATGGATAACCACCAGTAATAATGATATTATCTTTTTCTTTTAAATTTAATACGTTTTGTGCGATATTTTTACTTTTATCAATAATAGCATCTAAACTTTTTAAATCATCAATTAAAATAGGATAAATTCCAAAATTTAATGATAATGATTTTATTGTATCTAAATTAGGGCTAGCAGCAATAATTAAACAAATAGGATGATATCTACTTATTTTTTTAGCGGTATAACCACTTATCGTAGGTGTGAAAATGGCTTTACAATTTAATCGTAAAGCACAACCAGAAACACTATACGCTAAAGAACCAGCTAAATCTCTTTTTTCTGTTTTAATAGATTTTTCCAATAAATATTCATAATCAATGTCTTCTTCAGTTGATTTAATAATTCTTTCTAAAAATTTTAAAGTTTCCACTGGATTTTTTTCGATCGCTGTTTCATTAGATAACATTATAGCATCGCTACCATCTAAAATAGCATTGGCAATATCAGAAACTTCTGCTCTTAAAGGATAATCACTTGTATCTATCATTTTTAATAAATCAGTAGATACAACACTTACTATACCTTTATTATGACATTTAGATATTATTTTTTTTTGAATTGCGGGAATTTTTTCTAGCGGAATTTCCAAACTTAAATCTTTCCGTTCTATAATAATACCATCACTAACCTTAATAATATTATCAATATCATCAACAGCTGGCATATTTTGAATTTTAGAAATTATTTGAATGTGATTATTACCTAAATTTATTAATAAATCACTAACTTCTAAAATATCATCAGAATATGATACATATGATAAGGCTAAAAAATCAATATTTTTTCTATTAGCAAAGCGAATTATTTCTTTATCTTGTTCATTTAAGAAATTGCGATTTAGCCTAGTATTAGGAATTTTAATTGCTTTATTTTCTTCTATTATTCCTTCTTTTACTACTAAACATATTAAATAATCTTCGCCTTTTTCTAATACTTTTAATTCAATATCATCTATTTTTAAAGTTGTATTAATTGATAAATCAGATACTAAATCAGGATAATCGACACTAAATTTAGTGCGATCACCTAACACTTGATGCATAAAAATTCTTATTTTATCATCTTTTTTTAAGAAAGCACTGCCATTATGAATTTTTCCTACTTTAACGATTGGACCTTTTATGTCTAAAATAATTGCGGGATAAATTTTTAATAAATGGCTTAATTCGTTAATATAGTTTATAACTTGTTCACAAAAGTTTAAACTTGCATAAGTGGTATTTATTCTAAAGGCATCAACACCATTTTCTAGTAAAGATTTTAATGTATCTTTGTTAGCGGTAACTGGTCCAATAGTAGCAATTATTTTAGTTTTATTCATCTTTATCATCCCTTTATTCTTAATAATAATTATAAATTATATCCGTAATTAAGTCAAGAAAAAAGACAAACTATATTGTTTCAATCTTCATAAAGTTTGTCCCTTTAATTTCTTTTGTTTCATAAAATCCACCAGTTATTAAAATGATGTCACCTTTTTTTAAATGAGCAAAATCGATTGCTTTTATTTTTGCATCAGAAACTATTTTATCAATAGAATCGAAAATACTAGTTACAACTGGATAAACACCAAAATTTAAAGCTAAAGAACGCGCAACTTTTTCAGTTGGACAAGTAGCTAAAATTAAACTCTTAGGTCTTAAATTACTTACTCTTGAAGCAGTTTTCCCACTCATTGTTGTAGCCACAATTAATTTAGCATCTAATATATTAGTTGTTTCTACAACATTAGTAGCAATAGCTCCACCAATAGTTTTTTTAATATGTTCACTATTTATATGACATTCTAAATGCTTTTCAATGTTTTCACAAATATTTGCCATACATTTAACTGTTTCTACTGGGTATTTACCAATAGTTGTTTCCCCAGATAACATCACAGCGTCAGTACCATTTAATACAGCATTTGCTACATCAGATACTTCAGCTCTTGTAGGACGATTATGATTTTTCATTGATTCTAACATTTCAGTTGCCACAATACAAAAACGACTATGTTTACGACAACATTCAATTATTTTAGTTTGTAAAATTGGCAAATCTTCCATAGCTGCTTCAACACCTAAATCACCTCTAGCTACCATAACACCATCGACATTAGAAACTATATCTTCTAAATTATCAATTCCGGTAGTACTTTCAATTTTAGCGATTATTTTCATATCACTGCGATTATTTTGTTGTAATATTTCTTTTACTTGAATAATATCTGTTTTTTTTGAAACGAATGACAATGCTAAAAAATCACCATCATTTAAACAAGCATATTGAATATCTGCTTTATCTTCTTCACTAACAAACGGCATATTTAAATGTACACCTGGAACACTTAAACTTTTTTTATTTCCTAGAATTCCACCTACAATTACTTTACATGTTAAACCATCTTCTTCTTTAGAAATAACTTCAATACACATCAAACCATTTTCTAATAAAATACGGTTCCCAACATTTATTGAATCAAGAGCTGTGGGATGATTTACTGAAAATCTTTCGTTATTACCAACAACATTTTCTTTAACTATTCTAATTATTTTTCCTTCTATTAAATTTATTTCACCATTTTCTAAAATACCATTACGAAATTCTGGTCCTTTTGTATCATATAAAATAGCAATATTTTCGCCGGTCATTTCTCTTACTTTTTTTACTGTTTCTACAACTTGTTTTCGTTCATCTAATGTCGCATGAGAAAAGTTAATTCTAGCAACATTCATACCATTTTTAACCATTTCGCACATAACACCAACACTGCTACTAGCGGGACCAATACTGCAAATAATTTTCGTTTTTTTCATATATATCAACTTCCTTAACAGACAAAATTATAACATATTTTATAAAATTAAGAAATATATTTTATTAAAAATTCAACTGTATGATTAATTTGTAATAATGGCTTAAGTATTAGCATTGGAAAATGTCTCAATAATATATAATATGTCACCGATGTCGCATAAATGCGAAAAGACGAATGAAATGGGGTAACTATTTCTACTTCTTCTTACATGTTCAAAATAAATATAGCTGAAAACAAAAGTTAATAAAATATTAATTATAAGCAAGTTTTTAGTTTGTATTTTTATATGTTTAAAATTATCAGTTTTTAATCTACAAATTTCTTTGTATATAATTATGTAGAATTCTACATAAATATAAAAAAATTGAAAAATTAATTTTCAATTAAAAATCTGTTTTAAATATCTTAAATATAATTCAAATATATTGGCTTTTTTAATATCTTCTTTTACTGTTAAGTCGATTGTTTTTATTATATTACCATCTTCTTTTAAAGTAAGTTGACCAACCACATCCCCCTTAGATATTGGCGCTTTAATATTTTCTACTTGAATATCATAAGTAAAATTACCTACACCTTCATTTTTATTATATAAATCAGTTATATCCTCTTTAGCCACTATTTCAACATATTCTTTTTTCCCTTTTTCGACTAATTTTTCTTCTAAAATAGTTTCTTTATCAACTATTTTTTGTAGACCATATTGTGCATAAACATAGTCAAATACACTAGATACATCTTTGTTTCTAGTATCACTATCTGGTTCACCCATAACAACAGTGATAATTCGCATATTATTAATATTAGCAGTAGCGGTTATACAAAAACCAGCTTCAGAAGTATAACCAGTCTTTAAGCCATCAACACCTTTGTAAAATCTAACTAATTTATTTGTGTTAACTAACCAAAATGATCTATCAGTATCTTTTCTTAAATAGTCTTCATAAATAGATGTAAATTCAAATATTTTTTCGTGCTTAACTAATTCTTTTGCCATTATAGCCATATCATAAGCTGATGAATAATGATTTGCTTCATCTAAGCCATGACTATTTTTAAAATTAGTATCTTGTAAACCTAATTCTTGTGCTTTATCATTCATCATTTTAACAAACATCTCTTCAGTTCCAGCTATTTTTTCTGCTAGAGCAACAGCAGCATCATTACCAGAAGCAATAGCTAGCCCTTTGAACATATCATAAACACTCATTTGTTCATTAGTTTCAAGTAAAATTTGGCTGCCACCCATACTTGCTGCATTACTAGAAACAGTTACCATATCATCCCATTTGATAATATCTTTTTCAATTGCTTCCATAACTAATAGCATCGTCATTATTTTAGTCATACTAGCCGGATGTCTTCTCTCATGGGAATTTCTCTCATAAATAATTTCGCCAGTAGTTGGTTCCATCACTATGACACTAGAAGCACTAGTAGCAAGTTCCATTGCCTTTATATTAAAAGGAAATAAAACAACTAATGTTAATAAAATACAACATAATTTTTTCATACATTTTCACCTATTTAAATTTATGAATTAAATTAAAAAAAATGTCAAAAAAAATTAGGAATAAACCCTAATTTAAATATGTTTTTATAATTTCTAATATATTATTTAATTCTTTTAATAAATCATTAAAATTATTATTTATATATGTAATATTATTTTCTTTGCTTTTTAATTCATGTTGCAAACATATATCAGAGAATTTATTGAAACCTAAGTATTTACTATCACTTTTAAGTGAATGAACTAATATTGCATAATTAGTTAAATCATTTTGATTTTTATAATTATTTAAATTATTAATTTTTTTATAAATTGTATTTATGAATTCTTTTAATAAATCATTATATGTATTTATATCACCTAATAATTCTAAAGATTTATCTATATCAATGTTTTTAGATTTTAAATATTCAATATTATTTTTTTTAGCATTCAATAATTTATTAATAATATCATTTAATTCATTTTTATCAATCGGCTTAGTAATATAACCATCAAAACCACAATTTAAATATTTTTCCCTAGATCCTTCTACAGCATCAGCTGTTAAAGCAACAACTGGTGTTTTAAAGTTAGAAAGTAGTTTTAATTTATTTAATAATTCAATTCCATCCATTTCAGGCATCATAATATCGACAAACATTAAATCATACAAATTACCTTTATTAATTAAATTTATGCACTCCATTCCACTTAAACAAGATTCAATTATAAAATTATATGGTTTTAAAAAATTGGTTGCAATTATAATATTTGTTTTATTGTCATCGACAATTAAAACTTTTTTACTACTGTAATTTTTAAAATCAATAATATTTTTTTCGTTTTGTTGAACTTGATTTTGAGGTATTTCATCTATTACTTTATCATTATTAATATATTTTTTTAAAATTCGGTATAATTCTACTTTTTCAATTGGCTTTGCTAAATAATCATCAAAACCATCTTTTAAATACTGTTCTTTCATTCCGTTTATAGCATTAGCTGTTAAAACAATAACTGGGGTATTGAAACCATCTATTTTCTTTAATCTAATTAAAACTTCTGTTCCACGCATTTTTGGCATCATATCATCTAATAAAATTAAATCATATTTATAACCATCAGTAATTAAATTTAAACATTCCATCCCACTTTCTACAGTGGTAATATTAGGATTAAATTTAATTAATAATTTTTGAGCCACTTTTAAATTCAATTTATTATCATCTACTATTAATATTTTTTTATTAGTTAAATCTAAATTAAAATCAGTATTTTCTTCTTTTTCCTCTATTTTTTCTAATGATATTTTCTGATCAATAGCTACTTTAAATTCTGAACCTTCACCATAAGTACTATTAACAACAATTTTACCATTCATCATTTCAATCAATTGTTTTGTTATTGCAAGTCCTAAACCAGTACCTTCAATTGTTGTGTTTCTATCTTCATCAACCCTTTGAAATTTATCAAATAATTTATTTATGTTTTCTGGTTTTATTCCTCTACCACTATCTTTTACCGATATGATTAATCGACAAAAATTATCTTTTTGAACACATTTTATATCTAAACTTATAAATCCTTGGTCAGTATATTTAACCGCATTAGTTAATAAATTAATTAGTATTTTTTTTATATTCATCTGATCGCCATATAAAACAAGCGGTATGTCTTCGGCAATACAAACTTTAAATTTTAATGGTTTATCACCAATTCTTGCTTGAATTAATTTTATAACATCATTAAATAATTTTTTAGAACTATAATCTGATTCAACCAATTCTAATTTTCCAGCCTCAATTTTTGAAATATCCAAAATTCCATTAACTATTTCTAATAATGTTTTAGAAGCACTAACTATATCACCAGCATTTTCTTTAGCTTCTTCTAAAGTAGTAGCATTAGTAATATATTCAGAAAAACCTACTATAGCATTTAATGGTGTTCTTATTTCATGGGACATGCTAGATAAAAAGTCTGATTTAGCATGATTAGCTTTTTCGGCTGTTTCTTTAGCTAAATTTAACGACTCTATCATTTTTACGTCAGGATTTTCAATTGTAAAATACATCATGAGCATAATATATGATTCCATTGCTGTAACAATCAATAATTGTGGATTTATAAATTGAAGTATTGCTATCATACCACCTAAAATAAGAAAAGAAAAAAGCGGTAAATATTTTTTATTTTTTAATTTTTTGTAATGAGTTAACATAACTAATAACATTACTATTAAAATTATTCCTGTTAATATATAAGTAATATTTACAGACATTCCTGATGCATATATAACATTTTTTTCTTTTATATGTTCAATTGGTAAAAATCCAATTACTATACACGCCAACAAAAATAGTGATGTCGTAATTTTAATTAATCTGACTCGGAAATTTTTATATTTTTCACAGCTAATTATCAAAACATAATACATAAATAAAATGGCCCAGCCAATTAGAAATACCATATATATTTTAACCAATATATCTCTTATAACAGTAGGAGAATTATCAATAAAATAAACAATTGTACAACATAATTCTAACAATAAGCCTAATAAATTGACAATAATTAAATAACCATACAAAGTAGTTTCGAAATTCTTAACCCTTTTTTTAGTAAAATATATTAGGTTTATCAAAATACTTACACATAATCCACTTACAATAAATCCAATACCCATAACATACCTCCACATTATAGCCATATTATATCACAATTATACAAAAAAAGAAAAAGTTATCATTTTAAAATTTTAACTTTTTCTTGTTGGTCATATGGTTTTAATTGAATTTCACCATTATTATAAACTGGCATAACACATTTTTCGGTTATTCCCTCTTTCAATAAAGCCTGATGATTACGTTTTTCAGATTTATTACCAACAAAACCTTCTTCAAAACTTCTTACTCGATATAATACTTTATTAGCTAATTCTTCGCCAAATTTATTAATTATTCTTTCTTTAATGCTCATAAGAATTTTCTCTTTGTTTTGTTTAGCTGTTGGCATGAATTCTAAATGAATTACTATATTATCGTTAAAATTAACAACTTCATAAGATAAAATATGTTTAGTATCTTTCTCTACTTCTAAGCCAATCTGATACATAGGAATTTTAGTTCCATCATTTAAAATAAATTCATCGCCTACTCTTCCTAAAATATTAACTGTACCATAACGTTCAATATAAGCATAAGCATTACAATTATTCCAAATTTCGCCATGGCTATCAACAAATTTGCTTTTTTTAGTAGCTTCTGGATTATTTTTATATTCTTTCATTTGTGTTGGTGTTTTAACACCTAAAATCCCAATTTGACCACGAGGAACTTTATTACCATTTTCATCAAAGACTTCCATTTGAACCATTGCATATTTTTTTAATTGACACTGTGTTCCAGTCAATTTATATTTAGGATGTAAACTTTGTAAAGAACGGTAAGGTGTAAAAAACATTCCCCCACGTTCTGTATCTCCACCACCTATTGATAATGGTACTGGTGCTAACGGACGTGGTAATTTACCAACACCACATTTAGCTTTTTTTAACATTTTATTAATAAATTTTTCTTCGCCTTTAGATGTTGGTTCTCCAACTGATGTAAGCATCATCATATAAGGCATAGTAAAATTTTTAAAATTCGGATCTTTATATATTTTTTTGGCAGCATCAACAAGCATGTTTCTTGGCACTGATATATAATTAGGTTTATTTATTGCTAAACTGTACAATAAAAATTCTTTTTTATAAATTGGTTCTAATGCAACAGTACAACCTTTATATAATACATCAGACATACTAGAAATTAATGAAGTATTAGAAAAAGGTGGAATTATCATTTCTCCTATTAAATCATTCATTTGAGGTAATCCTGATAAATCAGGGTCTTGAAAACGACCGATTGTCACTAAACTACGATTACGATGTATTATAGCCTTTGGTCTATTACTAGTCGAACCTCCACTATATGTTACTAAAAAATCTGTATCAATATCACCTTTAGGAAATTCCTCAATTTTCTTTAATTGACTACCTTCTAAAAATTCTAATTTTGATTTGATTCTAGCATCATTTGCTTTATATAATTCAACTTTGTTTTTAAAATCATAAAATTTTGCATCTATTTCAATATAAGGATCTTTACCATCTTTCAATGAATCTGTTAAGGAAAACATTATAATTTCTTTTACTTTAGAAGAACTGATTGCTTCTTTAATTTTGCTATACTGATCATCACCACATATAATGAAATCTGTATCACAGCCATTTATAATTTCTGTAACGTAATCATTTTCGAAAGCTCCAAATGAATTCATCTTAGCCTCTAATAAATTAATTGCCATCATTGTATATATAAACTCAGGACTTGGAGACATACAAACAGGAACCTCAACGCCTTTTGTGACACCCTTTTTACTAAGTGATGAAGCATATTTAGATGCATTTTCAAACATCTCACGATAAGTTATCTTTGTGCCACGATAAAAAAGTGCGACTCGATCTAAATTGTTTTTATTTTTTTCATATAAATCTCGTACCCAAGCACGATTATGATTTATCTCAACATCAATCAATCCCTTTTTACCACAATCAGATAATTCATCTAAATTAATATCAAACATTTCCTTTAATTTGTTTTTTGTATAATCATAATAATTTGAATCTTTCAACATAAATTTCTCCCTTTTTTTCATTTTTCGCTGATATTCTAACATAAACTAAAAATATTGTCAATTTTATGCATGAAACAGCCAGGATAAACGCATGAAAATTTAAATCATGTGTTTTTTTCTAATAATTTGGCAATATCATTTGTATTTAGTAATTTA
>CALVVV010000038.1 GCA_944363995.1 uncultured Bacilli bacterium
TCATATAAATCACTTATCCTTTTTTCTATTATATCATATTTTTATAAAAATAAAAGTCTTAATTTTTTTACAAAAATGTTGTATTATAGAAATAGTATTTAAAAAAAGATAGACCTATTTATCTATCTCTTGACTGAACTGTAACGATTTTCAAAATAAATAAGTATATCTTAAATAAAAATGAATATAATTTAATAGATTATGGAGGAATATATATGATAAATAAAAAAAGTATTTGGTTTTTAACATTATTTAGTCTTATTTTAGTTTTAAGTGTTTATTATATTACAATGCCTAGTGAATTATTATTAAATACTAATGCTAATTATACAGAAAAAGAAAATAACAGCCCAGAAACTACAATTACCGAAAGTACCATTTTAGTAGCTTTAAGAGTTGAAGCAGAAGAAGAATTGTTAAAAGAAATGGAGAATTTACAATTAATTCTTAATAGTTCTGAAGCAACTATTGATGAAAAAAATGAAGCTTTTGATAAAATGAAGGAATTAAATATTACCAAAGGTGAAGAAGAAAAATTAGAAAATAAAATTAAAGAAGTTTATAATTTAGATAGTTTTGTCAAAATAAGAAATGACCAAATTGAAATTGTTATAAATAAAGTTGAAAATGACTCTAGTTTAGCTAACAAAATTATGAGAACAGTCCAAGAACAATATGAAGATTCAAAATATATAACAGTTAAATTTACTTCATAATCATTACTTTTTCCCTCACTTATTTATATAAACAACATAGAATAATATGAAGAAATATAAACCACCCAAGGAAGTGAGGGAACTATGTCTAAAAGTGTTTTAACAAAAAGAGAAAAACAAGTTTTTGACTTGTTAGTATTAAACCGTTCAACTGAACAAATTGCTAATAATTTAGGGATAAGTGAAAAAACAGTTAGGAATCATATTTCTAATGTTATGCAAAAATTAGGTGTCAAAGGAAGAGCGGGAGCTGTTATAGAACTTTTAAAATTAAAGGAAATTTCATTATAAAAAGGTATAAATAACCTTTTTTTTCATAAAATTTAATAGGTGATTTTATGTTGAAAAAAAAGATGATTCGCAAAATTATTATCTCATCATCAGCTTTGTTTGCCCTATTAATGATTTATCTTATTCCCAATAATCAAAATGAAAAATTAAATGTTGATCAAAAATTAGAATATGTTGACTTAGAAGTAACCACAAATAATATATTTTTACTTGATAATTATAATTATTTAGGAAAAGCCGAAGTTGTTATTAATAGTACTACAGTCGAAGAAAAAGTTAAAGAATTAGTTGAAATTTTAATAAATGGTGGAACTGGCGAAAATAAAATACCAAACGGTTTTAAATCTATTTTACCTAGTGAAACTAAAATTTTAAGTGTCAAATATGAAGATAACCTAATTAAAATTGATTTTTCTAAAGATTTATTAAACATTACTAAAGATTTAGAAGAAAAAATGATTGAAGCAATTATTTATACTATAACATCTGTTGATGAAGTTGATAAAATAATCATTTATGTAGAAGGTGATATCCTTACTAAATTACCACAAACGGGTATTAACTTACCTAGCACCTTAGACCGTAATTTTGGAATCAATAAAACTTATGATTTTACTAAAACGAATGATATTAATCAAGTAACTGTTTATTATTTAAATAAACATAATGATAATTATTATTATGTTCCAGTAACAAAATATTTAAATGATAATCGCGACAAAATCAAAATTATTATTGATGAATTAACAAGCACTAATACTTATAATACTAATCTTTTAAGTTATTTAAATAGTAATACCGAATTATTGGCAATAGAAGAACAACCAGATATTTTAGAATTAACTTTTAATTCTTACATATTTTCTGATATTGAAACTAAAGATATATTAGAAGAAGTAATTTATACAATTTGTTTATCAATAAAAGATAACTATAATGTTAGTGAAGTTGTTATCAAAAATGAAAACGAAGAAATTTTAAAAACAGTTCTAAAAGAAATAGAATAACTGATTTTATTGAATAAGTTATTCTATTTTTCTTCTACTTTTAAAACAGCTAAAAAAGCTTCTTCTGGTATTTCCACTTTTCCTACTAATTTCATTCTTTTTTTACCTTCTTTTTGTTTTTCTAACAATTTTCTTTTTCGTGATACATCACCACCGTAACATTTAGCCAAAACATCTTTTCTTACCGCTTTAATAGTTTCACGGGCAATAATTTTATTACTAATACTAGCTTGAATTGGTACTTCAAATTGTTGACGTGGAATCATTTTTTTTAATGTTTCAACTATGTTTTTACCTCTTTTATAAGCAAAATCTTTATGAACAATAACACTTAAAGCATCAACAATCTCGCCATTTAATAATATATCCATTTTAACCAAATCGCTTGATCTATATCCTATTAAATCATAATCAAAAGAGGCATAGCCTTTAGAAATACTTTTTAAGCGGTCAAAAAAATCATACACAATTTCAGCCAAAGGTATTTCATAATGAATGTTTACCCTAGTTTTATCTAAATATTCTATTGAAATATAATTTCCTCTTTTATCTTGGCACAATTCCATAATTGGTCCAATATATTCACTTGGAACAAAAATGGATGTTTTAATATAAGGTTCTTTTATATCTTTAATTTTAACTTTTTCAGGCATTTTACTAGGACTATCAATATATATAATTGTATTATCAGTTAAAGTCAATTCATATATAACCGAAGGAGATGTTACAATTAAATTTATATTAAATTCTCTTTCAATTCTTTCTTTAATAATTTCTAAATGCAATAAACCCAAAAAACCACATCTGAAACCAAAACCTAAAGCTTTAGATGTTTCCGGCATAAATTCTAAAGAAGCATCATTCAGTTTTAATTTTTCTAACGCTTCTCTTAAATCAGGATATTTTGAAGTTTCTATTGGATATATTCCCGAAAAAACCATTGGTTTCATTGGTTTGTATCCAGGTAAAATATCAGAAGTAGGATTATCAATTAAAGTGATTGTATCGCCAACTTTAATATCAGAAATATCTTTAATAGCCGCGCATAGATAACCAACTTCACCAGTAATTAATTCTTTTTTTTTCATTTGTTTTGGTGTGTTAACACCTAATTCAATTACTTCTTCAACTTTATTTGTTGCCATTAATTTAATTTTATCACCAATTTTAACCTTGCCATTAACAATTCTAATTAAAACCACGACTCCCCGATATGCATCATAAAAACTATCAAAAATTAAAGCTTGTAACGGTTTATTTATGTCACCTAAAGGAGCAGGAATTTTTTCAATAATTGTTTCTAATAATGATTTAATTCCAATACCATTTTTGGCTGATGTTAAAATTATTTCATCTTTTTTAAAACCTAATGTTTCTTCTAGTTCTTTAGTTACCTTTTCAATATCAGCATTAGGTAAATCTATTTTATTAATAACAGGAATAATAGTTAAATTGTTATCTAAAGCTAAATATAAATTAGCCAATGTTTGTGCTTCAATTCCTTGAGCCGCATCAACTACTAAAATTGCACCTTCACACGCAGCTAAAGATCTACTGACCTCATAATTAAAGTCGACATGGCCTGGTGTATCTATTAAATGTAATATATAGTCCTCATTATTATAATGATATTTTAATTGAACAGAATTTAATTTAATTGTAATTCCTCTTTCTCTTTCTATATCCATATTATCTAACAATTGTTCTTGTTTTTCATGTTCATTTACTGCACCAGTTTCTTCTAAAATTCGATCTGCCAAAGTACTTTTTCCATGATCAATATGAGCAATAATTGAAAAATTACGAATATTATTTTGTTTCATAGGTAATCACCAATCATTATTATATATTAATTTAATTTTATTGACAAGGAAAAAATATTAATATTTTTTAATCTTTTGGTTTAAAAATTAAAGATAAGACAAACGAAAAAACAATTGCAGCGGTAATACCAGAAGCGGTTAAGTTAAACATTCCACTCATTAACCCCATTATTCCTACTTCAACTGTTGTTGCCATCGCTCCATGAATTAATAAATGACCAAAACTAGTGATAGGTACCATAGCACCACCACCCGCCCATAAAATTATTTTATCATAAATACCAAAAACATCTAAAAAAGCTCCTAACACCACAAATAAAGTAGTAATATGGCCTGGTGTTAATTTTGTATTATCTAAAATTAATTGAGCTATCAAACAAATTAAACCACAAAATATAAAAGAATTTAAATAAATCATTATTCCACCTCCAAACTAATAGCATGAGCAATAGCAGGAATTGAGTTTTTAGTATTGACCATTGTCACATTCATTAATGCACCTGTTGCAACTAGTAAAACTCTTTTAATATTTTTTTTCTTCATTTTGTTAAATATATAACTATATGTAACCAAAGGAGCACAAGCAGGTCCACTTGCACCAGCATAAACAGCTTGATTTAAAATATCATATATCATCGAACCACAGTCATCATAATTCTTTAATTCAATATTATATTCAGTTTGCATATAATCTTTCAATATTTCTTTACCATATATACCTAAATCACCCGTTAAAATTAAGTCATAGTACCCAATTTCTCTTTTTGTTTCTCTTAAATGATCATATATAGTCCCAGCTGCAGCCGGAGCCATAACCGCACCCATATGATAAACATCTGATATTCCCAAATCAACTACTTTACCCAAAGTAGCACTTTCAACTTTAATCCCTGTTTTATTACTTGATAGGTATGCACTAGCCCCACCAGTTGCAGTAAATGTAGTTGTTTTTCTTTTTGGTCCACCATATTCAACTGGATACCGAAATTGTTTTTCTGCGGCATTATTATGAGAAGAAGTGGAAGTAATTGCATTTTTTACCTGTTTTGCTTCAATCATATTAGCAGCAATAATAAGTCCTAGAACACTCGTTGAACAAGCTCCATATATACCAATCAAAGGTATTCCCAAACTAGATGCAGCATAATTAGTTGCTACTATCTGATTTAATAAATCTCCTGAAATTAAAACATCAACGTCAAATTTGGTTAATTCCATTTTGTTTAATAAAATATCAATTGATTCTTCAATTAATTTTATTTCAGCTAATTCCCATGTTTTAGTATTAAAATATAAATCATCATAACTTTTATCAAAATATTTTGATAAAGGTCCCTTACCTTCATATGGACCAGTTATTGTTGCTGTATCATTAATATAGACATTATTATATTTAAAAGTCATTCTATCCTCCCATAATTATCAATCTAAGCAAACCAAATAAATAAGCACTAACAACTCCAAAAATAATAACCGAACCGGCCAATTTAAACATATTAGCTCCTATTCCAGTTACAAATCCCTCTTTGCGATATTCTAAGGCGGCACTCATCATAGCATGAGCAAACCCTGTTATTGGAATAATTAGACCACATCTAGCAAAATGAACTAATTTATCAAAAAAACCTAGACATGTTAAAAAACATCCTAAAAATACTAATGTAACAATCATCAACATTGCCGCATCATTTGTTGTGATATTTAAAAAATAAGAATAAACATCAATTAATGCTTGTCCTAGGACACCCATTAATCCGCCTACTCCAAAAGCAATTAAACCATTGCATAGAACATTTTCCTTTGGTGTATGCTTAGACACCAAATTTTTATATTTATTTTTATCCATAATTATTCTCCTTTGTTTTATTATGTGGAATAATTTTGTTTTTATTCTAAAATTATTTTAATATTTATACTATCAGTGCTAGTAATTCTATTAAAACCTTAATAAATACTCTTTTTATATCATGAAAAAAACTAGTCTAAGCAACTAGTTTTGATTTTAATTTGGTTAATATTTTTTGTTCTGTTCTTGAAACTTGAACTTGACTTATTCCTAATTCTAAAGCCGTCTGTTGTTGGGTTAAATCATTAACGTAACGTTTATTAATAATTTTTTGTTCAAAAGGTTCAAGTTTTGTTAAAGCTTCTTTCAAAAGTAATAAATCGTCTATATTTTCTATTTTACCTATTGTATCTTGCAAAGTTATATCTTTTCCTTCATTATTCAATGGTTCATCAATACTATAAATAGGTTTAGTACTATTTATTGCTTCTTCAATAATATGAATTGGTAATTCTAAATAATCAGATAATTCTATGATTGTAGGATTACGCATTAATTTTTGAGTTAATAAAACTTTAGCTTTTTCTATTTTTAAATTAAGAATTTGAATACTTCTACTTATTTTAATACTTTTATCCTCTCTAACTAATTTTTTCATTTCTCCTAAAATATATGGATAAGCATATGTAGTAAATTTAACATTCATATTTTTATCATAATTTTTATAAGCCATTATCATTCCTATACAACCGGCTTGAAATAAATCTTCTTTATTAGCGTATTTTTCAAAATATTTTGTTATTGAATAAATTAAATTTTTATTTTCAAGTATCAACTGTTCCATTTAATCAGCTCCTATAAATTAATAACATTAATTGCACTCAATTCATCGGCAGTCTCATACATATAGTTTAATAAACGACTATTATTTATTCGATGCTTTACTAAATTATTTTTTAATCCACATAATAAACTTTTACCATTATTATTTTTACATATTTCATAATTATTTAATAATGTATTAATACCATAACAATCAATTGAATTTAAACCACTAACATTAAAAACCGTGTTCCTAATACCATTTTCTTTAACTAAATTAATAACCTCCTCTTTTAACTTTATAACTGTATTTTTATTTAAAACACCATTTAATCTGATAAATAAAATTCCCTTAAAAAACTCAATATTTATGTCTAACAAACTAAATCACCTTCCTTAATAATTTAGCACATATTTCATATTTTTTATACAAATTCGACAAAACTAGACTTATTTTTTATTTTTAAAATTATAATAAAGTAAACATAAAAATATTATTAATAAAATTATTAAAGAAATGCTTACAAAATTTTTACTATTTATTTTCAAAAAGTAACCATTTAATTTTGAATTTAATAATTCATTATTATTTTTCTCTTGTTTTAAATCATTTAAATTTTGATTTAGTTGCAGTTCTAATTCTTTTATTTTTTCCTCATATTCCTCTATTAAATTATTTTTAACAATATTATTATTTTTTATTGTTTCATTTATATTTTTTAAATCTTCTTTTAATTCTTCATTTTTCTTTTTATAAAAATTATTTAGTTCTTCTAACTCTGATATTTTTTCATTATATTTTAAAATTATTTCCTCGTTTATTTGTGTTGCTTCTTTTTTTAATTTAGTTATTTCTTCTAATAATTTTACTTTATCATTTTCTAATTTTTTATTATTTTGAGATAAATTTACTATTAGATTTTCTTTATCTTCTAACACTGATTGAATATTATTAATTTCAGTACTCAAATCAAAAATCATTTTTTCTTGATTTTTAATTATCTGTTCTTTTTGCTTTAAATTTTCAATTAAACAATTGTTATCTAATTGACAATTATTTAATTTTTCTTCAATTAGTTGTAAAGCCTCTTCATATAATTCTTTTTGCTTTACTATATCTAATTTTAAATTTTGAATTTTTTGTTTTAAATCAGTAATTTCTTCCTCTAACTCTAAAATTGTATTTTCAGCTATATTCACAATAACATTTTCTGTGATTTTCATATCATTTAATTGAAAGTTTACTTGATATTCACCATTTTTATTCCAATCAATATTATGAGTTATATCTACAAAATCACTTTTATAAATTATAAAATTATTTAAATCAAAATTATAATCATTTATTTCATTAATTTCTAATTCAAGTTTATCTCTTGTTCGATAACTGTAATATTTTTTTTGACTATCAATATCTTTATAAATATAGTCTGAAACAGCTTTATTTGAATATTCTTGATAATATTCTTTGATAGTTTCATAGCTTTGACACCATTTTTCTTGATAACGATATTGTTTAGTAACTTTAGTATCAACAATACTTAAATCATTTTGTTTTTCATAGGATATTTCTTTAGTAGTCCAATCAGTTAATAAAATGTTAAAATCATAAATAGTTTTTACTTCTTTTTTAGCATTTGTCCAATGGTAATCTGAATATTTTAATAAATAACTTTGAGCAATAAAAATATCTTTTTTATCAGTAGAATAACCAATAGTATATAATTTGTCAGTTGGCCCTAAATCATATATATAAAAAACGACTTCTATTTGATTAAGCGGATAAAATTTTCCTAAATCAATAATTAATGATCCACCATTTTCAATATAAGATTCATTTTCAATATATATACCATTATTAATGTATTCATCAAAACCTTCCATACAACCATCACAGGTATAACTATATTTAATTTCTTTATTATTTACAAAAATCGATAATTCAGGAATACGAAAAGCACCATAACTACCTTGTAAGTTATACAAATGTATATATCTAACTGACTTTGATTTTGTATATTCATATTTATCTCTACTTTCATAAACATAGCCAACATTTTCTTCTTTTTTATCTGACCAATTAGAATATTCTCTTAATTCACAATTATTAGTGAAACTATCATCCATATTATATAATTTATAATCACCTAATACTTGTTCATTTTTATACCAAAGATATCTCTCTTCCACAATTACATCGACTAATTCAGATGAAATAACTTCTTTTTCTTGAAATTCACTAAAATTAGAATAATCTGAATAATACACTTTAGCATAAGCAAAATTTGTTAAAGAAAAACTTAAAAATATTAACCATAAAATCTTTTTCAATAAATCACCTCCTACTAGTTATATACGACAAAAATAGCTCATAATCCTTTTTTTTTGAAAAAAAAAGAATTAAAATTCATTGTTTTTAATGTCTTTCAATACTTTTTTATACATATCTTTCATATTATCATAGGTTAATATATTAATTACTTTATCAATATCAACCCATAAAATTTTACTAATTTCTGAATCTTGTTTTTTAACATTTTTAGTAATTGGCTTAGCCAAATAATAAACTACTTCTTTATCTATATTATTATCAATAACATAATTTAATGAATATCTTTTTGATTCATCAATTAAAACATCTAAATTAGTTTCTTCTTTTGTTTCTCTTATAGCCGTTTCAATTTCGGTTTCATTTTTTTCCATATGACCTTTAGGAAATCCATAAAATCCTCGTTTTTGTTTTATTATTAATACTTTATCATCATCGATAATTATTGTTCCACATGCTTTTTCTTTTTTCATAATTATTTCTCCAAATATGGTTTTAAAAATTCTCCCGTATAACTTTCTTTTACTTTAACAATTTCTTCTGGTGTCCCACAAGCAACAATATTTCCACCCATATCGCCACCTTCAGGACCTAAATCGATGATATAATCTGCTACTTTAATAATATCTAAATTATGTTCAATAACTAAAACAGTATCACCATTATCGACAATTTTTTGTAAAATAGTTAACAATTTCTTGATATCATAACTATGTAAACCAGTACTAGGTTCATCTAAAATAAATAAACTTTTACCTGTAGGTTTTTTTTGTAATTCTTTAGCAAGTTTTACCCTAGCTGCTTCACCACCTGATAAAGTAGGAGCACTTTGCCCTAACTTAATATATGATAATCCGACATCCATCAACATTTGTAATTTAGATCTAACTTTAGGAACATTTTCAAAAAATTCATATGCTTCTTCTACTCGCATTTCTAAAACATCATAAATACTTTTCCCTTTATATTTAATATCTAATGTTTCTTTATTGTATCTTGTTCCATGACAAACTTCACATGGTACATAAACATCTGGTAAAAAATGCATTTCTATTTTCTTAACACCATCGCCCCAACAAGCTTCACATCTTCCGCCTTTAACATTAAATGAAAATCTTCCTTTATCATATCCTCTTATTTTAGCTTCTTTAGTTTGCGTAAATACATCTCTTATATCATCAAAGACACCAGTATAAGTAGCAGGATTAGATCGTGGTGTTCTGCCGATTGGAGCTTGTGATATATCAATTACCTTATCAATGTTTTCTAATCCTTTAATTTCTTTATATTGTCCTGGTTTTTCTTTAAATTTATATAAATTACTTGCTACTGCTTTATATAATATTTCATTAATTAAGGTACTTTTACCACTTCCTGATACTCCAGTAACACAAGTAAATGTATTTAATGGTATTTTAACATTGATATTTTTTAAATTATTTTCTTTAGCACCTTTAATCTCTAAATTTTTTTTATTACCTTTTCTTCTTTTAGTTGGAACTTCTATTTTTTCAATACCTGCTAAAAATCTACCGGTAATACTATTAGGATTTTTCATAACTTCTTTAGGTGTTCCACAAGCAACTACTTCTCCCCCATGTAATCCAGCTAAAGGTCCGATATCCACTAA
This sequence comes from uncultured Bacilli bacterium, assembly GCA_944363995.1. Lineage (GTDB taxonomy): Bacteria > Bacillota_I > Bacilli_A > RF39 > UBA660 > Faecisoma. Next base: position 10,405 of record CALVVV010000038.1, read on the forward strand.
ATAATCACTTGCTAACATGGTATCAGTGTCGTGTTCAACAACAATTAAAGTATTACCTAAATCGCGCATTTCTAATAAAGAATTAATTAACCTTGTATTATCTCTTTGATGTAAACCAATACTTGGTTCATCTAATACATATAGTACACCAGTTAATCTTGAACCTATTTGGGTTGCCAATCTAATTCTTCCGGCTTCTCCACCTGATAAAGTACCTGCCGATCTATTTAAAGTTAAATATTCTAATCCAACATTAACTAAAAAAGTTAATCTTGATAATATTTCTTTAATAATTAATTCAGATATTTGTGTTTGTTCTTTATTTAATTTTAAATTAGATAAAAACTCTTTTAAATCTTTAACACTTAATTTAGTTAATTCATAGATATTTTTTTTATTTATTAAAACTGATAATACCGAATCAGATAATCTTGCACCTTTACATTTTGGACAAATTGATTCTGTCATATAATTTTCTATCCATTCTCTTATCCAATTGCTTTTTGTTTCAATATATCTTCTTTCTAAATTAGTAATAATGCCTTCAAAATAATCTTTACTATTTCTCGTATTACCATTTTTAGATACATATTTAAATTCTAACATATCTTTAGACCCATATAAAATAATATCTAATTTTTTTCTATCTAAATTTTTAATCGGTATATTTAAATCGATATCATAATATTTAGCTAAAGTATTCATTTGGGTGGAATAAATACTATTTTCATCATCTAAATTTAAAGATACAATAGCTCCTTCATTAATACTTAAATCTTTATTAGGTATAATTAAATCTTCATCTATTTTTAATTTAATACCTAATCCTTTACATTCATCACAAGCACCATATGGTGAATTAAAACTAAATAATCTTGGCTCTAATTCAGGTAATGAAAAGTCACATTCCGGACAAGCATAATTTTCACTCATAACTATTTTGTCCTTACCAACAACATCAATAACAACTTTTCCTTTACTTAATTTAGAAGCTAATTCAATTGATTCATATAATCTACTTCTTATATCTTCTTTAATAATTAATCTATCAATTATAACTTCAATAAAATGTTTTTTATTTTTTTCTAA
>CALVVV010000039.1 GCA_944363995.1 uncultured Bacilli bacterium
TTAACAAATTATCTAAACTTGTAGAACTTTAATCTTTATATTTTCGGACAGGGGTGCGATTCCCCTCGACTCCACCAGATTGATAGGAAACTCGAACTTTTATAGTTTCGAGAGTAATAAATTACTAACAGAAATGTTAGTTTTTTTTGTTATTTAAGAAAGAAAGTGAGAGTGATTATATATGTTAACAATAGAAACTAAAGAATTAAAGATAAGTGATGAATTAAAAAGAAAGGTTGAAATGATATGTAAGTTTGCAAATGTCAAATATACTTTTGAAAATGGAAATATTATAAGTATTAAAGAAACAAATATTGCTTATGTAAAGCCCCGTGTATTAAAAATTAAAAATAATGATTATTTAATATTTGAAGAATGTAATGATATTTTTATTAATGATTATAATAAAAAAATTAAATTCAAAGATTGGTGTTAGTATAGATATATAGACACAAAAATGTGGACAATGTGGTAAAATAATAAAAAAAGACTAAAATTAATTAGTGAAAGTAGTATCATCAATAAATTTATAGTCATTATATTTTAGTAATCTTACAAGTTTAAATAATGCATCATCTTTTGCTTTAGCTTCTAACATAATATCTAAATTATAATTTAGTGTTTTAACTTTATTTAAAAATTCAATAAAATCATTAATGTTTATATGCTCATGATGTGATCTAAAATCTTTTTTATTGTTGCTTTTAGGTGAAGAAAAGTGAATTTTTGGTGTTGTTTCCCAAGTACTAAATATATCATTTAAGTAATTATCAATTATGATATTATTATTATTACAAATATGATGATGATAATCTAAGACAAATGGAATTTTAATTTTTTTACATAAATTTAAGCAGTCTATAATATTATATATTTTATCATCGTTTTCAATAGCTATACATTTTTGAATATAATTAGGTAACTTATAAAAATTATTAATAAATCTTTTTATACTATTTTCTTTGCCCAAAACACTGCTCCCAATATGTAAAATAATAATTTTATTTTTAATATTCAAAGCTTCTAAAATTTTATAATGATAATCTAATATATTAAAAGTATTTTCTAACACTTCTTTTTTTGTGCTATTTAAAATACAAAATTGATCAGGATGAACATAACTCGCATTTGTGCTTCATTTATTTTATTTCCAATTCTTTGATATTCTTTTTGATATTTTAAAATGTAATCAAAAATTACTTCTTTTTTTGTTGCCAAAGGAATTAATTTAGATGTTAAACGATAAAAGTGAATATTATTTTTTATATTATAATCAATAATTTTTTCTAAATTTTTTAAATTTTCTACAATTATTTCATCAATTTTGTGAAAATTTTCATCTTTTTTAAAACTGGTATATGTGATTGTTTTAGAACAACTGATATTTAGTGTTTGAGAAATTGCTACATAACCTAATCTAATTTTCATCTTTTTCACCATATATATTATGCTTATTTTAAGTATAATTATGTTATTTGACATTTTTTTTTTTAAATTGACAAAAAAATCTTTTCAAAACTTTAGAAAAATGGTATTATTAAGATAATTGGAGGATAGTATGACAAGTAAAAAAGTTATTGTGCGAAAAGAATCTGGTTTACATGCACGTCCAGGTAGTGATTTAGTCAATCTAGCGATGACATTTAAATCAGATATATATTTAATAAAAGGTGATAAAAGAATAAATGCTAAAGAGGTATTAGAAATTTTATCTGCTGATATTAATTTTAATGATGAAATAACAATTGAAGTTAATGGCGAAGATGAAAAAGAAGCTTTAAAAACATTGGAAGAATATATTACAAAATGAAATTATTAGGTATTAAAGTTGGTAATGGATTAGGATTAGGTAAAGCCTTAATAATCGATGCAAAATTACCAGAATTAAATAATGGAACAACTGATTCTAAAAAGGAAATAAAGAAAGTTTTTAAAGCAATCGATGAAGCAATTGTCGATTATGAAGAAATAATTAAAGTATTAAAAGATGATGATTTAAAATCATTAACTGAGTTTAATAAAAATGTTTTAATATCACCAAGTATAAAAATAGAATTAGAAAAAACGATTACCGAACAACAATGTTATGGTGATGTTGCTATCGATATTTATTTTGCAAATAAAATTAAACAGTTAGAAAATTTAGATAATAATTATTTAAAAGAAAGAGCTAAAGATGTTAAAGATATAAGACATAAAGTTTTAGCTAAATATTATGGCATTAAAGAATTTAATCCTAATTTATTAAAAGAAGATGTCATTTTAGTATCTAATGAAATGACAGCTAATGTTTTATTAACTGATAATTTAGATCATATTAAAGGTGTCATATCTTTATTAGGTGGTAAAACAAGTCATATTGGTATTTTAACTACATCTTTAGGTATTCCTTCAGTATTTGGAATCGATGTTAAAAATATTTTAAATGATGAACTTATATTTATTGATGGTAATAAAGGATTTGTTAAAACTAATTTAAAAGATGAAGAAATAAAAAAAATAAAAGAAAAAATAAAAATTGAAATTGAATTAAATAAAGAATTAGATAATGTTAAAGAGGCTAAAACATTAGATGGTTATGAATTTGAAGTAAGTGCTAATGCGGGTGATTTAACGGAATTAGAAAAAATTAATTCAATTCCTTTAGATGGAATTGGTTTATTTAGAACAGAGTTTTTATATTTGAATAAAACAACGCCTCCTACGGAAGATTATTTATTTGAAGTATATAAAAGTTTTGTTACAAAATTAGGTGATAAACCAATGATAATAAGAACACTTGATATTGGTGGCGATAAGAAGTGTCCTTATATCGATATTAAAGAAGAAGCTAATCCCTTTTTAGGATATCGGGCAATTAGATATTGTTTAGATCATAAAGATTTCTTTAAAACATCTTTAAAAGCAATATTAAGAGCTAGTGCATTCGGTAATATTTCTATTATGTATCCAATGATTTCTTCAAAAGAAGAAATAATTAAAGCTAATGAAATATTAGAAGAGGCAAAACAAGATTTAATCAAAGAAAAAATTAAGTTTAAAAAAGATATAAAAGTTGGTATTATGATTGAAATACCGGCTACGGCGGTTATTGCTGATATGTTAATTAAAGAAGTAGATTTCTTTAGTATTGGAACTAATGATTTAGTTCAGTATACGACAGCAGTAGATCGAGGTAATACACAAATAACAAGTTTATATAATTGGTTTAATCCTGGTGTTGTTAGATTACTTAAAAATACTATCGATGCTACTAAAGATTATGATAATAAATTTGTTGGTATGTGTGGCGAAATGGCTGCTGATCCATTAGGTATTATTTTATTAGTTGGTTTAGGATTAGACGAATTTAGTGTTAATATGAATATGGTTAAACGAACTAAAAAATATATTTCTTTATTAAATAAAGAAGAAACAACTAATTTTGTAGATAGTTTATTAACACTTACGACAGCAAAAGAAATAGAAGATAAATTAAATAAGTATGCCAAAGAAAAATATGGAAAATTTTATTAGGAGGGAATATGGCAAAGAATAATATTTTATTAACGAGAATCGATAATCGATTGATTCATGGTCAAGTTGTATGTAACTGGGCAGGAACTGTTGGGGCTAATCTTATTGTCGTAGTTGATGATGAAACTGCTAATAGTGAAACTGAAAAAAACATTATGAAATTAGCGGCTTCATCATTAGGATTCGATTCAAGATTTTTCACAGTTCAACATACTATCGATGTTATTGAAAAAGCTAGTGCTGATCAAAAAATATTTTTAGTATGTAAAACACCAGAAACATTAAGAAAATTAATTGAAGGAGGTGTCGAGATAAAGAAGGTAAACATCGGTAATATGCATTTTTCTGAAGGAAAAAAGAAAGTTTCCGATAAAGTTTACGCTAGTGACAAAGAAATGGATGATTTAAATTTCATTAAAAGTAAAGTTGATGAAATTTATATTCAGGATACACCTGATTTTAAAAGAGAAGAGTTTTAGGAGGATTTTATGGAAATTACTTTGATGATAGGTATTATTATTACCTTAATTGCAATGGTTGTTGCCATTGATAGTTCGTTAGAAGGATTTTTTATCTTTCGTCCAATTATAGTTTGTCCTTTAATTGGTTTAGCAGTAGGCGATTTAGAAACTGGATTACTTGCTGCAGGTATTGTTGAACTTGCATTCGCTGGTATTACAGCAGTAGGCGGAGTTGTTCCACCAGATGCAGTTATGACAAGTATTATGACTGTTGTTTTAGCTAAAACGACTGGTCAACCAGTTGCTGCTGCATTTGCATTAGCAGTACCATTTGGTTTATTAGCTCAATTTATTGGCAATATCAAATGTACATTATTATCATTATTCAATAAAACAGCTGATAGATATGCTTTAGAATGTAATTTACAAGGTATTATGAGATTATGTTATTTTGGTATTTTCTTAACAGTTGTTGTATATGGAATTTTAACTTTTGCGTCAGTTTATTTAGCCCAAGATGGTTTAGTAAAATTAGTTGAAGTTATGCCAGAATGGTTAACTCATGGTTTCTCTGTAGCTGGTGGATTATTACCTGCAATCGGATTTGCTATGTTATTAAGAGTTACATTAAAAGCAAAATATATACCTTATTTATTAGGAGGATTCTTATTTGCTACATTTATTGATATGCCAAATATCTTACCAGTAGCAATTATGGGTTTAGCTTTTGCTTTATTAGAATATTATCGTGTTAATACGGTAAGTAAAGGAGGCGAATCTGATGGCATCTAAAAAATACAAAAAAGTTAGTAAAAAGGATATAACGGCCTTAGGTTATAGATCTTTATTAAACCAAGCATTATTCAATTATGAAAGAATGCAAAACATTGGATTTACTGCCACTTTAAATCCATGTATTAAAAAAATCTATAAAGATGATAAGAAAAAAATGGCGGAAGTTACTAAAGATAACTTGGAATTCATTAATACTCACAATGTATTAGTACCATTTTTGGAAGGATTAATGGTATCTTTATATGAAGGTGGTGAAGATCCAGAAACAGTTAAAAAGATTAAAATTTCATTATTCGGTCCATTAGCTGGTATCGGTGATGCAATATTCTGGTTTACTGTAATGCCTATTATGTCAGGTATCTGTGCTTCATTAGCTAGTGAAGGTAATGCTTTAGGTCCAATTTTATATTTCTTAGTATTCTTAGCAGTATTCTTCTTAAGATTCCCACTTGCACATATGGGTTATAATGCTGGTGTTGGGGCGTTAGAGAAAATTCAAGCAAATACTGAAAAAGTTGGTAATGCTGCTTCAATTTTAGGTATAACAATCTTAGGTGGTTTAATAGCAAGTTATGTATCTATTACTTTATTACCACAAATTGAAATTAGTGATGGTTCATTTATTAGTTTACAAACTGATTTTGTTGATAAGATTATACCTAACTTATTACCATTTGCATTTACATTCTTAATTTACTATTTATTAAAGAAGAAAGTTAATCCAACTATTTTAATCCTTGCTACATTAGTAGTATCAGTTTTATTAGCATTCTTAGGAATTTTATAATGAATTATATTGTTATAACAGGACACGGAAATTATGCAACTGGTATGAAAAGTGCTTTAGAATTAATAGCTGGACCTAAAGATAATGTTTTAGCTTTTGACTTTCCAAAAGAAGAAAGTGAAGAACAATTTAGTTTAAAATTTAAAGATTTAGATAAAAAAAATAACTATCTATTTGCTTGTGATTTAATGGGTGGAACACCTTATAAAGTAGCTTCAAGATTAGATTTAAATAAAGAAATTTTGATAGGCACTAATTTAGGTGGATTATTAGATACAGTATTTAAAATAGATAAATTATCTTTAAATGAGTTAGCCAGTAATTTAAAAGAAGCAAGTTTAAAAAGTTTAGTTAATATTAAAGATTTGCAAGTAAAAGAAGAGGAAGTAACTGATGGAATTTAAAAATTATATTTTTGATGTTGATGGCACTTTATTAGACACTTATAGTGTTGCATATCGGGCTAAAGAAAAAGTTTTAAAAGAATATAATATTCCTTATACTAAAGAGTTAATCGATTTAGGATTTGCTTCCACTTCTTTGAAATCTTTAGAATTGTTTGGTGTTGATACAAAATCTGATATAGGTAAAGAAATGGTAAAAAAAGAAAGTCAATATTATAATGATTTTGCTAAAGAAATTACTATTTTTCCTAAAATGTTAAATAAAATCAAACAACTACATCTTAATCATAATTTAGCTATAATAACATCTCGAACAAAAGAGGAAGTTATTAATGAACCTAAACTACAACCTTTATTACCTTATTTTGATTATATTATAACAGCCACTGATGTCGTTAATCCTAAACCTAATAAGGAATGTTTAGAAAAACTATTTAGTTTATCTAAATGGAATAAAAATGAAACAATATTTATTGGGGATAGTGTAATTGATAGTGAGTGTGCTTATAGTTATGGAATTAAATTTGGTTTAGCTGGTTGGGGTGCAGTAAGTGAAGTTAAATGTGATTATTATTTAAAAAATATTGATGAAATAACAGGATAGCCTGTTATTTTTTATATTAAAAAGAAAAGATTAACTTTTCTTAGATAGTTTCAATATGTTCTAAAACTTTGTGGAAATCTGGATTGTTTCCTCTTAAAACTGATAATTCATTTGTGAATAATTGTAACATTATAGCAGAAGTAAATATTGCATATTTATCTTCAACATCATAATATAATGCATAATCAGCTTCGTTTTTAATTTCTTGGTTGTTAGTGAAAGCAATTGTTTTCGCATTTAAATATTTTAAATCTTTAATCATTTTAACAATGTTATCGTTTGTAACTTTATCAATTCCAAATAAAATTGTTGGTGTTTTTTCGCTTACCATTACGATTGGACCGTGATAAAATTCACTACAAGGATAAGCGTGAACTGGATAATGTGAAGTTTCTTTTATTTTTAAGGCTAATTCCATAGCAAGAGATAAATCTTTTCCTCTAGCTATTACTAAAGTGTTTTCTGCATCTTTTAAAACAGGTACTAATTGTTTAATTTCTTCATAATGACTTAAACCTTCATTTAAAGCATTAATTACTTTTTCATCTTCTAATTTTAAATCATCATTACCAGTTAATTCATAAATTAATGAAATTAATAAATATAATGAAGAAGTATATGTTTTAGTAGCAGCATAAGATACAGCTTCATCGACATCATTACATAAATTATATTTACATTCATTAGCAATAATTGATCCTTTTGTATTAGTAATACCTAAAGTAAATGCATTACATTTATTAGCTTTTTCAACTACTTTACAAATATCCTTTCCTTTTCCTGATTGACTTATAGCAATAACTAAAGTTTTACTTAAATCAACCTCACCATCATAAACTGTGAATACTGAAGGTGTAGCAATACTTACAGGTAAGTGGTAGTATAATTGGAATAAATATTTTGCTAACATACCACTATGTAATGAAGTACCACGTGCTGCAATTAAAATATTAGTTGGTTTAAATTCTTTAATTTTTTGACCAATTTCTTTAATTAATTCACGATTAGTATTCATACATCTTTTGATTAACTCTGGTTGTGCTTTAATTTCACTTAACATAACTGTTTCTTTCATATTTTACCTCCTATAATTATAATAACACATTTATGGTTAACTTTCTAATTTTTCTTATAAAAAATATCAAAATATGTAAATATAATAGTAAAAAATGATATAATAAATCCATATGTGTAGTTTTATATATAAGAAAATATCTATTATTAATAGAAGGAGGTTTTATGAATTTAAATACATTAAAAGATTTAATTTTATATCAAAGTGAAAATGGCAATGTCCAAGTTGAAGTTTTATATGAAAATGAAAATTTTTGGCTTACGCAAAAAACAATGGCTGAATTATTTAATGTAGCTGAAAACAATATTACATATCATTTGCAAAATATTTTTAAAAGTGGTGAATTAGATAAAAATTCAGTTACTCAAAAAATTAGAGTAACTGCCACTGATGGCAAGAATTATAATACAAATTTCTATAGTTTAGATGCTATTATTGCTGTTGGATATCGCGTTAATTCAAAGGAAGCAACTGCTTTTAGAATATGGGCTACTAATACCTTAAAAGAATATATTAAAAAAGGTTTTGTATTAAATACTGAATTTTTAAAAAATGGCCCAAGATTTGGAAAAGATTATTTTGATGAATTATTAGTTAAAATAAAAGAGATTCGGGCTAGTGAAAGAAGATTTTATCAAAAAATCACTGATATTTATAAAGAATGTAGTTATGATTATGATAAAAATAGTGAAATAACAAAAGAATTTTATAAAAATGTTCAAAATAAATTGCATTTTGCAATTACTGGAATGACTGCACCTGAAATTATATATAATAGGGCTGATGCTAAAAAAGATAATATGGGGCTTCAAACTTGGAAGAATGCTCCTCGTGGTAAGATATTAGAAACGGATGTTGTTGTTGCTAAAAATTATTTGTCTAAAGAAGAAATAACTGAATTAAATAATTTAGTATCTATGTATTTAGATTTTGCAGAAAGACAAGTTAAATTAGGTCATATTATATCTATGCAAGAATGGAAAGATAAATTAGAAATGTTTTTAAATTTAAATGAATATAACATTTTAAAAGATAATGGTAAAATAAAAAGAGAAATAGCAAACAAACTAGCATTAGATGAATATGAAAAATATCGAGTAGTGCAAGATGAAAAATATATATCTGATTTTGATGAATTATTAATTGAAACCAAAAATATAGAAATTAATGAATAAATTTGTTAAAAAAGAGTTAGTTTTTTACTAACTTCTTTTCTATTAATAAAACTAAATAATACATAATAACTGCTACTATACATAAAATAATTGTTCCCGTAATAACTAAGTCTAAATTAAATACTTGTGAACCATACATAATTAAATAACCAATACCTTCTTTTGATACTAAAAATTCACCCATAATAACGCCAATTAAAGACATACTTATATTTACTTTAAAACAACTAATAATATTAGGTAAGGTAGCAGGCAATATTAATTTTGTATATATTTGTCGTTTGTTTGCCTTAAATGTTTGCATCAACTTTACTTTGATTGAATCGACACTAATAAACCCTTGATAAACATTAATTATAGTAATAATAGTAGATATTAATAGAGCCATAACAATAATTGATTGCATACCTGCACCTACCCATATAATTAATATTGGTCCTAATGCTACTTTAGGTAGACTATTTAAAACTGTCAAATAAGGATCTATTACTTTTGCTAAAAATTTATTCCACCACATTAAACTTGCTATCAAAATACCTAGTAAAGTACCTAATAGAAAACTGATAAATGTTTCATAGATAGTTATAAAAATATGATTGTACAAATTATTAGCACTATGTAGACTAATTAGACATTCAATTACTTTTTTAGGAGATGAAAAAATAAATGGATTAATTATTTTATAATCAGATAATAATTGCCAAATAATAATAAATAAAATTAAAATACTAATTTGTGTTATTTTAATTAAAAGATTATTTCTTTTAATTTTTTTTAAATAATTTATATGTTCCTTAGTCATAATCGATCTCTTTCCATATTAAATCATAATAATAAGCAAATTCTTTTGCTTTTCGATTATTAATTGGCGTGCTTTTGTCAGTTAATTTAATGTCAATTATTTTTTTTATAACACTAGGTCTTTTTGATAAAACAATAATTCTATCAGCCATACTTATTGCTTCGGAAATATCGTGGGTAACCATTATTGCTGATTTTTTTTCCTTTTTAATAATGTTATAAACATCATCTGATACTTTTAATCTCGTTTGATAATCTAAGGCGCTGAATGGTTCATCTAATAAAAGAATATCAGGTTTAGTAGCAAGTGTTCTAATTAAAGCTACTCTTTGAATTTAGTGAAGACACTTTTTTTCATTTTTCTTTATTTTATAAGGGTTTGCTTGATACCTGATTCAAGCATATTTTTTAACCTTTAAGGAACATATTTTATTAAAGTTTAACTTTTAAGTTTTGTTTTATATAGGTTTAAAGTGTGTGTTCTAATGCAACCTATGTTTTTTAGTTATTTCTTATTAGAATTATTTATTATTTCTGATATTTTATTTTTAATCCATTCTTCAGAATATCCCATTGCTCTCCAAGCATTTATTGATCTTTCTACTATTAAAGATGGATCAAATAATTCGTCAATTCTTTCACTACCTAATTTAGCTAACCAATCTTTTATTTCATTATTGCCATTGCTATTAATTATTTGGTAAAAATCATCTGGTGTCATATCTTTTAAATTTTTTGTTAATTCATTATTCATTATTTAAGAAATTCATTACTAAATCAATTAGTATATCTTTCTCTTTAGGATTAGATTGGGCTATAAGTAGGGTAATTGCAACAAGTGTATTATTATCAATAACTTGTCCATTTTCATTATAAAGAATATTATAAAATTCTAGGAAATATATAAATAGTGTCGCAGCAATTCTTTTATTACCATCTATAAATGTATGATTTTTAGTAATTAAATACAAGAAATTTGCGGCTTTTTCTTCTATTGTAGGGTATAAGTCTTTTCCATCAAAAGACCCGTATATAGTGCCTATAATTGCTTGTAAACCTTTATTTCTTTCTAGGGCAAATAAATCACTATCACTATTAAATTTAAGTTTACTAATTATATCCATACAATCTTCATAAGTTATTTTATTATTGTTTATTGTCCCATTAGGTTTAGATATTCTTTTATGATCATAATCATCAAGTAAATTTAAAGCATTTGAATAATTATTTATAACTTTAATTATTTCTTGTGCTTCACTACCATTTAATTTTTCATCAATTCTTCCTGCAATATCAATTAATTTAATTGTTTTTTCAAGATATTCTAATCTCTTTTGATTAACTGCATAACCTTTAATCAAATAATCTTTTAAAATTTTGTTAGCCCATTTTCTAAAAATAATACCATTTTTAGATTTAACACGATAACCAACACTTATGATAACATCTAAACTATAAAAAGAAACAGGTTTATCTGAATTAGGAATTTGCATTTTTTGCAAATTGCTTTCCATGTCTAATTCATTTTCGGTAAAAATATTTTTAATATGTCTTGATATAACACCAATGTTTCTATCAAATAATCTAGCCATTTGCTCTTGAGTAAGCCAAACAGTTTCATCTTTCATATTTACTTCTAATTTTACATCTTGGTTTTCAAAAAGTATAATTTCATTCTTCATATATTGCCTCCTTTACTATGTAATAGGAATTAGAATAGAGAAGGGTATCTCTATTCAAAATTCCATTTAATTTGAATATCTCTACTTTTGGTTTCAACTCTCAACTTTCCAATATAAATTTTATCAATAAATTCATCAACAATAACTCTATTTAATTCTTCTAATTTTTGGTATTTACT
>CALVVV010000040.1 GCA_944363995.1 uncultured Bacilli bacterium
TTCATGTGATACATCTTCTTTCAACAAATTGATTGTATCACATATAGCGTTAGAAATTAACTTTTCTAGCGTTTTTTAATATTTTAATTAACAAAAAAAGAACTGTATGAAATTATTTCATTTCATGACAGCCCCTTTAATTATTTAATAATCTCTGAAACGTTACCAGCACCAACTGTATGACCACCTTCACGGATAGAGAATTTAGTTCCGTTTTCGATAGCAATTGGAGCAATTAATTCAACTGTAATTTCAACATTATCACCAGGCATAACCATTTCAGTACCTTGTGGTAATTCAATAACACCAGTTACATCTGTAGTTCTAAAATAGAATTGAGGACGATAGTTAGTAAAGAATGGTTTATGACGTCCACCTTCTTCTTTAGTTAAAATGTAAACTTGAGCTTTGAATTTTGTATGAGGAGTAACTGTTCCTGGTTTTGCTAATACTTGACCTCTTTCAACTTCATCACGAGAAATACCACGTAATAATACACCAGCATTATCTCCAGCTTCAGCATAATCTAATTGTTTACGGAACATTTCGATTCCAGTAACAACAGATTTTTTAGTAGGTTTCAAACCAACAATTTCAACCTCATCATTTAATTTTAATTGACCTCTTTCAACACGTCCAGTAACAACTGTTCCACGTCCTGTGATAGTAAATACATCTTCAATTGGCATTAAGAATGGTTTATCAGTATCACGAGCTGGAGTTTCAATCCATGTATCAACAGCATCCATTAATTCTTGAATTTTTTCTTGGTAAGCTGCATCTCCTTCTAATGCTTTCAATGCAGAACCTCTGATGATTGGTGTATTATCCCCGTCGAAACCATATTCATTTAATAATTCACGAATTTCCATTTCAACTAAATCTAATAATTCTTCATCATCAACCATATCACATTTATTCATAAATACTACCATACGAGGTACACCTACTTGACGTGATAATAAAATGTGTTCACGAGTTTGAGCCATAGGTCCATCTGTAGCAGCAATAACTAAGATAGCCCCATCCATTTGTGCAGCACCAGTAATCATGTTTTTAACATAATCAGCGTGTCCTGGGCAATCTACGTGAGCATAGTGTCTTTTATCAGTTTGATATTCGACATGTGAAGTATTAATTGTAATACCTCTTTCTCTTTCTTCTGGTGCTTTATCGATATTTGCATAATCAACAAAGTCAGCTTGACCTTTACCAGCTAAATATTTAGTGATAGCAGCTGTTAAAGTTGTTTTACCATGATCTACGTGTCCAATTGTACCAATGTTAACATGTGGTTTTGAACGATCAAATTTTTGTTTTGCCATATTAATTTTCCTCCTTATTTAATTTCATAATTAATTTTATACTAATTAACATAAAATTTCAAGTCTTTTATATTAATTTGTACCATTTTTTTTGATAATATCTTCAGCAATATTTCTAGGTACTTCCTCATAATGGTCAAATACCATAGTGAAATTTCCTCTACCTTGAGTATTACTTCTTAAACTAGTAGCATAACCAAACATCTCAGCCAATGGAACCATCGCATCAATAGCTAAAGCATTACCACGCGATTCTTGTCCTAAAGGACGACCACGACGAGAAGTAACATCTCCCATTACTGCTCCCAAATATTCATCAGGAACAACAATTTGTACTTTCATAATTGGTTCTAATAAAACTGGTTTACATTTATTTTTTGCTTCTTTTAAAGCCATTGAAGCAGCAATTTTATAAGCCATTTCAGATGAATCAACATCATGGTATGAACCATCAAATAAAGTTGCTTTAACATCAATCATAGGATATCCAGCTAAAACACCAGTTTTCATAGCGTCTTGTAAACCTTTGTCAGTAACAGGGATATATTCTCTTGGAACAACACCACCTACTACTGCATCAACGAATTCATAACCTTTATCAGGGTTTGGCTCAAATTTAATCCAAACATGACCGTATTGTCCACGACCACCTGATTGTTTAATATACTTACCTTCACATTCACCAGTTTGTGTTAATGTTTCACGATATGAAACTTGTGGTTTACCAATATTAGCTTCTACACCAAACTCTCTTTTCATTCTATCAACGATGATATCTAAGTGTAATTCTCCCATACCAGCAATGATAGTTTGACCAGTTTCATGATTGGTACTAGCTCTAAATGTTGGATCTTCTTCCGCTAATTTTTGTAATGCTAATCCCATTTTATCTTGATCAGCTTTTGATTTTGGTTCAACAGCTAATTCGATAACTGGTTCTGGAAATTCCATTGATTCTAAGATACAAGGTTTCTTTTCATCACATAATGTATCACCAGTAGTTGTATCTTTTAAACCAACAGCTGCTGCAATATCTCCTGCAAATACTTCAGATATTTCAGTTCTGTTATTAGCATGCATTTGTAGAATACGACCAATTCTTTCTTTTTTATCTTTTGTAGCATTTAATACATAAGAGCCACTTGATAAATGTCCTGAATAAACTCTAAAGAATGTTAGTTTACCAACAAATGGATCAGTCATTACTTTAAATGCTAAAGCAGCAAATGGTTCTGAATCAGAAGGATGTCTTTCAATTTCTTTACCATCTAAATCGACACCTTTAATAGCTTCAATGTCTAGTGGACTTGGTAAATAATCAATTACAGCATCAAGTAATAACTTAACACCTTTGTTACCTAAGGCTGTTCCACATAATACTGGGAAGAATTCAACTGCTAATGTACCTTTTCTAATTGCTTTTTTTATTAATTCAACCGAAATATCTTCGCCTTCTAAATATTTATTCATCAATTCATCATCAAATTCAGCAACTGCTTCAATTAATTCGTTACGTTTTTCTTCAACTAAATCAACCATATCAGTTGGAATTTCAATTTCTTTTGTATTTTCATGTTGTTCGCCATCATAAAGATAGGCTTTTCTTGTAACTAAATCTATAATACCATTAAAATCATTTTCAGCACCTATTGGCCATTCTATTGGTTTAGCATTAACCCCTAATCTTGAATCAATAGTTGATAAACTATATTCAAAATTAGCTCCCATTTTATCCATTTTATTACAGAAAATCATTCTTGGTACTTTAAATTCAGTTGCTTGACGCCATACTGTTTCTGTTTGTGGTTCAACACCTGCTTGAGCATCAAGTAAAGCAACCGCACCATCTAAAACACGAAGGGAACGTGACACTTCAACTGTAAAATCAACATGTCCTGGAGTATCAATGATATTTAATCTATGATTTTTCCAAAACGCTGTAGTAGCAGCAGAAGTAATTGTAATACCTCTTTCTTGTTCTTGTGCCATCCAATCCATCTGTGATTCACCATCGTGAGTTTCTCCAATTTTATGAATTTTACCAGTATGGAATAACACACGTTCAGTACAAGTAGTTTTACCTGCATCAATATGGGCCATGATACCAAAATTACGAGTTTTTTCTAGACTATATTCACGAGCCATAAATTATTTCCTTTCTTACCATCTATAATGAGCAAAGGCTTTATTAGCTTCTGCCATTCTATGAGTATCTTCACGTTTTTTAACTGCTGCACCAACACCATTTGATGCATCAATAATTTCGTTTGCCAAATTTTCAGCCATTGAATGACCGCCTCTTAATCTAGCATATTGTACTAACCATCTTAATCCTAAAGCTTGACTTCTATCTGGTCTTACTTCAACTGGAACTTGATAGTTAGCTCCACCAACACGACGTGATTTAACTTCTAAAGCTGGTTTAATATTATCTAAAGCTTTATTTAAAACGTCCATTGGTTCTTGATTAGTTTTTTCTTTAATTATTTCAAAAGAGTCATATAGAATTGTTTGAGCAACTCCTTTTTTACCATCAATCATTAATCTATTAATTAATTTAGTAACTAATTTAGAACTGTATAATGGATCTGGTAAAACATCTCTTTTGACAGCACGTCTTTTACGCATAACTATCTCCTTTCTTATTTTTTAGGTTTTTTACTACCATATTTACTACGTCCTTGACGACGTTTTTCGATTCCAGCCGTATCCATAGTACCACGAATAATGTGATATCTAACACCAATTAAGTCTTTAACACGACCGCCACGAATTAAAACTACTGAGTGTTCTTGTAAATTATGACCCTCACCTGGAATGTAAGCAGTAACTTCCATTCCATTAGATAATCTAACACGAGCATATTTACGTAACGCAGAGTTTGGTTTTTTTGGTGCCATTGTTCCAACACGGGTACAAACGCCACGTTTTTGCGGTGAATCTTGATTTGTTCTTTTCTTATCTTTGCTGTTATAACCAATATTTAAAACAGGTGATTTACTCTTTCTTGTTTTGTTTTTACGGTTTTTTCTAACTAATTGATTAATTGTAGGCATATTCTCCTCCTTTCCACACTTCCAGGTGTTTCATTTTTGTCCTTAATATTAGACTTGCCTAAGCAAATCTAAATTAAATGCATTATAATATTATCATTTTTATTGGTTGCTTGTCAAGCTTTTTATGACCTTAATAATAATTTGTTGAATGAATTTTTAATTAAATTAATAATACGAACTAAAATATAACTATTTAATTTCTAATCTATAAAATCTAAATTTTTTTCAATTAACTAAAATCATATATTTCATTATATCCAATAGTTTGGTAATTACTACAATTTAAAAACGCTTTATAAGTTATCTTACCATCATCTAAATTAAATAAACCGTAACCAGTACAAACACTATTATCTTTTATATCTTTAATTTCATTTAATAATCCTTCGCTTACTAACCTTTTAATAGTAACACTTATTTTTTCACCATCTAAAATATCATCATAAAATTTTTTTTGATATTCTTTGGTAGCTTCTAAAAGCATATTTTCTAATTTTTCATAAGTATATTTAGGTTCTTCTGAATCCAAAGTTGAATCTTGGCTAGGTTTTTCATCAACAATTGATTGACCAGAATCATCAATAGAACCCATTATATCACCAAAGGTTTGTTGAATTAAAATAGCAACAATTACTAAGCCAATCATTAGGACTAAAATACTTGCTATCAACACTTGTAACCCCCAACCATGATTATTTAATTTATACATTAAAACAAATTCCTTTCTTTCGCTTCTTCATTAAATCGATATAATTTAGCTGGTCTACCCATGTATCCTTCATTGACATCGCCAGTATCAATAACATATCCCAAATTAACTAATTTTTTTCTAAAATTACGACGATCAATTTGAACATTTAAAATTTGTTCATATATTTTTTGTAATTCTGGCAAAGTAAAATCACTAGGAAATAATATTTTTAAAATATTACTATTAATAATTCTTTTTTTCAAATACTCAATTAACTTAAATATAATTTTATCATGATCATACCCCGTTTTAGGAATGGAATAAATATCAAACCATTCAAGTTCAATATCTGATAATTCTTGTTTTTTTAAAACCAATGTAATATTATCAATCAAACCAATAAAAGATGTGGCTAAAACACGATTATCCATATGGCGATTTAAGTTACTAAAAGTATAACATTGTTCAATGTACATAGATGGCAACCCTAATTTATCACATACCACATCCGTAATATTATCTTCTAAAGTTTCATCAATATTTAAAAATTTTCCTGGCAAAATCCAATAACCTTTATAAGGATCTGTTTTTTTACGCATCATTAAAATTTTAATTTTTCCTTTATCGATAGTAAAAATACCGATTAAAGTCTCAACTAGTATAGTATCAACTTTCATACTACTCATAATATTTACTCCTTTGTGTTAACAGTACACTCATTTTACATTAAAAAAAAGATTTTGTCAAATTTATAACTAAAAATCGTTTCTACTTAGAAACGATTAATTATCCATATAGTCTTTAAGTTTACGCGAACGTGATGGATGCCTTAATTTTCGTAAAGCTTTAGCTTCAATTTGTCTAATCCGTTCACGAGTTACCCCAAAAATTTGACCTACTTCCTCTAATGTTCTAGCTTTACCATCTTCCAAACCAAATCTTAAACGAATTACTTTTTCTTCTCTTTCAGTTAAAGTTAATAAAATATCACTAATTTCATCTTTTAACATTTCGTTAGTTGCATATTCTTCAGGACTCATATTATGTTCATCTTTAATAAAATCGCCTAAATGAGAATCATCTTCTTCGCCAATTGGTGTTTCCAAGCTAACTGGTTCTTGACTAATTTTATATATTTCTCTAATTTTATCAACAGATGTATTCATTTTATCAGCTAATTCCTCTTCTGTAGGTTCACGATTTAATTCTAATGTTAATTGTCTTTGAATTCGCGCTAATTTATTAATAGTTTCTACCATGTGAACAGGTACTCTAATCGTTCTAGCTTGGTCAGCAATAGCCCTAGTTATTGCTTGACGTATCCACCAAGTCGCATAAGTTGAAAATTTATAGCCTTTTGAAACATCAAATTTTTCAACAGCTTTCATTAAACCAATGTTACCTTCTTGAATTAAATCTAAAAATAACATACCACGACCAACATATCTTTTAGCAATACTTACTACTAATCTTAAATTAGCTTCAGCTAAAATAGTTTTAGCTTCTTCATCATTTTCTATAATACGATCTGCTAATTCTAATTCCTCTTCTGTTGTTAATAATTTAATTTGACCAATTTCTTTCAAATACATTCTTACCGGATCATTAATATTTAAATCTTTAGTTAATGTATTATCATCTAACAAAATTTTGTCTGTGCCACCATCTGTTTCATCTTCCGATACAACGGGAATATTATTCTCACTAAAAACATTATAAAGTTCATCTAAAGAATCTGAATCTAAATCTAAACCTTTTAATGAGTTAGCAAGATTGTCATATGTCACATAACCTTGTTTTTTTCCTAATTTCACTAATTCATCTTTGCGTTCTTCAAAAGTTTTAATTTCATCCAACATTTTTCTCTCTCCTAATTTTTAAATTTATAATTCTATTTCCTATTTCCATTTTTTTTATTTCATCAGTTACCTCATGTTGTTGTTTAGTTAATCGATTTATTTCGTCATCAATATTTTTTTCCTCAATGGCATTAATATAATCAATAATTAAATTGTTAGTGTATTCCTCTTTCAAATTTAATGTTTCAATTTCACCAACTACCTTTATCATCATATCATCTAACTCCGATAAGAAGTCTGCTTCATCAATATAACCTTGACTTTTATAAAAATAACTTATTTCATGAGCTAATAAACGATATTCTTTTGTAGGAAAATAAATGGCACGATTGTCAAACATTTTAATAACTTCTTCACTTCTTAACATATAATAAAGTAAACTTAATTCAGCAAGTGTATACTTATTAGTTTTAACTTCTTTTTTAGGTTTAATTACTTTAACAACTTCTTGGGAAACTAATTTATCTCTTAAAAAATCAATTTCTAAATCTGTTTCTTGCGCTAATTTTTTTAAAGTTATTTCTTTTAAAATATCATCATCTAATTTATTTAATTGTGCAATTACTTCGTTAGCATATTTAGCTTTATCAACAGTTTGGGTCATATCTTTGTTGTTTTTTAAGTAACTTAATTTAAAATCCATAACACTAATTGGATTATTTATTTTTTCTAAAAATTTATCTTTACCATATTTTAGAATATATTCATCTGGATCCAAATCATCTTCTAATCTAACAATTTTAGGAACTATCTTAAAATTTAATAAAATATCACTACAAGCCATAGTTGCCTTAGCACCAGCTTTATCTCCATCAAAACAAATAATAACATTACTTGCTAATCTTCTTATAATATTAGCGTGTTCTTTTGTAAAAGCAGTTCCCAAAGTCGCAACCGCATTAGTTATTCCAACACTATAAGCTCTAATAACATCCATAAATCCTTCCATAATTATGACCGTATTTTTAATTCTACATTCATTTTTAGCTTTAGCATAATTATAAATAAATTCACCTTTTTTAAATAAAACATGTTCTTTACTATTAATATACTTAGGCATATCACTATCATAATAAATACGTCCACTATAACCTATTACTTTATTATTCATATCATGTAAAGGAAACATTATTCGATCATAAAAGAAATCATGAAATCCTTGGCTATCTTTAACAATTAATCCACTATCTATTAAATCTTTTTCCATAAAATTTTTTTTAGTTAACAAATTGGATAATGCTTTATTATTTTTTATAGCTAAACCAATTTCAAAAACTTTAATTAAATCATCCGTAATACCACGTTGATATAAATATTCTTTAGCAATTCGACCATATTGTGTATTAATATTGTTCAAATAAAATTTTTGACCTAACTCATAAATTTTATAAATATCATTGTTTCTAACCTTTTTTGAAGTTTCTACATTAATTGAAAGATTAATACCAGCACTTTCAGCAACCATTTTGACAGCTTCAATAAATGATATATGTTCATATTCTTTAATAAAATTAAAAACATTTCCAGTTTGATGACAAGAAAAACACGTAAAAATTTGTTTGTCAGGGGAAACACTCAAAGAAGGATCACCATCTTCATGAAATGGACACACACCAAAATAATTTTTTCCTTTTTTAGTTAATGGAATATACTTAGAAACTATATCAACTATATCAACGCTATTTCGTATTTCAGTAATTTGTTCAGGTGTTAATTGTTTCATATCCTTCTCCTCTATTTATTAATATACGACAAAAATAGGCATTTTCCTTTTTTTTAGTATATTTTTTTTAATTTTTTATATATTATCTAATAGGAAGTGATTTTATGAAACTAAAAACAATAAAAATTATAGCATGTGTTTTAACTTTTTTGTTATGTTTTCCAATGCATTTTATATATGACTATTTTCCTAATTCTTTATTTAGCATTTTCTTTCCTGTCAATGAAAGTATATGGGAACACATGAAATTAATTTTTTCCTCTTATATATTTTATGGAATATTTGATTACCTTTTACTAAAAAAAAATAAAATTATATTTCATAATTTTTTTCTACAATTATTTATAATTCCAATAATTGGTATTAGTATCTATTTGTTAATTTTTATCCCATTATATAATAAATTTGGTGAAAGTATGATTATCAGTATTAGTTTATTATTTTTAGTAATAATAATTGAACAATTTATTAGTTATTATCTTATTCAATATAAAAATATTAAATTTCAAAATATTATCGGCATTATCGGTATTATCATCTGTTATATAATATTTGGCTATTTAACTTATCAGCCTTTAGAAAATTACTTATTTTTTGATATTCCTAATAGTAAATATGGTATTAATATTTATGTAAAATAAAACACTATGTTTGCCGCATAATGTTTTTTAATTTACTCTTAATTCTTTGCAATGCATTATCAATTGCCTTCGGTTCTTTTTTTAAAATGTCAGCAATTTCTCTATAATTATAATTTTTTTTCTTTAAATCTAAAACTTGCCTTTCTAATTTAGTTAATTGTTGTTCCAATAAATTTAAAATATTTTGTTGATAATCATTATTTGTAATTTTAATATCAGGATTATTAGAATTATCAATTAAAAATTTTTCATAAGCTAGTGGATCTTCGTTTTCAATTGAAAGTGATTCATTTAAAATTTTATTTTTATTAGTTTTAGTACTTTTTGCTAAGGTATAAATTCTTCTTTCAATACACAACTTTGCATACGTACCAAAATTAGCTTTTTGATCATCCCTAAAAGAATTAATTGCATCGTTTAATCCAAGCATACCTTCCTGAATTAAATCATTCAAATCAACTCCCCCACGACAAGATTTTATCATTTTTTTAGCAATATTAACAATTAAAGGTCGATATTTATATAAAAGTATTTCATTAGCATCTTCATTACAGCTATAAATATATTCTAACAATTCATAATCATTAAAATTTTTATAATTCATACTACCTCCTTATTTCAAAAAGTATAATACCAGCAGCAACCGATGCATTTAAGCTATTGACAGTTCCATACATCGGAATACAGGCAATATAATCGCAAGATTCTTTTACTAATCTACTCATGCCATTTCCTTCATTACCAATAATTATAACAATTTTACCACAATAGTCAAGTGTTTTATAATCGCTTCCCTCCATGTCAGTACCAATTACCCAATAACCTTGATTTTTTAAATACTTTAATGTCTGAACTAAATTGGTTACTTGATATATATTCATTTTGTCCAAACATCCAACACTTGTTTTCATAACAGTACTATTAATTTGGACACTGCGATCTCTTGGAATAATTATATCTTTGATACCTGCTGCTTCACAAGTTCTAATTATTGCTCCAAAATTATGAGGATCTTCTAAATGATCCAACATAACTACAACATCATTTTTTAGCTCATTTATATCTTTATAATCATAATCAGCAATTTTTAAAACAATACCTTGATGTACACCATCAACCATTTTATCTAATTTATCTTTTGCCACATAAACTATTGGTGCTTTTATTTTTTTTAATATTTCTTTATCTTTAAAATTATTTGCAACATAGACTTTTTCGATTTTACTATTGATTTCTTGCGCTACATTTTTACCATATACATACATAATAATTCTCCTATTTCTTCTATTCTTTTATAATCCTTTTTTAAATATAAATAACCAATTATTGCTTCAAATCCGGTAGCATATTTATAAGTTACAATATCAGTATTTTTAGGATGAGAGTTAGTTTTATGATTTCTACCTCGATAAAATATTTCTAATTCTTCAGAAGACAATTTATTTTCTTCAATTAATTTAGTAACAAAATTGCATTGTCCTTTCGCACTTACATATTTAATCGCTTCTTTTTGTAATATATTTACTTTATTGATTCCTTGATTAATTAAATATTTTCTAATCATTATTTCAAAGACGCTATCTCCTAAATAGGCTAAAACTAAAATATTTTTATCCAATTTCATCAATCCTATCAAAAGTTATATTTTTAATATAACCATTTTTAATATCATTTATTATAACATTAATTACTTTATCATAATCAACTTGTCCACCTTTAATTAAACAACCTCTTTTTTTACC
>CALVVV010000041.1 GCA_944363995.1 uncultured Bacilli bacterium
AAATTATTTATTTTTACAAGACATTCCCTATATTGATGTGTTAAAATATTGTTAGTGGTTGGTTCATATATCGATTACCTTTAATAAAGTTGTAGATAACTTCCCCAATGGCACCATAAGAAATTTAGTCGAACTAATCGACTTGTAATATATGAAAGGTTAATTTCGGTTAACCTTTTATGATTATTTATTTATACAAATAAATAATATTACTGTATTTTTTTTATCGCTTTTGTATATTTTAATATTGGTTAAAATTATGGTATAATGTTGTACAAGCAAAAATAATTTTAAATTAATTAATTTAATTATTATTATATTGAAAAATTTTTGTTAAAAATATAAAATATTCTATATATTTAGGAGGAGTAATATGAGTTTTAATAAAGTAGTGGCTAATATGATGGCCGGCAGTAATATAAAAATAATTCATGGTGAAGTTGTTGGAAATGCTAATCCTTATATTGAATGGATAAAATGGTTATCATATATACCTAAATTTCAAGAAGTAAAATTGCAAGAAGTAAGTTCTAAAAAAGTAGAAGAATTAACTGGAGAAGAAATAGATGAATTAAATACATACAAAAGACAAAATCGAATGTTAAAATTATTCAAACTATATGGGACAAAAGAAATTTCGAAAGATGAATATATGGAAGTTTATAACTTTATGGTAAATCAATCTATAGATGAATTGATGCTAAGCAAATTAACTATAGAAGAATTAAGATATGCTAAAAGTCAAATACAATATTTTAGTGAAATTGCAAGTGAAGAATTAAGAAAAAAAGTAAACGAAGAAAGAAAAGCAGATAATTATGAAAACTTATCAATGGTAGATTCTTATATTTTACATGTTATATCAAAAATTAGTTTTGCAAAAAGCATAATAGAACTTGACCGAAAAATAGAAGCACAAGTTAGAGAAAATGCTGCTATGAGAGAAAGAAGTTTATATTATGCTGTTAATCCTTATACAAAAAAAATTCAATAATAAAACTATGAAAAATTTTCAATGCAATAGTTAGTTAAATTTATTACTAACTATTTTTTATATTTATGTAGAAGTTTTTAATGATAAAGTCCTATTTTTAAGGCTTTTTCCATTAACTTTCTACATAACTAAATTTTCTACATAAATATAAAAAAAACATATAAAGTAAATAAAACAATTAACAAAAATATAAAATTTCATAAATATATTTAATTTACTAAATATGATTAATATAAATTTATTTTTTGATGGCAATAGCACCATATCCTGCTAAATTACCATTTGTCATTTTCTTTAAAGTGTACACTTTTTGTGGATTTTGATATTCTTGCGGAATAGTAAAAGAAGTTTCGTTGGGAGTTCTATTCACAATAACAAATATTTTTTGTTCGTCTTTAATCCTTTCAAAAAGCAATGTATTAATATTAATATCAATTATATTAAATTTTGCTTGTTCCATAAATGGTTCATTTTTTCTGATAAGTCCCATATACTTAAAAAAGTCTAATAATTCTTTATCTATATTATTCCAAGGAAAAGGACTTCGGTTTTTTAAATTACCTATTCCTTGAACCCCTACTTCATCACCATAAAAAATAGATAAAGTTCCAGGCATAAAAATCAAAGAAAAAATATAAGCCATATAAATATCTTTAGCTTTATTATACTGTTCATCAGTTAAATGATAATTTTTACAAAAATCTAAATTATTATTTATTAAATCCCAAGGCCATTCATTATAATTGTGAAAAATATTTTTATCCCACAGATTGATTGCTCTAGTCATATCATGTGTTGAAGTGAAATTCATTATAGAAGAAAGCATATCAATAGAATATTCATTTTTTACCTCATCTATCTTTTCACGAAGAAAATTAACATCACCATCGCGAAAAAATTTAATCATTGCACTGATAAAATTATAATTCATTACTGAATCCATTTTATCATTTCCTACATAATCACGGTTCATTCGCATAGGATTTTTCCACACTTCACCTAAAACAAAACCATCTTTCTTATTTCTTTTAACTGCTTTTTTTATTAATTCAATAAAATTGTCAGTAAGTTCATCAGCAACATCTAATCTTAAACCATCTATTCCAAGAGCGAACCATTGATCAATTATACCACCAATGCCAGTTATATATTCCTGCCATTTAATAGAATCACCATTACAAACTGGTAAATTTTTCATTCCCCACCAATAATTAAATTTTATTTTACCATTTTCATTATAGTAACGATAAAAGTCTAAATAAGGGGAATCAGAACTTTCATAAGCTCCGATGTTAGGAAATGTGTGATATTCATTAAAATACTTACTATCATTTCCAGTATGATTAAACACAGCATCAACTATAACTTTCATATTTCGTTTATGAGCCTCATTACATAATTGTTTTAAATTATCATTATTACCTAAATAAGGATCAACTGTTTCATAATCAGCCGTATCATAACGATGATTAGATTGACTAAATACAAGCGGACTTAAATATAAAATACTTACCCCTAAGGATTTAAGATAATCCAATTTATCAATTATTCCTTGTAAATCGCCACCAAAAAAGTCATTATTCCAAATACCATTTTCATCTGGTCCTAACCAAACTGGTTCATCCCACGAATCATGAATATGACGACGTGGAAGCGGTTTTAATAAATCTAAATTACCACGATTAAAACGATCAACAAAAATATGATACATTATTTTACCTTTTGTCCAACTAGGTGTTTCATATGCTTTTTCTAAATTTTTCACTTCATTATTCATCTTTTTATTATCCATATCAAAACAACAATATTTATTATTAATCATGCATGATATCATACCTTTAAAATCAGAAAAAGAAATTATCTCGATTATACCTTTAAAATAAACATAATTATCATCATTTTTCAGATGATTTAATTTAAATTTTTCATTATTATTAACAAAATATACATTTTCAATAAAGCCATAATTGATAGGAATACTTACAGTCAACCAAAATTTTTTACTGCTTCCATTATATGGTTTTAAATTAAAATCAACATCACTACTACACATAAATTTTATACTCCCTATATATAGACTAAGCTATATTATTTTTTATTTTCACATAAACTTTATCTAATTTTTTAATTTTCATTTGTAATTTTTCTTTTTGTTTTATGATATTATATTCAATTAAATCAATTTGTTTTAACAAAGTTTGATAATCTTTATAATTATTCAAAAATAATATTTCGGTTTTAAAAGTATTTAATTCCTCAAGTGAATTATTACAAAGATTATAAATATTATTTATAATGCTTTTATTATCTAAATAATCTTCTAAAAACATTTCATAATTAATTGTCATTTGAGGATTAAGCATTTTTCGCATTGATTTTATAGAATTATTAATCATAATTGTACTAACAAGCGTACCTAACATTTTATTTTTAAAAATTGAAATCGGTAATAAAGAAATTGTAAAATTCATAATAGTTTTCGAAAAACTGAACAAAGAAGAAAAGATTGTCTTTTTCTTGTTATTTGAAACATTTATTTTTTTAAAATAATCATCTAAAAATTTATTTTGGGCTATTATATTATTTAAAACATATTCTTTTGCTTTAATAAATTCTTTTGTTACAATTTCTTCTTTTTTATATTCTTTAGATTTTGGTTTTTCCTCTTTTTTTTCTTCTTTTTTAAAATTTACATTTAAATTTTTTTTATTAAACAATTCCTTTTTTTTCATTTCTATTATTTTAAGAGCATTCGCAACATTATCTAAAACTTCATTTATACCTTTATCTGATTTTAGAAGTTCAAAATCATCAAAATTGAGTTCTAAATCAAGGTTAAATGTATTTTTTAATTCATTATACTTATATTTCAAAAGATAAATTTTATTTTGTAAATATTTTAAGTTATTTTCTAAACTATAAAATTGTTCATATTTATTAATATTTGGTATTTGCAGAATTATTTTTTTTCTTTCTGAATCTATTTCTTTTAATTCTTTATTAGCTTTTTTTATGAATAATAAATTGGTATCATCGAAACCAAGTTGTTCATTAGGCAAAACAATTGGTATTTCATTAGAAATGGCATTCTGTTTTTGCGGTTGATTAACTTTTTTAGAATTTTTGATTACATTATTTTGTTTTGAAAAAGTAGAAATTATCTTAAATTGTTTCTTTTCTTTTTTTATTAATTTTGGCTTTACTAAAGAATGTTCACTTTCGTTCTTTATATATTCTACTTTTTTTTCAATTTCTTTTATTTGATTTGAAAATATTTGTTTATGTTCTTGATTAGCTGATAAGCTTATTGTTTTTTTTAACTGTTTTATCTCTTTTTCAACTTTTTTTAAATTTTTTTCTTTTCCGATATTGTTTAAAGAGATATTTATTTCATCAATTTTTTTGCTAATGTTATCTTGTTGAATTTTTTTGTTATTTTTTTCCAACATATATCCAATAGGACAATATATTATCGCAATTACACTATAAACAAAAGAAACAAACTTTGAATAATATTTTTTCTTTTTTAATAATCGTAAATTTTTTAGCCACTGTCGAAGCATATTTTTAAAACCACCTAAAACTCCGTTCATTTAATTCACCTAATAATGTATTTTTTACTTATTTCCTTTCTTTAATTTAATCAATAAAACCAATTGGCCACAAGCTAAAAGATGTTATACCATTAATTGATGATTTAGTAATAGGTCCAATTATTCTACTATCGCTAGAATTAGTTCTATTGTCCCCCATCACAAAATAATAATCATCAGGAATAACATTAATATTTAAATCAGATAATTTAAAATCTTTAGTTATGCTCGCAAAAGGGTCATCAACAACTTGACCATTTATGTATAAAACTCCATCTTTATATTCTAAAGTTTCGCCTGGTAAACCAATTATTCTTTTTACTAATTTTGAATTATTATAATCAAATACAACAATATCAAATCTTTCATAGTTTTTATCAAATTTTTTTAATAATAAAAGTTCACCATTTTTTAAGGTATTATCCATTGAAGAACCAGAAACTATAACCGGGGTTAAAATATATGTCCTAATTAATATAACTACTATAGCGATAATTATATAAGGATAAATTGTTTTTATAAATTTCATTTATATCACTTCCAATAATATTATATACTATTTTAAAAAAAAATAAAATAAAAAAGAAGATTAAGCAACTTCTTTTGTTCTACGTTCTTTAATTTTTGGTTGTTTAACCATTGTTCTAATATATCCAAGTTTAGCTTGTCTAACTTTACCTGTTCTAATTATTTCTATTGAATCAATAATTGGACTATTAATTGGAAAAGTTCTTTCAACACCAACGCCACCAGAAACTTTACGAACAACAAATGTTTTTCCAATACCACTACCTTGAATTGCCATTACAAGGCCTTCAAAGGCTTGAATTCTTTCTCTTTTTCCTTCAACAATTTTAACATTAACTTTAATAGTATCCCCAACTCTAAATTCAGGAATATCATTACGAATTTGCTTAGAAGTAATTTTATCTATAAGATTCACAATGTCACTCTCCTTTATATAAAACTATAATCATAATATAATTAGCGGATTACGTCGTTAATCATTCTAGCACATAAAAAGAACAATGTCAACTATTTACTGCGAACAATTTTATGCTTTTTGCTATATATTTCAGTAATTAAATATATAATTATGCAATAAATAATATTCAAGATTAAAGAAGAATAAATACTTTTAATTAAAATATTAATATCAAAATTGAAATTTTTAAATATAACCATAAAAATATATGTAGCAAAACGATAAAAAACAATTGAAACTGAGGTAATTAAAATATTAGTATATAAATTATTAGAAAGTAAATAATTTATAAAACCAACAATAAAGCCGATTAAAATAAATAGAAAAAAATTGTAAAATAAAGTATTAAAATATACAATATCATATAAAGAACCTATAATCATAAGATAACGAAAATATTTGTCATAATGATTATTAAAATAAGGATAAATAATAATTAAAGAAACTATTGTAAAAAGTGGTAGAAAAAAGGTTGAAGAATAAAGATAACGAGATAAAATTCCATCTAATATAAAAGATAAAGAAGAAACTATAACTATCATAAATTCCTCTTTAATAAAGTAACATAATTAATACTATCAAAGTCTACCTTCGATTTCATTTCTAACACATTTGATAAATCAAAAGTATCTGTTCGAACCCCAGTTATTTCACCTATCATTATACCTGCTGGAAAAATGTCACCCATACCTGTTGTGGTTACAATTGAACCGTTTTTAATTTTATCGGTTAATGAAACTCCTTCTATAATATGTGTCTTTGTCTCATTATCATATTTACTCAATATACCATAAACATAGCCATCTTCAGTTTGAATTTTAACAGATATTTTTTCAACAACATCAGTAGCGGTGATTAATCTAACCGTACTATTAAATGTAGAAGTTGAAATAACTTTACCTATCAAGCCAGTGCCAACAACTGCTGGCATACCAATGACTACGCCATCATGCTCACCTTTATCAATAGTAATAGTATCATTCCAATAATTTAAATTTCGATTAACAACAACAGCATTAAACTGAATATAATCATGCAAAGTATTATTTAATTCTAACAATTTTTTCATTTCTTTTAGTTCTTCTTTTAATTCCTCATTTTCTAATTTGTAATGATTAATGTTCGCGATTTCTTGCTTTAAATTCAAATATTCATCATACATTTTATCTTTTTCCTTATTTTCGGTTATTTTGTTGATGACAAGATCAATTGGATATGAAATAATTTTTTGAACCGTTAAAACACTATCTTTGATAGCTTTTTCAAAAATAGTTAATTGCCGATTTGTTATAACGACATTAATAATGAAACCAACAATTATACAAAAAATAAAAATAGAAATAATAATAATTTTGTTTCTCTTATCTTTTTTATGTTTTTTATACATATTTTTTTCTCCTAATCTTAATATATATTATACCCTATTTATAATTATTTTAAAAGAAAAATTTACCTAGTTATATTTTAAAAAATAAAAAAGAACAATTTCTTTATTTAAAATTAAATTTACTTTTAATTTTTTCAACTGTTCTTTTTGGATTGCTACAAAACATATTATACAATTCTCTACTTTTTTTGATTTCTTCAATTATTTTGATATCATCATTTGCCATTTTTACTGGATATTCTTCATTATCTTCATTTATTACTTTTGTATCCATACCTAACACATATTTAGCATCTAAATCTAATAATTCTAATAATTTTAGAAAATTTGCCATATTAGGTGTTCTTGTTCCCATTTCATAACCACAAATTGAAACTTTAGATACTCCCAATAAATTTCCTAATGTTTCTTGTGATAAATCTTTAGCTAATCTAGCCTCTTTTAATCTTTGACCAATTATCATTTTTTCCCTCCGTAATCAAATTGTTAACATAATTATACCATAATTTTTATAAATTACAACTTTTTTAATTT
Organism: uncultured Bacilli bacterium; assembly: GCA_944363995.1. Lineage (GTDB taxonomy): Bacteria > Bacillota_I > Bacilli_A > RF39 > UBA660 > Faecisoma. The sequence continues at coordinate 7,494 of CALVVV010000041.1, forward strand.
TTTGTTAACATTAACTTGAAATTAATCTAAAGTTAATGTATAATTAACTTTAGGAGGAGATATAATGAATAAACTACAAAAATACCGCATTAAAAAAAATTATAGCTGTCAATTTATGGCTGATAAATTAAACATAAGTAAGTCTTTTTACTGGCAAATTGAAAATAAAAAAAGAAGATTAAGTTACGAAACTGCAATTAAAATAGCTAACATTTTTAATACCAAACCAGATAGTTTATTTTACGATGATTTTTGTAACAAAAAACAAGAAGATTAATCTTCAACTTCTTGTTTTTTGCTTGATAAAAATGTTACTCGTTCTGCCACAATTTCCATAATATGTCTTTTTATTTCATCAGGATAATCAATTGTTCTAGTTTGTATACGACCACGAATACCAATTAAATCACCTTTTTTGCAATATTCTGCCGTTGTTTCAGCAATGCCTTTCCATAAAACGCAAGAAATAAAATCAGTGTCATATTCACCATCAACGTTTTTATATGGTCTTTGAACGGCTAGTGTTATATTTGTAACTTTATTGCCATTTTCGGTTTCACGAACTTCTGGTTCACGAACTATTCTACCTACTATTATTGATTGGTTAAGCATAAATTCCTCCTTTCGTTTCAAATATAACACTTCTAAAAAAACAACGCAAACCAATAATTTCTGTTTTTTATTGTTTAATTTTTTGCAAAATTAAAATTTAAAAATGAAATTTTGAAAATTAAATTAGTTATTTTCTTTTTTTTTGATAACTACAAATTAATTAATATATTAAAAATTCAATTTTCATATTTTTTTATAAATTATTAAAAAATTATCGTATTCACGATAATTAATCACATTGTAAGAAAAACTTTACATCTTTTACATCTTTACTGTTTTCATCAATGATAAGTTCGACATAAGATTCATCACTACATTTTTCAAGTCGTGACAAGTCAAAGTTTGCTCCAATTGCTTCATTAGCCTCTTTTAATTGCTTGATTGAAATAGTAGGGATATCTAATCCTTCGCTTCCTTTTTGATAGTTGTTATAAAATGTAGTCGCATACTCTCTCATTGCTTCTTCATATTCATTTTGCTTTCCACATCCTACTAAAAAAAATGAGCATAAAACTGCAATCAGTAATGTTTTTTTCATATTTCCTCCTTTTATTTTTACAAAAATATTATATCATATTTTTTTAATTTTTTATATATTTTTGAAAATAATTTTTTTTATTCCCCACCAAGGTAATAATGCACATTTTTTCCTACTTGGTTGCGTACAAATATCATTATATACGTTAGCTTGTTCTAATAATTCATTATTATAATCTTGACCATCAAGCATTTTTTCAAAATTACTATATATTTCTCTTGCTTGTTCAACCGTTTTACCTAACAAAGTTTCAATCATTATTGAAGTACTACTGGTACATATTGCACATGCTTCACCATTAAAACGAATATCAGTAATAATATTATTATCAATTTTAACCATTAAATTAACTTCATCAATACAGCTTTCATTATTGGTATTGGAAATTAAATATGTATCATCGTTAATAAGTCCTTTGTTAGTCGGATTATTATAATGTTGTAAAATTATTTTTCTTTTTGTTTCACTATCTATTTTCATCTAATTAATCACCTTTAATAATTATAATTATTTTTTTTTAAATGTCAACATTGATTTAAATTATTTCATAATCTATTAATTGTATTTGATTCGAAATAAGATTTTCTTTATTGTTTTGTTTTATTAAATCTGTTGATAAATATTTTTTTAAATCATCTGGAAAAACAGTTACAATGTTATCAATCTTAGATAAAACAGCTCCTAAAAAATTAGCGCCACTAGAAATTCCTACTCCAAGACCTAGTTTGCTAGCTAACAGTCTAGCCATATTGATAGCATCATCATCATCAATTGTAATTATTTTATCAACTAATTCACGATTAAATAATTTAGGTATAAATTCATCACCAATTCCTTCAATTTTATGTTTCCCTATTTTAATTCCTTTTGATATAATCGGCAATTGTTCTGGTTCAATTGCAATAATTTTTATATTATGGTTTATTTCTTTTAATTTTTTCGCAACGCCTATTAGTGTTCCTCCAGTTCCAACTCCGCTTACAAAACCCGATATTTGATTACACTGATTTAAAATTTCTAATGCAGTTGTATGATAGTGCGCTAAAACGTTATCTTCATTTTCAAATTGATTAGGTCTAAAACCCAATAATTTATCAGACAATTTATTAGCTCTTTTGATACACTCTAAAAATCCTCCATCTTCTTTTGAAATTAAATTTACCTTAGCACCATATATTTCCATTATTTTTACTCGTTCTTTACTGGTCCAATTAGGCATAAAAATATAAACTGGATTATGATATAAAGATCCTAAAGCAGCTAAAGAAATACCTGTGTTACCACTAGTTGCTTCAACAATTGGTTGAAATTTTTTTAGTTTTTTTTCTTTATACGCTTTATCCATAATGTATTTTATTACTCGATCTTTAATACTACCAGTCAAATTGTAATATTCCAATTTTGCGTATACATATTTTATTTCATTATTATATTTATATTTGATTTTTATCATAGGTGTATTACCTATTATATTTTCCATATAATCACTTCAAACAATATAAATAAAAAAATAATTTATTTTATTGTATCCTTTCTATTTTATTTTGATATATCATTAATACTTTAATAATTATCAACTAATTTAGTATATGAAAAAAAGGCTATTTAGCCTCTACTATTAGCTTAATTGCGGTTCTTTCTTCACCTTCAATTACAATATCTGTAAATGCTGGTATGCAAACTAAGTTTTTACCAGACGGTGCGACAAAACCACGTGCGATTGCAATTGCTTTAATTGCTTGATTTAATGCGCCTGCTCCAATAGCTTGAATTTCTAAACTTCCTTTGTCCCTAAATACATTGGCTAATGCACCTGCTACTGCATTGGGATTAGATTTTGAACTTACTTTTAATGTTTCCATATATTTTAATTCCTTTCTACAATTAAATATATGTGTTTCTCCCGAAAATATGATTAATAAATTAAGAGGCATCAATATCAATACTTAAGACATTATCATATACTAATCAAATTGAAGATTTTCAACAAATTGAAGTTTTTTTAATAAAAAATTGGTTACAGTTCAGTCAAGGTACTAGAAAATAAGTGAGTTTTGCTCACTTTTTATTATGCTATAATAGTATCATTATTA
>CALVVV010000042.1 GCA_944363995.1 uncultured Bacilli bacterium
CTAGAAAACACTCTGATTTCTTTGATATCAGTTTCTAGAAATCTGTTTAATACTGCATTACCGAAGGAACCAGTTCCTCCGGTAATCAGTAATGTTTTATCTTTAAATTGACTCATTTTATTTACTCCTGATTTTAAATTTATTTATATCCATAATTTTTATATGACTCGTTCAAATCAATTATTTCACACGCATGATGACTTATCTGTTTGTCAATAGGAGGTAATTTCATATAATTACCATACATACATTTTAAATACTCATCATATTTCTTAGGTGCTTTAACATTTATTCTTTCAAAATTTAAACTAATATTTTCTTCAAAGAAATTAATATTAAAGATTTCTTTATCTCCCCATGCTCCTGAGTAATTTTTTACTTGATATGTCTTTTCATTATTTTAAACTTTTAAATAATTTTTCTTTAAAAAAACGCCGCATTTTTTGGTGTTTTGAAAAAATATGGCCACTTTATTTATTAATAATTCTTTTTTACTATTCAAATTAAAATTATAATAATTTTCTCCAATAATAGAATTAGCAACTCTTTCAGCAACTTTTATGTATTTTTGTTTTAACCAAGACTCAGGATATACATCTAATGGAAAAATATCAATAAATACTCCATGATTAATATTTATATCTTTATCAGTTCTTTCAACAAATATTGTTCGACAATCTCTAATTTTACTATAATTATAATAAAAATATTTTTCTGTATAAATATTTTGTAAAAAATAATAATCTAATAAAACATCTATCACAATCTTAATAAATTTTTCATAATCATCTCTAAACATTAAAATATCAATATCGTCATCTCAAAATATAAATCCTTTATGTCGTACAGCACCTAATAAAGTAACTGCATATATAAAATAATTAATATTATTTTCATCACATATTCTTTTGAATTCGAGAGATATTTACAATTCATTTTTCAAATCTTCCAATATTTTATTATTTTACATCAATTATCTCCTTGTATCCCTTTTGTCAAATAAATTTTCTAATTAAAATTTTAATTTGTTTAATTAATATTAATATAAGATTCTTATTAAAAAATAAATATAGAATTATATTAATTATACCTATAGGCCAAACACATAAATCTGGTAAATAAGAAATAATCAATCCAATACATAAGCATATTAATATACTTAATAGTTCCTTATTAATCATTTTCACATTAACAATAGATTCCATTCCTTTAGCTCTTACAACGAACACAATTATATAGCATATCATTGTTGCAATAGCAGCACCTAACGCACCTATTTGTCTAATTAGCCAAAAATTTAATATAATATTTACTATTGCTCCAATCATCGCAGAATGTAAATATTTATTCATGCTTTTAGTCGCAATGTAAAAAGATCCCCAAAACGTCGCTAAAGCGTCTGCAAAAAATGAGACAATTAAAAAAGGAGAATAAATCCATGCCGCTTCATATTCAGCCCCAACATAAACATTTAATATTGGCTTATTTAAATACATCAAAAATAATGTTGCAGTTCCCATAAAAAAAATAGCTTGTTTATATACTTGATTATAAAAGTAAGATTTATCAATTTCATCATTCTCTTTTATTGCAGACATTTGCCATGATTGCATAAATATAGTTGAAATTGTATTAAGCAATGTCGGGATTTTATAAGATATTGCATATAAACCATTGATGGCTGTCCCACACATATAACTTATAAAAAATCTATCAGATGCATTAATACACCACCATAAGAGAGCATTTGGTACTAATACCAAACTATATCTTATCATCTCAATAGCTAGATTTTTATTCCATCGTTTTACGGTAATCTCTTTTGAGAGATTTCCCAAAATAATAGTTATTAATATTGTAATTAACGGAGACAAAAGCATGGACATTTTATATCCAATTAATCCTAAGTTAAAAAAAGTTAAAAAGACTATATTCAAAAATGCAGTTATAAATCCTGAAACAAATCCTAAAAAAGAATATAATTTAATATTATCTTTTCCCCTTATATAACACAAAAAGATAGTCATTATCTCATTTAAAATAGTATATAAATAGATAAAAACGATATAATTAGACAAAACTGGGATAAAGGTAAGTACTGGACAAATCAATAAAAAAACAACTGATGAGACTATGAAAACTCTTAGCCCTATAGATAAAATCAACTTATGATCAGCCCCTTTATCTAGACAAAATCTCATAATGCCTTCATGTATACCACAAGCAATAAAAGGTGAAATGATACCTGCAATTGATAAAATTAAATCTATTTCCCCATATTCTGATGGTTTCAATATATTTGTATATAAAGGGACCATGAGAAAACTTATTAATTTTGTACCTAAATTTCCACATAAAAAAGCAATAATATTAGTTAATAAATATTTGTATTTTGAAGTATTATTTGTCATTGTTTACATCCTTTAAAACTCTATTGTATAAATCATAAATTATATTTATAGTTCGATTAATATCAAATCTTTCAATGGCGCTTTCACGTGCATTTTTCCCAATTTGTTCTGCTAATTCATCATCTCCAAAAATTTTACATACATAATAACTTAACATGTAAGATTCATCATATGGATAAAGAAATCCATCCACTTTATCTCTTAACATATCTTGAATTCCACCTACACAAGAACTAACACAAGGCATTCCTAAATTCATTGCTTCTCCTAAAGAATTAGGAGAATTTTCAATTATAGAGGGTAATACAAAGACATTTGCCTTTAAATATTGTTCTAACATACCATTATAATCTAATGGTCCGGTAAAATGAATTTTGCTAAATGGCAATTTCAATTCAGTAATTAATTTCTTCAGATATTTAGCATATGTTGTACGCTTAATTTTTTTCATTAAAGTCGAATCATCTAAAATATTTGGTCCTGCAATATATACTTCAGTATCTGGATAATACTTTAAAATTGTTGGTAATGCCTCAAATAATTTATGTAATCCTTTTAATGGATATGAGCCCTGACTAACAAATATTCTATATCTCTCTATTTTATTTAAATTCCAACTATTTCTATAAAATACATCATTTAGTATTTCACTACAATAAGTATATTTTATATTAGGATTTAATTGCTTAACACAAGCATAATCCCATGTCGTTCTTCCCGTGACATATTTTGCATTTTTTATTAGCTGTTTTTCACTTATACTATATCTCTCAAATAGTCTTTTTTCCCTAATTGGCCCTCCATGTCTTAAAATATCTCCTAAAGAAAGATTTTTAAAGTTTTTTTCCTCTATCCCACCATAATAATGAATTGAACAATAAGTAACCATTCCTGTTATCGAAATAATAGTTCGCTTGGGATTAGCTATCTCCAATAATTTTAGATTATGTTCACGCTCAGTACCAATAATATGGACTATATCTGGTGAACTTTCTTCATATGCCCATTTAAGATCTTCAATCATTTCATTATTGCAATTTTGTAAACCCTTTACTCTAATTGGTAATGCAATATAATAAATATTTTCAAAATATTTTTTTGTAGGAATATTAATTGAATCATAATAAAAGCAAACATATATTTCGAGATTTTCTTTTTTTGATAAATTAATTATCAAATTTTCTATCCAGCCTCCACCATTTACTTTTCCACTATTCCCAAAACTTTCTAATGCCTTAGATGTTGGTGAACCCATAATTAATAGTCTCATCTTGGCACCCCTTTTATATAGTTATCTAATTGATCTAATATTTTACTATCAATTTTTTCATCAAATTTTCTTGCAAAAAGTTCTTTTCTATTTTTCAACATTTCTAAATTATTTATATTCAATATATACGGATGTCCTGTAGGTTCATGTTCATCATCAAAAAAATATGCGTATGTCATACAATTTTGCAATATTTCATCTGGTGCATTTAAATCAATCATTTCTTTATATTTTGATCTCATTGCCATTGTTTGGAAAAAAGTTTCTTCAGGTGTATTTTTTAATTTAAAAGCTCTAACAATTTTTGTATTATTTTCTACTTCTTTTATACAATTTCCAACAATTTCATTAGGTAAAATCCACCATGCTGATCCTCCATATAATGAGCAATTTTCTCTAGATAATCGCTTATATGGAGATTGTAATATAAAAGTAATAATTACTTGTATGAAATAAATAGGTAACAATAAAACTTTTCTGCATATTTTATTCTTGCTTATCTTTTCAACGAATCTGTAATACGGATGGATTCTAATCCATCTAAATCCTGAATATATCCAATTTTCTTTTGTCATAGGAGTACAATCAATAATAGGTTTAGGATATACATTTTTTAAATATTTCTTAATATCTTTGATTGGTTTGATTGGATAATCCTGTCCACTTAATAATAAAAAATAATGATAATTTTTATTTTTCTTAAAAGCCTCCTTTGCTAATTCGATTGTGATTTGACATAAACTCCATGTATCTAAAAATCCTGATATTCTTTTGTTTATAATTTTCACATTTGATGATGAAAATTTTATATCATTAATTTCTTCTAGTGACAGTTTCCATTTTTTATCTAAATGAATATAAATATCAAAATCTTTATCATTTAATATCTTGATCAATCTAATCAATTGTTCTTTATTTTTATGAGCGATAATTAAAATAGCATTTTGCATTTATTCCTCCATTCTCTGCATATGTTATAATGCAGATACAAATATTCTTACTAACATTTAATACTACTTTTAGTTTTTCACTTAATTTTTCTCTAAACATACATTTGATTCTTAATAATTATCTACTAATATTTGGCCTCTATAATATATCCATCCATAAAATGCAAAAGTATTAAAAAATACGCGCCAAAATAGTGTTTCGGTACTTGCACTCAATATCATAATTAAGAACAATAACCACCATTTTTTTGATAATACATGCGCTCCTTTCCAATAGCCTATCAATTGTATAATTGTAAACGGAAGTCCCAAGCAAAGAATGCTGTGTATTATTGAATTCCACATTGACTCATTATATGTAAGCCATTTTGAGAAAGACATACCTAATAAATATGGAATACCATTTTCAGACACAATATAATGAATTTTAGATAATGAAATTCTATCTAAAAAAGTACTTTCACCACTAAATTCTCTAGTTATTTTTTCTAGAAAATCATTTCCTAAATTTGTATTAAAAAATAGAAATAAACAACTACATATTAAAAAAAATATCATTATATATGATTTATAATTCAAATCCAAAAGCCATTCTTTATAATAGAGTATTAATAACAAGAGCATTATCATTATTCCTGTAGTAGAAATTGTAGTCAAAATCGTTATTACCAAAATACAAAATTTGAAATAAAAATATTTTCTAGCTTCATATTTTTTTCTTTCTAATAAAAATAGTAATCCAATATTTAAAAAACATTGATAACATCCTGGTTCCCAACAAATCCCTGCATTTCGTGTTGTAAGAGTAAATTCACCAAACCCCTTTGCAGACATAAATACATACACACCAGCATTATAATAATCCACAGACGCTTCTCCTACAGTTAACGGAAATGAAAAAGCAATAGATGGTATTATAAAGCCAATTACAAAGCCTACTAATGACACTAAAGCAAAAAAAACAATTACATTAATATATTTCCTGATAAATTCTCGGAATGGTATAATTGATGCACAGAATGCTCCAATTGCAAGTTGCATAATTATTGCTATATATGAAAATATAGAATCATTAAATATAAGGGGAATAATTATCAAAAATAAACTCATACATATAAAAGCAGAAAGCGCGTTTTCTCTCAAAAAAGTATGTTTATTTAATATAATACAGAACAAGAGAGCAACAAAAAATAAAAATGTAATTTTCAAGCTATAATTCGTATAACTAAATGCACCACCGGTAGTATAATACAACAAAATTATCAATAAATAGTGTACTAGATTTTCTAATTTAAAACTTATTTTCATTTTTATCACCATTATACTCTTCTTATAAATTCAAGTACCCTCTTACATTGTTCATCCCATGTTTTAGTTTTTATAAATCTTTTAGTTGCTTCCTTCGATTTCTTTTTATATTTAATATAATCATTACCTAAAAGCTTCTTAATTTCTTTAGCCCAATCTTCTGCAGATTCTGACTCAGGATAATGTAAATATTCATCATATTCTTTTGGGATTCCTTCTAGCTTATTACAAATAATTGGAACACCTACACATAAATACTCTAAAACTTTTGATGGAAATGTATATCTAGTAGTATAATTATCTGTAAGTCTTGGACAAACTAATAAATCTGCTTTTGCCTGTATCTGCATCATTATTTTATTGTTTACTTTTCCATGATAACAAATATTTTTATTTTTTTTTGATGATGCTATAACCAAATTCTTTAAATTTCCATCTCCGTAAATGTTGAGAATTATATTTTTATCTTCAATAAAATCCATTGCAGATATTATTAACTCAATACCCGATAGTTCATTTAACGTTCCAGAAAATACTATATTCCACATGTAACTATCTTTATCACCTTCAATTGAATGTTCTATATTTAGATAATCACTTGGATCATAACCTGCTTCTATTAAACAATAAGGTAGACTAGGTGCAAAATCTACTGCAATATTAGTTGTAAGTGGTATGATTCCATCAAATTTTTTTATTATTTTTTCCTGATTTTTATCCTCTATTCTCCTAACAATATTTTTTCTCATCAAAATTGGTAAATCTGCAACTATTGCTATGCATTTACAACTTTTAATTTTAGATATTTTTAAAACAGGTAAAGCAAAAATACTCATTGTATTATATGTCATTATTATAGTATTTTCATCTAAATGCATCTTTTTCAATTTATTGAAAATACTGTAATATATACATATTTGCTTTATTATAGGAATATTGATATATGAAATCATGTCAAACTCTAATTTGCCTATTTTTTGTTTTCTACTCTTAACAATAATAGGTTTCTTATTAAATTTCCACATTGCATGAGGCTCAACAGTGACTACTTTTGTATTTATATTGTTATTAATAAACCCATTTATAAATCCTAATTGCATTTTATTACCAGCAATAGAAGCATCAGGCAACAATTCCAAACTCTGTTTATCTACTACACTTCCAACAAAAACAATATTCATCTTTTTTATGTCCATGGACATTTTGGAGCACCCCCTTCTTCAAAAATAAATCGTAAAATTTTTACAAAATATTCTCCTACTGCAGCATTGCATACACATTTTTGAAACTGAATAGCATTATTCTTCCATTTAATTTTTATTTCATTATCATCTATTACATATTCTAGCAATTGCTTTAATTCATTAACATTTCCTGCTTTAAAAATAGCTCCTGATTTACTATTTTTAATCAATGAAGTACTCCCTGCATTATCGCTAATAATGCACCCAATTCCTGCACTTATAGATTGTAAAGGTGTCATATTCCATCCATCATACAAACTAGGAGCAATACAAAAATCATATTTTGCCATATTTTGTATAACATCATCAGAGGGCCATGATCCCAAGAATTTTACATTTTCTTTTTTGGAACACCATTCTATAACCTCATCTTTATTCTTACCATAACCGCCTACAAAATCAATTTGCCATTTTTTTCTAGGATGCATTTTATCTATTGCATCCATCAAAGTTTTTAATCCTTTTGTTTCAAAATCAAATCTTCCTATATAAAGTCCTCTAGAATTACAATTATCACTTTTTTTAGCTATACTTTCTATTTTAGGCAAATACATAAATTCAAAAATTTTATCTTTTTCCCATCCATATTTTACATATATATCTTTTGCATTTTCCCCCATAACAAGCAGAGCTTTAAACATTTTTCCATATTTTAAATTATAAAAACCATATAAAAATGGATAAACTATTTTTTTTATAGTACACTTCATTTTCGAACCATAAAGAGATGGGGATTCCATTATCAAAATACAGTTATTATCTTTACTTTTTTTTACTAAATTTAAAAATTTATGATGATCACCTCTTATACCCGAAAATAAATGGATAGAGTCTGAACAAATTAAATTAGTTATTTTATTTTTATTTATATCACTATCCAGATTTCCGATAATAAATTCCATATGATTATCACCCTGTTTTTTCCATGAACACGAAACTCTTTCAGAAGAAAAATCATTCGCGCATACAATTACAATTTTACCTTTCCAAAATTTAGATAAATAATCCAACAATCCCCACTCCACATCAATTGGTACATCTCTCCACCAAATCAATTGTTTATACTCTATAGAATTCATACATTAATATCCTCATCTTTACAATTAAATATTTTTTTATATCCTGTATTACTAATACTTTCTTTATTTTTTTTTATTATGTATTGCTGCGCATTACTCACATATTTTTCATATTCAAATTGTTCCATATTCAAAAATTCATTGATTGCATTAATAAATGAATCAATATCATTCAGAGAAATAACTCTACCACATTTATATTTATCTAAATCTAACCAAGGTGTTGTATCACTAATAATCGGTATACAACCAGCTAATAACGCTTCACTAATTACATGCCCGAAATTTTCACCTAATGTAGGAAATAGAAATACACCATAGTTTGACAAAGTTTCTATCACATCATTAGAGTTACATTCTCCTTTATACTCCCAATTTATATTTGTTGGTAGGTTTTCTAATTGAGTCGTACATTCTTGCCAATATTCTTCATCTTCGATATTTCCATAAATGTCAAATTTAATTGGAAAATCTTTTATTGCAGATAATATTTTTATTGCTCCAATCAAATTTTTCATTTTAGATATTCTTGAGATAAAAATAACTTTTAGCTCATTCTTCTTTTTTTTATAAGTATGATTAACTTTTTCAATTCTAGGTAAATCTTCAGCAATAATATATTTTACTTGATTTCCAAATATTTCTTTTAATTCACGTTCTTCAACATTTGAAGTTACAGACCAAATTATTTTCTTAAATAAACCTATTTTCTTTGTTAAAGTAAGAAAAATAATTTTTTTCTTACTTTTCAATGATAAGGCTCCTTTAGAAAAAGAACCCATTGATGCTATAACTAATTTTTGTTTAAAAAAACCTATTTTTTTTAAAATCATTGTTTTAATTGCATAATTATTGTATGGTCCACAACAATATACAACATCAACTTTCTTTATTTCTTTTAACAATGTCTTAAACGTGAATTTACCGTTCTTAACATAGTATACTTTTGCATTACCAACTTTATTGTAAGTATTAACATTGATATTCGAATAAGGTATTTCATCACCATGATCTCTATCATGACACATAATTCTAATATCATATTCATTGCCTAATATATCTGTCAAATTTTTAATAGTTCTCACTGGTCCACCATCTTTATATCCAGGAAGATATCTTCCCATGAGTATCAAAACTTTTTTCATTCTATCTTCCTTTCATTAATCATTTTTGTTTTTTCAAATATTTTTGCATCCACTAAAAACCTATACCAATAGGCTTGCATAAATGCAAAAATTTTACCCTCTTTTCCATCTAAAAAACCAAACTTAAAATAGTATCTATACAAGTAATATAGATGTGCCCTTGTACCTAAAGGTAATTTATAATATATTTTAAACTTTATAAACCTTTTAATTTTTGCTGATTTATTTAATTGTTTACTTTCTTGATTATTATTTAAAAAATAATCTTCTACTTCTCTTGATGAATATTTATTATGTTTATCAATCCATGCATTTAAATCTTTATAATCTCTATGATATGAATCATGTTTTAATTCAATAGATTTTCCCTCGTTTAAAACAATATGTTCATCCATAGCCCTATCTTCCATATATCCTTTATTTTTTTTATAAATAATCATTTTTTTAAATGGATAAATACCGCCATGTCTTAATTTCTTTCCTAAAAAGTTAACTTCAAATCTAACGACAATTCCATTAATATCAGTATCTTTATTAAAAAAACAAATTTCTTCTATTTCTTTTGATGCCTTTTTTGAAATAATTTCATCAGCATCTAATCTCATAATCCATTGTGTATCTATCTTTAAATGATTAATTGCATAAATAAACTGTTTTGCCTGATTTTCAAATTCATGCTCAATTATTTCTGCACCCAAAGATTTAGCTATTTCAATAGTTTTATCGGTACTAAAACTATCAACAACAACAATTCTTTTAGCTAATTTTTTTACAGAATTAATTGCATTAGCAATATTTCTTTCTTCATTATAAGTTAAAATAATAGTTGTTAAATCAGCCATTATTTATTCTCCCATTCATTCAATTCATCTCTTACTAACTTGACTTCCATTAATTTTTCTTTTACTTCTTCTAATGTCATTAGTCTTGTATTATTTGAATTGAACTGTGTCAATGTATTTTTTCCCATCCCTTCAAAGAAATATTTGTCATAGTTCAAATCTCTTTTATCTGCTGGTACTCGATAGAAGTTTCCTAAGTCAATTGCATTTGCACATTCTTCATCTGTTAATAGTGTTTCATACATCTTTTCTCCATGTCTAATTCCTATTACCTTGATTTCATTATCAGCATTAAACAATTCCTTTACTGCCTTAGCTAATACTTCAATCGTACAGGCTGGTGCCTTTTGTACAAAGATATCTCCGCTTTCTCCATTTTCAAAAGCAAATAGCACTAAATCTACTGCTTCTTCCAATGTCATTACAAA
>CALVVV010000043.1 GCA_944363995.1 uncultured Bacilli bacterium
CTTGAAAATAAACCAAATTGTTTTTTTCTTTCCATTACTGATATAGCAAATGAATTATAAATAACTATAATACAAGCAATTGAAACTAATGACAAAATAATAATTATAACCCATGCCATTGAATCTAACATATTAGAATAATTAGATACACCAGAAAAAGCTAACAAGTTATCATTATAATTTAATTGTTCATAATAAACTGAATCTTCTAAAGTTGATTCATATCCTAAATTTTTAGCTATTATTTCACTATTTTTATAAGTATCTTTTATATTTTTATAAGTAACATAGACACTTAATATATCACTAGGTTCTGATACGGTAAAAGCATTATATCCTGGATCTTGATAATCTTCTTGAATATCTCTTGCAATAATACCAACTATTTTATATTTAAATTCTTTAGTATCAATTATGCTTTCTTTTCTTATATTTTGATTAACATCACAAATGTTATCATCACATATATATTCAAAATAATAAGGTGTTTCTCCTAGTAATATACCATCATCAGATATTCTTTTTCCAATATTTAAAACTATTTCATCTCCAACATTTAATTTAACTTCACCATTAGTGTCTAAATGTTCTGGTATAATTATTTCATTTTCATTATTGGGTAATCTACCTTCAATTAGTTTTAAATCTTCTAAATATTCTTTAGATGCAGTTAAAACTTTTATATAAGGTTTATAGGAATTAGTAATCCCTTCATATAGTGAATAACCTAAATTAGATTTATATTTATAATTTAAAACACTATCGTTTTTTGAAATAAAATCTAATTTATTTTTTTCTACTTCAATAATCACATGATGACTTCCATTATTTTCAATAACCATTTTTACTGAATTATCTCTTAATGTGGAAAATAATAGACCAATTCCCGCCATTAAAGCAGTTGATAAAGTAATACCAATTATTGTCACAATAGTTCTTTTTTTATTTAATTTTAAATGTTTTATAGTTAAATTATTTAATATTTTCATATTTTTCTTCCTCCACAATAATTGTATTAAATTGTTATTACAATTTAATGACTAAAGTCGTGACAATTTTGTCATATATATTAATTTGTAGTTGACTTTTATTTTGAATTAATTTGTAATTAATTTAGAGATATGTTTAATAGTTAGGTGTTTTACTCTGTTTTTAATTTGTTTTAAGAATGAAGGTGATGTTTATAACCTTCAAAATATATGAAAGGACAACATATGAATTTAATCATAATATTTGTGATGATTGTATTTTATACTGTTTTAGCAATAAAAAACAAAGATTAAAAACAAAACACCGATCATCCTAAGAACGGTGTTTCTCACATTTAATAAATAGAGGAAACACTTAATCTTCCAAATTAAATGTATCTCTTTTTTTAATATATGAAATAATTCATATCTATATGCATTTTACTATAAATTAATTGGTTTGTCAAATATTATTTTTCTCATCACTTATTATTTTACCATCTTCTAAAGTAATTATTCTATCAGCACATAACGCTAAATTATGATCGTGAGTAATCATAATAATAGTTTGTTTATATTTTTGATTAGATAGTTTTAATAATTCAATTATCTCACGCCCTGCTTTACTATCTAAATTACCTGTTGGTTCATCGGCTAATAATAGTGCTGGTCTATTCATTAAAGCCCTACCGATACTAACTCTTTGTTGTTGCCCACCAGATAATTCATTAGGTAAATGACTTACACGATTACTTAAGCCTAATGTTTCAATTAATTCATTTAAGTATTTTTCATCTGGTTTTTTATTATCTAATAAAATCGGTAAAGTTATATTTTCTTTAATATTTAGTATCGGAATTAAGTTATAAAATTGATAAATTAATCCTACTTGACGACGACGAAAGATTGCTAAATTAGTTTCATTTAATTCGTATACATCTACGCCATCGACATAAACTTTCCCGCTTGTTGGATGATCGACACCACCTAAAATATGTAATAAAGTCGATTTCCCACTGCCACTACTACCTACTATTGCAATAAACTCACCTTTTTCAACTTTAAAACTTACTTTGTCTAATGCTTTTACTAAAGTTTCTCCTTTACCATAATTTTTACACAAATTTTCAACTTTTAATATTTCCATATTTTTTCTCCTTCCAACATAATTATATTAAATATTTATTACAATTTAATGACTTAATTAATTACAATTTTGTCATATATTATATTTAAATAATTTTATTGTAAATATACTACCAATATTTTCTTTAGAAGTTACTTCGATAACACCATTTTGTAAATTAATTATTTTTTTTGACATATTAAGGCCAATGCCGATACTTTCTTTATTGTGATTACCTTTATAAAATCTTTCAAAAATGTGTTTGATATCTTTTTTATTAATACCGTTTCCATTATCAATTATTTTTATTTCTGTATAAAGCGGATTAGAAATACCTTTTATTTTTATTTCGTCTTTGGTATGTTCACAAGCATTTTTAATTATATTAAGTAATGCTTCAACAGTCCAATTAATATCGACATTTAAATTAATATTTTCAATATTTTTAATTAATTTAATATTTTTTAATTCTAATAAAACATTAATTGGTTCAATAGCTTTATCAATTAATTTGTTTAGTTCTATCTTTTCTTTTTTTAATTTAACAGTTCCACTTTCTAATCTTGATAATTTAAGTAAACTAGTTACTAACCACTCTATTCGTTCTATTTGATTCTTGTTTTTAATTAAAAATTCTTTTTTAATATTTTCGTTTGATTCATTAGTTAATATATCATTTATCATATACATACTAGTTAAAGGGGTTTTGATTTGATGAGATATATCTTGTAGTGTTTCTTCTAAATATTTTTTTTCTTTAATTAATAATTCACTTTGTTCTTTTAGTTTAACAGTCATTTTATAGATATCATTTTTTAAATTACTTATATCCCCTTCACAATATTCTTTTATATCGATAGAATAATCATCATTTAAAATATTATTCATATATTTATCAATCTTAGTTATTTTTTTGTAAATGTTTCTAATATAAATATAGTTAATTAAAAATAAAATTAAAGAACTTATTAAACCATATATTAAAATAAAACTATTATTATTTTTAATATTAATTAAATTATATTCTTTTATTAAATTGTAACCTATTTCATAATTATCTTTAATTAAATAACTAGAGACAATATCTTCTTTTAAATTAGGATATTTATTTAACAAATTGCCAATCAAATAACTATCACTAGCAATCAATTTTTTTTCATAATTATTATTTATAATATTAGAAACAAAAAAATAAAATAATACAATAATCAAAATAGCAATAGCATTAACTATAAAATATTTTTTAGTCATCACCATCACCTATTTTATAACCAATTCCTCTTACTGTTTTAATAATTTTAGGATTAGTAATATCATCTTCAATTTTTTCTCTTATTCTTTTAATATAAACAGTTAAAGTATTATCATAAACATATTCTTCATTAACATCCCAAATATTGGCTAAAATCTTTTCTCTAGTAAAAACTTGGTTGGGATTTAAGGCTAAAGTTAATAATATTTTATATTCTAAAGCAGTTAAATTAACGTCAACACCATCTTTAAATACTTTGGCTTGTTTTAAATCAATTACAATATTTTTAATATTTATAACATCAAAATTATTATTTCTTCTTAAAACATTTTTAATTCTTGATATTAATTCTCTTGTTTTGAATGGTTTAGTTACATAATCATCAGCCCCCATATCTAACCCCATAACTATAGAAGGCTCTAAATCATTAGCCGTTAAAAAAATAATCGGAATATTTTTTCTTTCTTTTATTTTTTTAAATAACTCAAAACCGTTGATATCTGGTAAATTAATATCTAATAAAATTAAGGAAACATTAGCTAATTTATTTAAACTATCTAATCCGATTGCTTCAATCACTTCAAATTTTTCATACTCTAAACAATATTTCAAACCACTTCTTATTGTTGCATCATCTTCTATAATCAATATTTTCATAAGTTCACCTATTTTATATTAAATTCAACCAATTCTAAATGCGGGAGCAACTCCACATACAGCTGTAGCATAACGGTTTGGCCAAAGACCGAGTGTAGAAACACGATAAAAATCAGTATCACTATTAAAATTGGCAGAACGTAACCACCAAATATAAGGATTGCCTTGATAATCTTTTATAGCTTTCGCATAATTTTCGGAATTTACGCCCTCTTTTTTATAATAATCCAATTGCCTTGTCTGATTAGTTACAGTATCATAATTATTTGGAATATCACCCCATATTTCTTTAAGTGTTAACAAGTATAATTTATTATTGGAAGTAAAATTATTTGTTTCAGTACTACCATGGCTTGATATTGTATAAGTATCTATTATTAGCTTTTGTAGTTCGCTAGGTAATGAATTGTATATATTATTATTTATAAAATCGTACATTTCACTTCCTGGCCAACCACCTAAATTAGTATTTGTAGAATTCATTTTATATGTCGTTATAATATCGACAAACTCAATAACAAAACCACATGCTGTTTGGGAAAACATTTCACTATAGCATTCATCTGCCATTGAGTTATTAGCTACTCTTATTGTAAAAGTTTCTTCTAAACCATTTGTATAATTAGTCAATTTTACTTCTTTTGTATCACCTACATTATATACGTTCGCATTACCTGATTTTATATTATCTATAATTGTCTCCCAAGAATCAACAGCAAATGAAACAGTTTCTGGAACAATTACCATCTTATCATTTGAAAGAGTGTATTCGCGATTGTTACTTTCAACAACTAAGATTGTTATTTTTCCATTTTCATATACAATATCTTTAACTATAGCATTACCTAAATTAACCATATCTTTTACTTCTGCAATTGTTACACCATCCGCACAAATATCTATTGTTCCATTTAATTCATGCTCAATCGCTTGCATAATGCAGTAATTATTGATACCATTATATATCATATTTGCCTCTGATAAACCAGCTGATTTTCTAGCTTCTTTTATTATATTTAATACTATTGGTACAGCTATAACGGCTATAATTGCTAATAGAATTATTACAGCTAATAATTCTATTAAGGTAAAAGCTGATTTAGATGAAAATTTAGGTTTATTATCTATCAAAAACATTCTTGTTTCTCCATTCTCTATATTATAAATAACTATTAATGTTATTTAATTAATTTAGCTAATAAATTATAATGATAATATAAATTTTCTTTTTGTTCATCAGTTAATTTTTCATTATTAAAATCATCAACGCTACCATAAAAATTGCCAACTAAATTACCATTATCAACAAAATAAACATCTGGTGTTCGCAAAAGTTTTTCGCCATCTTGGTTAATTGGTAAATAATTACCGATAACCCCTATTATCTCAGCAAATTCTTCTTTATTATTTTCATACGTACTAGGATTATAATAAACTAAATCTAAGTCAGTATCTTGAGCAATTAATAGTAAAGTTTCTATTATTGAGCGAGTTTTAGCGTCTGTTTCATTTCCGAACAAAATAATTCCAGTATCGTTTTTTAAAAAATCTACCACTTCTTGGGAATTTAAATAAGTAATTTGATTATCTAAATCAATATTAACTTCTATGTAATTATTATTTAATCGTTCATATTCTTCTTTAAATTGTTTAATATCATTGCTTTTACAGCCAAATAATACTAAGCACAATATAATCAATAATATTTTTTTCATTCGCAACTAAATCCTTTCTCTTCTAATTCTTTAACTAAATCTGTTCGGCTTGATTTTATCACAAATTTATCATTCAAATCAGAATCAAGAGGCAAAATATAAGTTATTTGGTATTGATTTTCTAAGTCAATCAAAACTTCACTGCTTAATTGTCGATAATTTGTTTCTAAAGATGTTTTTAAGGCTGTAATTAATTCTTTCGATCCCTGATAATCAAATGTTACCTCTAAATTTTCAATTAAATCATTTTTGAAACCGAAAGTATATGTTGTTATACTTTTAAAATCTCCAACTGTTTCAATCTTAGAACAACTTTTTATTAAATAACCACTATTTTCAAAGCATCCTGTTAAAAGAAAACAGCACAATATAATTAATTTTTTCATAAATTACCTTTCTAATAATGATAATGATACTTTATTTTTTTCTAAATTAATATCATCAACATAGCAATCAACAATATCTCCTACATTAACTATTTCCATTGGATGTTTTATGTATTTGTTTGTTAGCTTAGAAATATGGGCTAAGCCATCATTTTTAAGGCCAACATCTATAAACACCCCAAAATCAACAACATTTCTAACTGTTCCTTGTAACTTCATTCCTACTTGTAAATCTTCAATATGTAATATATCACTTCTTAAAATTGGTTTAGGCATTTCATCACGTGGATCACGATTAGGTTTTTTTAAACAATCTATTATATCTTGTAAAGTATAAATATCCGTGTTAAGTTTTTTACTGTATTCTAAAACATCTATATCTAAATTTGTCATCATTTTGTCAGTTCCTATATCAGAAATATTTAGATCTAACATTTTAAGTAATTTTAAAGTAATATCATAACTTTCAGGATGAATACCAGTTACATCTAAAGGATTAGTTCCATCAACAACTCTTAAAAAACCAATAGCCTGCTCATAGGTTTTATCAGATAATATTTTTTTTATTTCTTCTCTATTTTTAATTCTATTTTTATTACGATATTCTAATATTTTATCAATATTCTTTTTGGTTATTCCAGAAACATATTTAAATAAAGATGGACTAGCTGTATTTACATTAACTCCTACTTTATTAACTGCAGTACTGACAACAAAATCTAAACTTTCTGTCAATTTTTTATTTGTAACATCATGTTGGTATAAACCAACACCAATACTTTCTGGATCAATTTTTACTAATTCTGCTAGAGGATCTTGCAGTCTTCGTCCAATACTAATTGCACTCCTTTTTTCAACTGTTAATTCTGGAAATTCTTCAATTGCTAATTTACTTGCAGAATAAACACTAGCACCAGCTTCACTGACAATAACATATTCAACTTTTCTCTTACTTTCTTTAATAACATCAGCAATAAACGCTTCACTTTCTCTTGATGCGGTACCATTACCAATAGCAATAATATCTATCTTATATTTATCAATCAAATCTAAAACTATTTTTTTAGCTTCTTCATATTTTTTTATAGGCTCATGCGGATAAATAACCGCAATTTCTAAGTTTTGTCCTACAGGTGACAATACAGCCAATTTACATCCTGTTCGGTAAGCCGGATCTAATCCTAATACCATTTTATCTTTCATTGGTGGTTGTAATAATAATTTTTCTAAATTTTGACCAAAATTATTGATGGCTACTTCTTCGGCTTTATCAGTTAATTCACTTCTAATTTCTCTTTCTATTGCTGGAAAAATTAATCTTTTATAAGCATCATTTATTGCATCACTTACTATATCAACAACTAAAGATTTATCATTTTTAATTATTTTTGCTTTTAAATTATTGATTATATCATCTTTATTTATATCAATATTAACATTAATGACTTTTTCATTTTCAGCCCTATTAATAGCTAAAACACGATGTGGTTTAATTTCTTTTACTTTCTCTTGATAATTATAATACATTTCGTAAGTTTTATTTAAATCAACTGCATCTTTTTTTAATTTGGTAACAATTATACCATTTCTAAATATATAATTTCTTATCCACTTACGATAACTGGCATTATCACTAATCCACTCGGCAATAATATATTTAGCTCCTTCAATAGCTTTAGAAATCGAATCTACTTTATCATTTAAAAATTTGTTAGCTATATCATCAATACTACCTTTAATAGGAAATGCCATAATTATTTTAGCTAAAGGTTCTAAGCCATTATTAATGGCATCTGTTGCTTTCGTTTTTTTCTTTTCTTTAAATGGGCGATATAAATCTTCTACTTCTACTAATTTATTAGCATTTAATATACTATTTTTTAACTCTTCCGTTAATAAACCTTTTTCATCAATCAATCTAATTACATCGTCTTTTCTCTTTAATAAATTAACTTGATATTCATATATTTCATTAATTTTTCTTATTTGTTCTTCATCTAAAGCTCCAGTTGCTTCTTTACGATAACGAGCAATAAACGGTATAGTATTACCTTCACTTAATAATTTTAAAACTGTTTCAACTTGTTTTGCTTTTATATTTAGTTCTATACTTGTATTTTTTATAATATCTTGATTCATCTTACTCACTTTCCTCAAGCATAATTATATCATATTTAAAATAAAAAGAAAACTCATATTAAGAGTCCTCTTTTTCATAATCACAATTACTACATTTAATTTTTTTACTTTTAACTGTTAACAAATTACCACAGTTAGGACACTTCTCGGCTATTGGCATATTCCAATAAGCTGTTTTACAATTAGGATAATTATTGCAACCATAAAATATTTTACCTTTTTTACTTCTTTTTTCAATTATTTTTCCATCACAATTGGGGCAATCAATTATTTCTTTAATCGCTTTTTCTTGTTGTTTAATATATTTACAAGTAGGAAAATTACTACAAGCGACAAACTCGCCATATTTGCCATTTCTAATTACTAAAGGATTACCACAATTTGGACAATCATCACCAGTTTTAACAGCTTCTTTTTTAGGCAATTTGTCGAAAGCATCTTTTAGTGCTGGTTCGAAATCATTATAAAAATCTTGTAATATTTTAACCCAATTTTCTTTTCCTAAAGCAATTTTGTCTAAATCACTTTCCATATTTGCCGTATATTCGACATTAATTAAATGACTAAAACATTCTTGTAACTTATCAGTAATTTCTATTCCTATTTTAGTAGGTATGAATTTTTTATCAACTACATTTACATATTTACGTAATTTTAAAGTTTCCATCGTTGTTGCATAGGTACTAGGGCGACCAATACCTAATTTTTCCATTTCTTCAATTAATTTAGCTTCGGAATATCTAGCAGGAGGTTTAGTGAAGTGTTGTTCTTTTGTAATGTCATTAGCTACTATTATTTTAGATTTATATGTATCTAACGAAGGTAGAACAACCTCTTTAGTTTCCTCATAATCGTTGTATACTTTTAAATAACCATCAAAAGAAATTATCTGACCGGTTGCTTTAAATTGGTAATTATTATTATCTAAAATAACAGTTGTATTAATTGTTTGGGCATCTTTCATTAAACTGGCTAAAGCTCTATAATAAATCATTTTATACAATTTATATTCATCATTAGTTAAATATAGCTTAATACTTTCAGGAGTTCGCATAATACTAGTTGGTCTAATAGCTTCATGAGCATCTTGAACATTATCTGTCTTTTTACTAACTTTAACATAACCTATATATTCTTCACCATATTTATTTTTTATAAATTCATAAGTTGATTTGATAAATTCATCAGATAATCTAACAGAATCAGTACGCATATAACTAATTAAACCGACAGTTTCATTTTTAAGTTCTATTCCTTCATATAATTTTTGGGCAATAGACATAGTTTTTTTAGCATTAAATCCTAATTTACTAGAAGCCAATCTTTGCAAGGTACTTGTTATAAATGGTGGATTTGATTTTTTATTTTTATTTTTTTTATCAACATTAATTATTTTAAAAGATTTACTTAGCTTAGCTAATATTTCATTAGCTTCTCCTTCACTTTTTACTGTAATATCTTTATTGTTATAATTAAATAATTCCGCACTAAATTCTTTAAAAACTCCAGTTATTGACCAATATTCTTCGGGAATAAATTTTTCAATTTCTCTTTCTTTATCAACAATTAATTTTAAAGCAACACTTTGAACTCTACCAGCTGAAGTACCATCGGTTTTAGCTTGCATTAATTTACTCAATCTAAAACCAATAATACGATCTAATATTCTTCTTGTTTCTTGGCTATTAACTAAATTTTGATCAATTTTACGAGCTGAAGCAAACGAATTTAAAATTGCATTTTTTGTTATTTCATTGAAAACAATTCGGTCATAATTATCTTCCTTTAATCCTAAAGTATCATACAAATGCCATGAAATTGCTTCACCTTCTCTATCTGGATCAGTTGCTAGATAAACAAAATCAGCTTTTTTAACTTCTTTTTTTAAGTCATTAATTATTTTTGATTTTCCTTTAATAGTCACATAATCTGGTTTAAAATTATGTTCTAAATCTATCCCTAAACCATATTTACCCTTAGTGGATAAATCTCTAATATGGCCTTTACTAGATAAAACTTCATAGTCTTTTCCTAAATATTTTTCAATTGTTTTACTTTTACTTGGTGACTCAACTATAACTAGTTTCAAAATAACCACTCCTCGTATATACTTTATACACTATAATTTTTATATTGTCAATATCATATATTGACTATTTGAACAAAAGTCGTAACTATTCAGACTATGGCACGCAAAAGTAAAGAGTAATCAGTGATTGATTGCTCTTTTAATTTGCAAATAACACT
>CALVVV010000044.1 GCA_944363995.1 uncultured Bacilli bacterium
ATAATAGAAACGCCTTAATTACAAGATGTTTTTATAAAACTTCCACATAACTAAAAGTTCTACATAAATATAAAAAAAATAGATTGCTCTATTTTATTAAATTAAATAATATAACAAAAGCTAAATTATAAGTATAACGTAATTTATAACTTAATTTATAACTCAATTCTTTTAATGCAACTTTCTTATCATAAATACTAACTAACCAACTTTCTTTGTATTTTGGTATACTTAAATTAATTGGAAACATATGACTTTTAATTATATCAGCTTCTTTAGATGTTATATTAAATGTTTCTAAAGCATTTGCCTCAGCTTTTAACGGATGATTAATCATTGAGTATATTTTATCTTTTAAATTCATATTCTCATCAAGGAAAAAATCATGTAACAATCCCCCTATAGCGACAGATTTATAATCAAATTTGAATTTCTTTGCAAATTTATATGCATAATATGATACTTTTAAAGAATGATCAAACCTTGAAATACCATGATGTTCACATTTTTTTAATTTTAAAAATTCCTCACTATTTAAAATATAATTAACCAAATCTAAATATTCTTTGTCTAGTTTATTTATATTCATTTATTCACCTCGAACTATAACATTATATCACATTATCAAAAAAAATATAATACTTTTAACTAAAAAAATTATTTTTCGTTAATTTTCATTTGAAATTCCGTTTTATGATAAAAAACAGAAATAAGTCTGATAGTAGTATAATATAAGTGTTTCTTTGCTAAAAAGGAGGAATTAAAAATGAAAGACTGGAAACATTTAACTTTAGAACAAAGAAAAGTTATTTCATCTGGAATTACTAATAATTATAAATTGAAAATAATCGGTGAAAATTTACAAATTGATCCTACTAGTGTATCAAAAGAAGTTAAAAGAAATAAAACAATTCCTAAAAATAAAAGTGAAAGAAAAGAACAACTTTGTAGGATTAATAGAACTTATCAAAATTTCTTAAAATATAAAGAAAATAATAATATTTCTTCTTATGTTGAAATGGATACTGTAGAAGGAACTAAAGGAAAATCTGCTTTATTAACTTTAAACTATATTCCATTTAATTTTATGATTGCTTATAAAATTAATGAACAAACTATATCTGAAGTTACTGACAAAATAAATAAAATCAAAAATATTATTGGTTTAGAAACGTTCCATAAAATTTTTTCTGCAATTTTAACTGACAATGGTAAAAATTATAAGACCTGATTTAATTGAAGTAATTCATGAATATATTAGAAGATTTATTGAACAAGGAACTGATATTGATAATTATTCTGATAAAGATATATTATTAATGATGAATTATATTAACAATGCAAAAAGAGAAAAGTTAAACGGAAAAACACATATGAAGTTAAAATTAACAAATTCAGAATTGAAGTAATAAAAAATTAGGTTTTTATTTTATCGCACCTAATGATATTATACTAAAACCTAATCTATTTATTATTATTGAACGAGTAAAATGGCACATTTAATCATTCATATTTTTACACCTTAAATGGTACATTAAGTCATTCACAATATTGTATTTACACTTTAAAATACTAAATATTCTATAGTATTTAATGATTTTTTATATACTATTTTAGCTCATTAACTCATTCAATGACATTATTTTAAAACTTTTTTTATCTATTTAACTTTTAATTCAACAAAATTATTTTTTAATTAATTTCAATAATTTTATTTTTAGGTTGAATTTGGATATAAGTATTTCCATCATTTACAGTTATTTCTTGACCATTTAGATATTTATAAATTGTTTGCTTAGAAGGTGATGATTTTTCCCATGTTATTGGTACAGCAAAGCCATTAGAAATAAAATAACCTTTCCCAGAACCTATATTATCAATTTCTTGTCGTC
The DNA here is from genome assembly GCA_944363995.1 of uncultured Bacilli bacterium. Taxonomy (GTDB): domain Bacteria; phylum Bacillota_I; class Bacilli_A; order RF39; family UBA660; genus Faecisoma. The sequence goes on from CALVVV010000044.1 coordinate 1,893, forward strand.
CTTTAGAATCCATACTATAATTTGAAACCTGATATGTGATAATGTTTTTTGCGGTAAATATTTCACCAGTTATATAATCTTTTCGCAATTCACCATTACTATATTTCTTATATACTTTATTAACTTCATCATAAACAAAATTATTAGTTTGATAACCAGAATAAATAATTTCAACCTCATTAGCTTTAATAGCGCCCTCCATAGTTGATAAATCAATTTCATCAACGCTATAATTTAATAAATTATCTTTATCCGTAGTTTTTCGATAATCTTTATTAATTATTGTTTCTTCTAGTCCTTCAATACTCGTATAAACTGTATGTTCAGTAGGAACATTTAAAGTTGTATCTCGCCAAAAAGCACTTCCATTAACCATACCATTGATATTATTTATTCCTAAATTTAAGATGTCTGATTTAGCTTGAGGACTCCAACCAAAATGAACATAAATAGCATCATTTTCCTCTGCATAATCTAAAAAATAATGACGAGAACTTCTAATTGTTCCAATTCTTGATGTTTCAGCATCTTTAAATACAGCTAATAATCTAGTAATTCCTCCTTCTACAACAATTTCATAAACCAAATATGCATCATTTAAGCCCGTTTGCAAAGGTTGAGCCGTTTTATGATTGTTAATCATAATTGCTATTGGTCGTGTATTTGATTCTAAATCTAAAATTTGTAATTCTTTTTCAACAGTTGGTTGCTCATTTACATTTTGTTGATCGTCATTTTCATTATTTTCTTTGCTTTTTTTTGAAAAAACTAAAATAACAATTGAAACAATCAAAATTAAAATCACTAAAGCCAAAATAATTTTACCCCATTTTAATCTCATAATCATACTCCTTTAAAAATAAATGGTGCTGGAAATAGGATTCGAACCTACGACCTACGCGTTACGAATGCGTTGCTCTACCAACTAAGCTATTCCAGCGAGTGCTATAAATATTATAGCATAGAAAAAAAGAAAATAACAGCAATTTTTATTTTATGTCTATTACACCAAAACTAATAATTATATTGTCATCTACCAACGTACTAATTCCATTTATAATTGTATATAAATCACCATACAAAATATTATCTTTATTGTAAGTATTTAAATAATAAAATATTTGATTCTCTCTAATATTAAAACCGGCAATATTATTAATTTCGTTCATTTGGCATTGATAACAACCTAATATAAATTTATCTTCAACATTTTTATTATAAAAAATAATATTATCTATGATATACCAATCATTTATATTTTCAGCTATTAATTCATTATTTTCTAATAAATACAAATTTGAAGTATCATTCTCAACATAATAAATTTTACCATTTTTTTTAGAAATATAGCTGATATTATTCCCAATTAATTTTTTATTTTTCAATTCACCATCAATAATCGTTGACTGGTAAAATAAATTTGCTTCGCGATAATAAATATTTTTTGTAGTATCATCATAGGCATAAAAATTAAAATTTAAAGTGTTACCTAAACTCGTTAATTCTGTATTTTTTTGATTATATAAAAATATGTCAAAATTTTTGCCATTATATTTCCCGAGTACTAAATATTCATCATTATTAGGATTGGTAAATTCTTCTGATAAAGTCATGATACCAGGTCCAATCCTTGTAACTTGACCATTTTGATATTTATAAGTAGCAACATCTAAGTTTAAATTTTGAAAATCTTCATTATCATCGAATTCAGTTAAATTTCCTTCATATTGAGTAAAATAAAATGCATTATCAAAAACACCTAGAATAGTTAATATCTTATCACCAATTAACTTATCATCAATGTAAAAAGAATACATAAAATTTTCTTTTTTATAAAATATAATAAAATTATCATATTTTTCTAACCCATCAATATCAGTCAATATTTTATTTTTTTGAAAGATATCTTTCAATAAATAAACATCACCATTTTTATTACAATAGTAAATATTTTTTTTATCTTTTGATACAGTATAATCACTGACATCATCATCAATTAAAGTACTTGTATTATAATCAAAATAGAATAAATTAGAATCTTTTAAATAAATTAATCCACTTTCGGTTACTTGATAAGATGTGACATTATTAGCAATTAAAGTATAATTATCGTGACCTAAATCAGCAATATCAATAAAATATAAATCCGCTCCTTGTGCAGTAATATTATCAATATAAATTATCTTATCTTCTAAGTACGAATAACTGAAAAAGTTGTCTGGAAAATTTTTATTATCAAGATTGACATTTTTACTCAATAAATATTTTTGATTACTATTTTTATCCCATAAAATCAATTTATTTTCTTTAACATAAGCATAAAATGCTTTTTCTTCTTCAGAATCAAGGTTATTAGCCAAAACAATTAAACTAATAATAAATAGAGTTATTATAATTATTAAAAATAAATTTTTTTTCATAAATCTCCTTTTATTTAAAATTGTCTATTTCACAATTTTTACTTAAGCATGTCTCTCCTTCTTTTTCAATTTCAATAGTTGTATGAGTTATATTATAATATTTTAAAATTTTTTTTACTTCTAATTTTATTTTAACAGCATCTGTCTCATTTGTTACAACATGAAGAGTAGCATAATTATTAACACCATCAATGCTCTAAACATGAAAATGATGTACTTCAATTATTCCTTTAATATTTAATAAGTGATTTTTTAAACAAATAATATCAATGTTTTTTGGTGTTTTTTCTAAAAATACAGCTAAAATTTCATTTAAATTTATTAGCGAATGAAATAATATATAGCTAGCTATTATTATACTCATAATTGAATCTATGTAATTAATATTTGTGATTTTAATTAAAACTGAACCAAGAATTAAAAATAAAGTAGCTATTAAAGCTCCCAAAACCGAATATCTTATATAACCATAAGTATAATTATTATTAGGATTTTTTTTACTTTTTCTTTCTAGGAAAAAAGATATACCTATACTAATTGCATCTATAAAATCATGTATAGCATCAGATAATATTGAAATGCTTTTAGTAAATAATCCTCCTAATAATTCAATTATTGCAAATATTATATTAAGGAGAAAGGCAATTAAAATGTTTTTATCAGTAGTTCTTTTCATAATTCACCTCTAGTCTCATTTATTTTAAAAAGCCATTAATAATTGTTTCTTCAGCTTCTTTTTCAGTTAAGCCTAAACTCATTAATTTAACTAATTGGGCACCAGCAATTTTTCCTATTGCTGCTTCATGAATTAAATTAGCTTCAACATTGTTAGCAAATATTTGCGGAATTGCTTTAATTGCAGCTTGATTTTGAATAATAGCATCACATTCAACATGGGCAAAAGATTTAGTATTACCAGTAATTATGGAGTTAAATTCTTGATAAGAATTATCAATTGCTACCGACCTAGAAGTAATATGACAAGAAGCATTTTCCCCATTTAATGTAACAACAAAATCAGTTTTAGCATGTTGTTGATGAGAAGTTTTTATTTTTTCATTAATAATTAAAGTGGTATTTTTTAACAAATTAGCCTTTGTTAATCTTAATGTGTTATCAACACCTTCTATTTGTACAGATTCAATTGTCATACTTGAACCTTCATCCATTTCAATCTCTGTAATAGGATTTAAATTTTTTTCCCCACTACCTTTACCGCTTCCATAATGTTTTTCAATATATTTTACTTTCGAATTTGCTTTTAAGTGAAAACGATGGATACCATCATGAGACGAATCATCTTTAGAAGTATTATGAATACCACAACCAGCGACAATAATAATATTAGCATTTTTTCCAATATGGAAATCATTATAAACAACATCCTTTAAACCACTTTCCGTGATAATAACAGGAATATCGATAATTCCAAACAAGGTATTATCTTTAACGTAAACATCAATACCAGTACCATCTTTTTTCGTAATAATATCAATATAAGGATTAGTTTTTCTTTTAGTAACTTGACCATTTTTTCGAATATTATATGAATCGCTTTCTAAAATATTATTATCTATGATATTATTTAATAAATTTTCATCAATTTTATTCACAAAGTTCAACTCCTTTGCAACAAGTTTCTTTTTTTATAATTAGTTTCATCATATTATCTTTATTTCCTATTTTTTCAATTTTACCATTATTAAACAAAATAATTTGATCGGCTATGTTTAAAATTCTTTCTTGATGCGATATTACTAAAGTAATACCTTGAAAATTATTTTGAATGTATTTAAAAACGCTAATTAAATTTTGAAAACTCCATAAATCAATTCCTGCCTCAGGTTCATCAAAAATAGCTAATTTAGGATTACGAGCAAGCACAGTAGCTATTTCAATTCTTTTTAATTCACCACCAGATAAAGAATTATTAACCTCGCGATCAACATAATTTAAAGCACAAAGTCCTACTTTTGACAATATGTCACAAGCTTTATCTTTTGTTAAATCTTTGTTAATAGCAATTTTAAGCAAGTCAAAGACTGTTAATCCTTTAAAATTAATAGGTTGCTGAAAAGCAAAAGAAATTCCCATTCTAGCTCTTTCATCAATAGATTTATTTGTAATATCAATTTTGTTAAACAAAATTTTCCCACTATCCGGTTTTTCTATGCCCATGATTATTTTAGCCAAACTACTTTTTCCACTACCATTAGGGCCAGTAATAACATAAAATTTCCCTAAATCGAGTTTTAAATTAATTTTTTCAAGGATTTGTTTGTTGTCTCTTTTAAATGAAATATCAATTAATTCTAACATATTATCACCTTTCATAATTTAGTTATGTTAATTATATAATTTGCTTTTTTTTATGTCAATATTTTTTATTGTAAATTAATAATATATATAAATTTACGCGTAATTAACTTTAATAAAAAGGACTATATGTCCTTATATCAAAGTAATTCTAAACATCATTATTGTTATTACCAAGGTCATGATAAATATTATACTCCATATTCTTTTACTATAGTTAAATATTCTAGTAGCGCCAAAATGACCAAATGGAAAAAAAGGAATAATAGACAAAATTAGATAAACTAGACTTATTTGGGCTATTTCTTTTAAATAAATATTGTCGACAAAGTAAAGAAAAGGTAAAAACAAAAAAACTAACCATTTTATTAGCTCTGGACGAGCTAATTTTTCATTATATTCTTTAGTATTTTCATATTTTTGAGGATACCAATTACCATTAATCATATAAGGGAAACCTAAAATACTAATAATTATATTAACAAAGATACCACAATTATCTATTTTAAAATATCCATCTTCTTTTGTCGATAAAAAGCCAAAATAACGTGTAGTAATATAAATTATTAAAATTATAAAGTAAGAACATAGCAAGCAAAAAAAACTAGTAAGATTATTAAAGAAATAATATAAAAAAGGTAAAGTTAAAAGCATATTTGCAACAAAAAATAAAATTAATTGAAAAATTGGGTTTATTTTTTGTTCTTTATTATCTTTAAAATATATATATGTATTCATACCAACAGCTAAAAATGTTGGTGTCGTAAAATAGAATTTGAGAATATTTAGAAATCCTATTTTTTTTGCAATTTTTATCAGACTGGCTTGCTTTAAAATATTATCTGATGGCAAAGCATTATCATCTTTAATTAATGCAATTATATCAGTGTTTTTAGCTTGTAAAAATTTTATGGTTTCTTGATATAATTTTTGTTTGATTTCTTGATTTTGGTAATTTTTATCAATACAAATTTCACAAATGAAAGCAATTTTTGTTTTTTTAAAATTAACTATTTTATATATTATAGCCTCATTTATTTTTCCATCTAAAGAAGCAATCATTGCTTGTCTAAATTTAAAAATAAATAATAAAATAATATTAAAAAAAGATTTTTTAGCTACTTTAATAAACTCTTTTTGATTACTTTCATTTATTTCTGTTATTATAATTTTTTGTTGTTTCATAGCTAACCCTCCAATACTTAATTATAAAATACTTTTTACAACAAGGTATTTAACAAATTATCATACTGATTAGTTAATTCTTCACTAGTAAAATAAATATAATTATCTTCTAAATACCAATTATCTTGATAATTTACTAAAAAATCTATAATAACTTTAGAATTATTTAAAATTTCTATTATGTTATCAATGTCAGCTATAATAGTTTCATCATTTTCTTTTCCAATAATTTGTTCAATATAAAATTCTTGATAGTAACTATCTAATTCTTCTTTTAAATATGATTTAGCTTTTTCTTCAGTTAAAAATTCTTTATATAAATTTTTATAATTTTCTAATTTTGATTTTGTAGTATTAATATAAGTCTTTGTTGAAGAAAAATTAGGACCATCTTCTTGATAATTTTTGTACGTTATCAAAGTAGTAATTTTTTCATTATCTAATTCATCAATGATTGAAATAATCAAATTATAAAAATCTTTTACATAATTTTTTGCAGCTTTTTCAACAATTGCATAATCTCCACTAGTTACTATATTATTTAATTTTTGTTCTAATTCAGCTTGGTTATTAGCATCCATTAATTCATAAACTTGATTCATTTCTTCAATTAACTTTTTTTCTTCATTTAAATCACTAAATACCAAATAAGCTACTCCACCTAAAACTAAAACAAATAAAACTAAAATCCACCAATATTTTTTCATAAATTCTCCTATTCTTTTACTATTATGTCTAATAAATTAACTAAACTAATAGCTTGATTTTGATTAATAAAAATTTTTTTTACACTTTTTAAATCAGTTGTTATATTATCTATATTGCTATTACTAAAATCAACACCATTAAAATCATTATTATAAAATTGACAATTCATAAAATTGCAATTATCTAATTTTAATTTTGTTGTTATATTATCAAAAAAGGTTGAATCTAAAAATTGACAATTTATAAAATTTATATTTTTAAATTTATTGTTAGAAAAATTGCTATAAGATAAAATACACTCTTCAAATTGTATATCATTTAAAGAAGTATCAATAAAACTGATTCCTAACATTTTACAATTTTTGAATTGACATCTTTTAAATATAATTTTTTCAAATTCTAAATTAGAAAAATCACAATTATTAATAATACAATCAATAAATTCTAGCTTTTTTATTTTATATTTCGTAAAATCTATTTTCTCTAATTCACAACTATCAAATAAAATTTCATCTTTAAGAATTGTATTACCTTCTTTATTAATTATTTTATAATTACAATATAATTCTTCTTTTAATGCTTTAACAATATCTATTTCAGCATATAATTTAATAATAGGTTTTTTCATAATTATTCAATACTTCCAATCATTTCATTATATTCATTAGATAATGTAGTGTTATCAAAAACAATCATATTATCATCAATTTTCCAATAATCACTATTTTCAATTAAAAAATTTAAAACTTTTTCCATTCCTTCAATTTTATTAATAAATTTATTCACTTTTTCCTCTAACTTTTTTTTATTTTCTTTTAAATTTTTTTCTTTAGCAAATTCTAAATTACCATATAAAGTAATATAAAAATCACTTAAATCCTCATCAACTATATAGGACATTATTGTATTAATTTCTAAATCAGAAAGCATTACTGCTTCTAAATTTAAAGTTTGTTGTTTTGCTTCTTTCAAGTAAGCTAGTGTTTCCTTAAATTTTTTACCATCTTTTTTATAATTATTTATTGTTAGAACATCATTAATTTTATTATTTTCAATAATTTCGTTTAAATCTAATATTCGTTCAAAGACATCTGATAAATATGTTTTTGCCATTATTTCTACAATTGCATAAGCATTATCACTTACTACAGTATCCATTTTATTATAAATTTTTTCTAAATCATAATCGTTAGATACATAAATTAAATCATATAAATCTTTAATTTCTCTTTCTACTTTACCATTTGTCATATAATTTCTAACAAAGAGAAAAATAAATATACCAATCAAAATAACAATTATAACATTTAAAAATATTTTTATACTTTTATTCATACCCTCACCTAAATATATTGTACCAAATTTCTAACGAAAAGTCACTATAATGAAAAATATTTCATTAAACTATTGCAAAATAAAAAGTGTT
>CALVVV010000045.1 GCA_944363995.1 uncultured Bacilli bacterium
ATCAATTTGTCTGCTAGTTCTAAAAGAATTTACGTGCTAAAGCACGTGGCCTGGAACCAATGGTTTAACATAGTCAACAGTCTGAAATAATTCAAATTGAATTATTTTTCTAAGAATTCTAAACAATATCTATAAAATTCTTCATGACTTTTTGAAAATTTATCTTCTTCTATCAATTGTTCTATTTCTTCTTTTGTAGCCCATTTTGCGTCTTCTACCTCTTCTTCTTGAAGTACAACATCTTTTATATCAATATCTTTATTCATATAATATAAATCAACAAAATCATCTTCTGTCATTATCGTTTTAAATAATGTTAATTCATTTTGATTAACAGTTTGACCCAATTCTTCTTGAATTTCTGTTACAATTCCCTCTAAACTACTTTCCCCAGACACCGGATGTCCACCTGTTGTGGCCCATCTTCCATCTTTTCTTAAGGCTCTTTTTTGTAATAAAAATTCACCTTTGCTATTTTCTATAAACACAACAACAGTTATATAATATCTTCCTGATGGTACATCTTGTCCTTTTTCTATTGTTTCACCAGTTAATATTCTCTTTGAATTATATAAATCTCTTAATTCCATTACTTATGCCCTCCATTCTTTGCATATTATAACATTATTATTCAAAACTGTAAATACAAGATCTATTTTATTAAGTTCAAATATTTACGACCAAATAATTCTAATTTGTATTGATTAATCCAATCTTCACTTTGTAAAATTCTACTTAAATCACTATTTACTATTATATTTAAAACATTAAATAAAGATTCCTCTGTTTTACTAAAAATGTAGCTGTTTTTTGAATTTTTGGCAATCTCTTTATATGTAGGAATATCATTTAAGACTGTTGGAATCCCTAATGACAATGATTCTAATGCTGAGTACCCAAAACTCTCCGATTGACTTGGCAATACTACAATTGATGCTACCTTATATGCATCTGACATATCTTCAAACCTTGTAATTATAATATCAATATTATTTACCTTACAAAAATTTTCTATATTTTCTTTATATTGTATATACTGTTTATCAGCACCAGTACATACAACTTGGTATTCTTTTTTTATATTATTATCTATTTTAGAAAAAGCTTTCATAAATAACATAGGTTGCTTTTGGATTGGCTCTAACCTACTAGGTAATAAAATTATCCTTTTTTTGATATCCAAATGTAAACTTTCACAAATAAAAGCATTTTCTTTATTTGATTTTAATCTATCAACATCAATCGCATGGGGAATATACTTTACTTCTATATTGGAAAGTTTAGAATACTCATTCGAATAAAATATTGATGGAGCAACAAATATAGTTTTATTATTGCATTCCTCATTCATAATATTAATCATAGTATCAAATGCTTCTTTTCCCCAATCTAATTCATATTCAAAGGGATTTGTATGTATTGTGAAAATTCTCTTTTTATCTTTAAAACAATTTAAAAATAATTGAGAATTCAGTTGAATTAAATCATAATCATTCAAATTAATTAAAGATTCAATCTTATCTGCTAATTGCTGATATGATTCTTTTAATGAAAAATTATTAAATATATTTCTTAAAAAAAATTCATCTACTATTGTATTAGTTCCAAATAAATTAATACTCTTATAATTGACACCATTTGCCTTATATTCAATACCAGATAACATATAAACGTCTACAAGATTTCCAAGTTTTGATAATGAATTAGCTAGATCCATCACAAATCTCTCTGTCCCACCAACAGCAGTAGGGCTTATTGACCACGGTGTTAATATTGCTATTTTCACTTAATCACCTCTTTCTCTATATTAAATTTTGTACTTTTATAGCCATATTTGATTTTATTAACATAATTATTATTAGTATGTATTTTTGAATAATTAAAAGCATTTTCTGATAACTTTTTATACTCTTCCTCATTTAAATTTAAATTCAAATTCCCATTATTATCGTTAACAACAAAACCAATTTTATTTTTTTCCACAACATTACTAAAATCTAAAACATTGGAGATGATAACCGGTTTACCTTTACATAAACCATCAATTAAGGAATTAGGAACATCCTTTACAATTCTTTTTTGTGCTGGGAATGATACATAATCAGCATCTTTAAATATTTGTTCTAATTCCAAATCATCAAAAACATCGAGTAGTTTAACACGATTATTCAAACCATATTCATTTATCATTTCTTCAAACTGTAATGTATTATTATCTCTTAATACTACAGACAAAGATAAATTTAAATTATTTTTTAGAAGTTCTAATAAATATACTAACCCCCTGTCATATAATGGTTTCCCCTCTGCCATATTCCAACTTGCAAATAAAATATTAATTTCACTTGGAATATATTTTTTATTATTACTTTCTCTACTAAATTTAGATGGTGTTGGTGTTATAAAAATTGTACTTTTATCAAAGCCATTATTTATTAGAATTTCTTTATGTTGTTGGAGCTCCACAAAAATTCCTTTCAAATATTTATACTTTTTTAAATGTTTACATTCGTCAATAGTTGGTCTTCTATAAAGTGATATATATAATGGTCTTTTAGTTAAATTTAATAAAATTTTTTTAAATAATGATGGTTTCTCTTGAAATAAATGAACCATCCCTTTTGTACTAATTAAATTTTTGATTACAGCAAATGGGTAAATAGCTGGATGATATACAAATATATTATCTTTCAATTCATCATCCTGCATAGATTTCTGATTCATAAATCTAGTTGCAGTAATTATTTTACTATTATTTTCTGACGATTTTAATATTAATTCCATTTGATTGGATACAGCTTCTTTTCTTCTAGTAAAAAAATCATTAATTATTAACATAATTTATCCTCCATTCACTATTACAATTTAAACTTTTCTTTATATGTCAGTAAAATTTGCTGTATTTTTAAATTATCACTATAAATTAAATTAATCACAGTAAATCTATCTTCTCTGGGTTTTAAATTCATTAAAACAGAAGTCAAAAGATTATAATCTATCCCATATTTTTTATTCAAATCATAAATTTTTAATTTCATTAATGCATTATAAATATCCATAATATTATCAACTTGCATAAAAAGTTGTTGAGCTATAGACATAATTATTATTCCATTAGCTACTGCAATAGCGTGTGGAACGTTAACTATATGTTCTAATTCTTTTGCAAAAATATGTTCTGATCCACTTTCAGGTTTACCACTACCATATTGATTTGTTATTTCACCAGCTTCACCAACTAAATCGTATATCATTTTACAATTGTTTATCAGCGAAAAGAATTCTTCTCTTTCAACATATTCTAATGTTAAATTTAATAACTTTTGAGCATCATAGAACTCCGAAGTTAATGATTCATTATTATATTTAACAGCTAACTTCCAATCATTCAATGCAGTAAATATAGAAAAAATATCAGCCATACCATAAACATTAAACTCTTTTGAATTATTTAACATTTTTTCATCAAATAATATCTTTGTAGGTAAAGATGAATCTAATGTTGTCTTTTTATCATTAACAATCAAAGCTACTTTATTTGTAGCATACGCATTAGTTGATAACATCGTAGGAATACATATCAATTCTTTATTATGGCGATGGGCAATATATTTACCGATATCAATTGCTGTTCCACCGCCTATAGCAATTATCTTTGAGTATTTATTTAGATTAGAAAAACACTTATCAATTTTATTTTTTTGTTTTGTTACTGTTTTTGCACTATATATATCAAATTTAGTTTTATTTAAAAATATATTATTTTTAATAATAGAAGTTTCAGAATAAATTATCAAACTTTTTTCTTCAACCTTTTCCAAATAATCTTGAACTCGATTTTTAAAAGTTATTTTCCTAAAATTCAACTTAACCACTCCTTTATTTATTTTACAAATGTGATATAATCATCTTGAGGGATGTTTATGAAAAATATTAAAAATATAATATTCGATCTAGATGGTACATTATGGGATTCAAGGCAACAAATCGCAAATGCTTGGAATGAGATATTATTGCCTAAACTTAATATTACTATGAACATAGATATGATTACTAAATTGATGGGAAAAACAAATGATGAAATAAAGAATCTAGCATTTAAAAACATTCCTATCAATGAAGCCGATAATTTAATAAAACAGTGTGAACAACAAGAAATAAAATATATATCTAGAAATGGAGCAAACATTTATAAAAATACAATAAACACACTTATAGAATTATCAAAAAATCATAATGTTTATATTGTTAGTAATTGCCAATCTGGTTACATTGAGTCATTTTTGAAATATTATAATATGAATAATTTTATTGTTGATTATGAATGTAATGGGAATACAAAACTTTCTAAAACGCAAAATATAAAATTAATTATCGATAGAAATCACCTTTCTAGAAAATCTTGTTGCTATATTGGTGATACATTTAGTGATTATGAAGCTGCACAAAACAATAAGATAAATTTTATATATGCAGAATATGGTTTTGGTAATTTGTTAAACCAACATAATCAAATTAATGATATATCAGAACTAATAAATTATTTTAATAAGTAAATAACTACTTGTTTTTTATTTTTTGCTTAATTTTTTTTGCATCATTTTCATCACATAATACGCTTATGTCATCTAAAATTTCACTATAATCAGGAACATGAACTGTTTGACCTACATAAAATAACAATTTTAAATCAGCAATTTCGTGCGAATTATCTGACTCAATTTTACCTCGTGATAATAATCTACACATTCCGGTTGGATCAAATAATAAATTATTTAACTTTTCATTAAAATATAAACCGTCAAAAGTCATAATGTTTTTTAATCCATTATAACCAATTTCACCTCTTAATGTTCCTTTTTGAAATTTTCCTTGTTTTCCCTTTATACTATTCAAATAATCAGGTAATGGTTGACCAATATCTTTAATAGTTCTAACCACTAATAAACAACATAATTTGTTAGCATAATTCAAAGTTCTTGTTGGAAAATCGCATACAGCATCTTCACATATTAATCCATGATGATATAATAACCAATATTGTTCAAAATTGATTTTAATATATTTTTTGTAAATTATATCCAAATCCAAAGAATTTAAAAATTTTTCATACTTACTAACTAATCCTATGTTTTCTGGTCTAACCAAAATTAAACCCGTATTGTTAAAGTTAATATCAGAAAAAAAATATTTTCTAAATGCATTTTTTTCTTTTAAATCTTTATACATTGAATTAATAGCAGATATTTCGCCATTTCTTAATAAATCTGCAATTTGTACACCATAAACATATTTAGCCAATTGTTCATTTGCTTCCATACAATATTCGGCGCACAATTCATCATTCATAGAATCATTTATAAAACTTTCGCTATAAATTTTTTTAACTATGCCCAGATTTTCTTCTAGTGGATAATAAATTTTTTTCATTATTTCACCCCCACAATTAATTCCCATTTTTTTTCTAATCTAACAATGTCAGACTCAACCGTTTTTATCCCTCTTTGAATTTCTATTATTTCTAAATCAAATAAAGATTTTACAGAATGTTTCTGTTCTTTTCCAATCTTTATAATATCCCCAATTTGTATTTCTTGTTGCTTTCCATCTATTACAATAATCCCACTTCCTGAAGTAACATACCATACTTCTTCTCTAAATTTGTGATATTGATAGCTTATATTTTTGTTGGCTAATATTTTTAAATATTTTACTTTAACATTATTTCCATTTGTTTTATAAGTATCAATAATTTTATAATATCCCCAATGCCTATAAAATATATTGTGTTTATTTTTTTCAAAAAGTGCAATACCATTTGAAGTATTTATTATAATTGAATCAGTAACACCATTATTAACAATTTTTTTATTTTCAGTGTTTATAATATTTGTATTATAAATATCGGCATTAGAAACCTTATTATACAAATTCTGCCAAGTTCCCAAATCCATCCATTTTTTTTTTGTTTTAACAACGTATATTTTTTTTGACTTTTCTAATACTTCTCTATCAAAACTATTTTTAGGTAGTTCTTTATAATTTTTATAAAATGTTTTATAGTTATTAACATTTAAATATTTACTTGATATATTACACATAGTCTCTAATTTAAAAGCTACTATACCACTATTCCAATACGCTCCATTATTAATTAAATTGATAGCTTTGTGTTCATTCGGTTTTTCAACAAATTTTTGAACTATATTTTTTTGTTCAATAATATATCCATATTCTTTTATAGGATATGTTGGTTCAATACCTATTAATCCAAAATCTATTTCATCATTTAAGTGATAAGCCATTTCATTTAAAACATCATAAAAGTTTTGATCTACATCGTGATCTATTGGTATTGTAATTATTGTTTCATCTAAATTAATTTTTTCAACATATTTAAAATAATTTGCTATATTTAACATTGCACCAAAAGTGCCATGTGCCTCCGGTTCTTTTATTATTCTAATATTATTTCCCAATTGTTTTTTGACAAATTTACTCTGTTTTTTATTTGTTGCAACATATATTGAGAATCCCTGACTTTTTAATTTTTTATAAGTTGAAACTAACATTGTTTCTTCATTAAAAAATTTCACATATTGTTTAGGAACTTTTTTAGTAGATACAGGCCATAATCTTGTTCCTAGACCACCAGCTAATAAAACCACTTTCATTCTTACTATTTCCCCCTCTATTTATATGAAAATTATATGAAAAATGGGGACATTAAACCCAAAGATTCAATATCCCCTCATAAAATCCACTAATTATATTTGAAAGAGTCATAAATTTCATACAATATACCACCAATTCATAGCAATTATTATATACAATTTTTACCAAAAGTCAACAATTTTATTGGCAATCTTCTCTTTTTCCATCTTTTATTACATATTCTTCTTGTGTTTCAGAGTCAAAGACATAAGTCGCTTCATTAGAATTCTGTATTATATTTTGTAAAACATCAATATTGTTTTTTGTTTCATTAATCTCAATAGATTCAACTTTTGGTTCTTCTATCTTAATTTGTTCAACTGAACTTTTTTGTTTAAATATCAAATCTAATTTTTCTTTTATTTGTTCTCTATTAAACGGTTTTGAAATATAATCAACAAAACCTTGTGCCATATATTTTTCTCTAGCGCCAGCAACAGCATCGGCTGTAAGTGCAATTACTGGTGTATTAAAATCAGCTTTTTCTTTCAATTTGGCTAGTGCTGATTCACCACTCATATTAGGCATCATTATATCCATTAAAATCAAATCATAATTATTGCCTTGATTAATTTTTTCTAAACATTGTAATCCATCATGACATTCATCAATTTCAAAATTAAAATCAGATAAAGCTTTAGTTGCTACTTTAATATTTAATTTGTTATCATCTACTATTAGAACTCTTTTATGTCCATAATCAGTTGTTTTTTTGTTTTCAGTTGTTATATTTTGTGTAAATACAATTTGATTAGACATACTTGTAGTATTGCTTGAATCAACGAGTTTACTAATCTTTTGTGGTAGTTGAACCATAAATATCGAACCTTTACCAAATTTAGATTGAACATTTATTTTTCCACCCATCATTTCAACTAATGATTTTGTTATAGCAAGACCTAGTCCAGTTCCCTCTGTAGTAGAATTTTTTTCAACATCCAATCTTTCAAATTTTGTAAACAACTTATTTATTAATTCTGCTTTGATACCTCTACCAGTATCTTGTACCGAAATAATTAAAGTACATAAATCACCTTGATTAATACACCTTACGTTAACTTTAACATTTCCCTGTTCAGTGTATTTTATGGCATTTGATAGCAAATTATTAACAACTTGCTTAATATGTGTCTTGTCGCCAATTAATTCATAAGGTACATCTTCAGCTATATCAAGTTTAAATTCTATTGGTTTGTCACCAATTCTAGTTGTAGTAACCTTACACAATTTTGTAATTTCTTCTCTAAAATTATAAGGATTAGCTACTATTTCAAGTTTTTCTGATTCTATTTTGTTTATATCTAAAATATTCCCAACTATTTCTAATAATGTTTGGCTAGCATTTTGTATATCTTTAGTATCCTCGACAACTTCTGGTGGCACTTTATCCTTATAAGTTGCTATATCATCTAATAAACCAACTATAGCATTTAAAGGTGTTCTAATTTCGTGTGACATACTTGATAAGAAATCTGATTTTGCTCTATTAGCTTTTTCTGCTTGTTCTTTTGCTAAATTCAAATTTTGAATTAACTTTAAATCTGGATTTTCAATAAAGAAATACATAATTACAAGTATCATAGTATGCAAAGAAGTTAATATCAAAATTCTTTTATCAACAAATTGAGTTAAACTACCTAATGCTCCAAATAATAATACCGCTATTAAAATAGCATATTGTTGTTTATTTTTATTCTTAACTTTCCATATTGAAATGATACTTCTAACTAGCCATATTGCGATTTGCAATCCAAACACAATAAATAATAAATCTACAGCTGTCCCGTATGTATAATATCCACCGTCCTTAAAAACATTTAAAGGAAAATAATAAGTGACAAATATCATCGCAAAATACGGAACTAAAGAAAGTAACAAATCTTTTTTAAATGTTTTTACTATATCAAAATCGTTTTTGCCATAATTTTTATTCGTTAATAACATCAAATAAATATTTAAAGCAAAGTTAAATGTAACAATATATGCTACATAAGATTTTAGAATAAACATTTCTAAAAAAGTTTCTGCGTTTGTCAAAATTACTACATAATAACATCCTAATTCCAAAAGTAATCCAATTAAATTTAGTATCATTATTCCTAATAATAAACTATTTTCAAATATCTTAATTCGTTTTTTTGAAAAATGTACTATTAAAAAAATTATTACATAAAATAGTGCAGATATTGGAAAACCTATAAAAGTCATGTTATGCCTCCTCTACCCTACAAAAATATTATAACATTTTTTTACAAAAAAAGACAATCAATGTATTGTCTTTAGAGACCTATAAATTCATTTTAAGTTTTTTAACTCTTTCAATTTCATTATCTTTTTTACTTTCTTCACTATCAATAGAAGTTGGAATTATACCATAACTAGTAATTTGTAAGTAATCTTCAGTTTCATATTTTAATGTCTCATAATCCCTTTTCCCACTTATTGGACTTGTTGGAAAGCTATCTCTTAATTTATATGCATAAGGGATTGCTTCAGGATTTGTAAATTCTTCTAACAATTCGGCGTTAATAACTGAAAGTACATCTACAGGTAAACATCTTGCTGATTCTTCTAAAACAATATGTGCAACTGGAACTACTTTTCCGTCTACTGTTAACGAAACCAATTCACATTCTTTAACATATTTATTACTTGCTATTTTATTTTCTATCTCGAATAAGTATACTATATTACCTTTTGAATCAATGAATGAATCGGTAATTCTACCTATTACTCTATAGATACCTTTTTCATCTACGGTAGCTATGTCACCAGTATTTCCCCAAAGTGTACCATTTTTATCAACTTCAAAAAATTTTTCAGTAGCCTCAGGATTTTTTAAATAACCTTTCATCATACAAGGCGTTGATATTTTGAT
>CALVVV010000046.1 GCA_944363995.1 uncultured Bacilli bacterium
TAAAATACTTTTTCAGACTCTTAAAACATATAAAAACGAACTATCTCTAGTTCGACTAATTTCCCAATGGTGCCGAAAGACAGAATTGAACTGTCCGCTGATCCTTACCAAGGACCTGTTTTACCACTAAACTATATCGGCAACACTCAAATTATATCAAATTTTTAATAAATAGTAAATAAAATTAAAAAAATAAATATTTTTTATTTTTAATGTGTGTTATAATAATAAATAGTTAGAAAGGTAGATAAAGTGAAATATTATACAAAAACAATTGATGAAATTTTAAGTGAATTAAACACTAGTTTAAAAGGGATTACTTTTGAAGAGGCTGCCAATCGTTTAGAAAAAAATGGCTATAATGAATTAAAACAAAATACAAAAAAATCTATTTTAAAGATGATTTTAGAACAATTTAAAGATTCGATGATTATAATTTTGTTTATTGCATCTTTAATATCATTTTTATTAGGTGAAAAAGCCGAAAGTATAGTTATATTAGCTATTATTTTAATTAATTCAATTATTAGTATCATTCAAGAAAAAAAAGCTACTAATGCGATAGAAGCATTAAAAAATATTAGTGCTCCTAATGTTAAAGTAATAAGGAATGGAAATAAAGAAATAATAAATTCAAAAAATTTAGTAGTAGGAGACATTATATTAATTGAAGCTGGCGATATTGTTCCTGCTGATATTAGATTATTTGAAACATCTCAATTACAAATTAATGAATCAGCACTCACTGGCGAATCGCTTTCGGTTTATAAAGATTATACAATTATTTTGTCTTCTGATACTACTTTAGCTGATCGTAAAAATAGTGCTTTCTCTTCGACAATTGTAACATATGGAACTGGTAAAGGGATTGTGGTTGCGACTGGTATGAATACAGAAGTTGGCAAAATAGCGCATATGTTAAATTATACCGCTGATTTAGATACACCTTTAAAACAAAAATTAAATAAAATTGGTAAGATTTTAAGTTTTACTGGTATTATTGTTAGTATAATTATTTTTATAATTGGAATATTATATGACAAAGATTTTACCGCTGTTTTAATGATTGCTATTTCTTTAGCTATTTCTGTTATTCCTGAGGGTTTACCAGCGACAGCAACTATAGTTATGGCTTTAGGTGTACAAAGAATGGCTAAGCAAAATGCTTTAATAAAAAAATTACCAGCAGTTGAAACCTTAGGTAGTACTACTGTTATTTGTTCTGATAAAACAGGAACTTTAACTCAAAACAAAATGACTGTTAAAGAATTTGCTTTATATGATGATTTTTTAAATAATAAAGTTAAATATGATACTGACAAAGTTAACGAAAAAGAATTATTATATGCAGCTATTTTATGTAATAATGCTACTATTAATGATAATAAAGGAATAGGTGATCCTACAGAAATTGCTTTATTAAACTTTGCACAAAAACAAGGTATAGAAATTAATAAAAAAAGAATTATGGAATTACCTTTTGATTCTGAACGAAAAAGAATGACTACTATTAATAAATTTGATGACTATGTTATATACACTAAAGGAGCAATTGATTCAATTTTACCTCTTTGCTCTAAAATACTTGTTAATGGAGTTGAAAAACCAATCAATTATGATGAAATAGATAAAATTAATGAACTATGTTCATCTTCATCAAAAAATGCAATGAGAATTTTAGCATTTGCTAAAAGGAATGTTTCAATATTACCAGATAAAAATGATATTGAAAAAGAGTTAACCTTTATTGGTATTTTAAGTATGATTGATCCTCCTAGAGATGAGGTTAAACAAGCTATTAAAACTTGTCAGCAAGCAGGAATTAAAGTAATTATGATAACAGGCGATCATATTGAAACGGCTTTAGCTATTACTAAACAATTAAACATTTATAATGAAGGTGATTATGCTATTAGTGGTGAAGAATTAACTAAAATGAGTGATGACCAATTAAACAAAATTGTTTTAAAAACTTCTGTTTTTGCTAGAATTAGTCCCAAAGATAAATTAAGAATAGTTAATGCTATTCAGAAAAATAAAAATATTGTTGCAATGACAGGCGATGGTGTAAATGATGCACCAGCTTTAAAACAAGCAGATATTGGTGTTGCCATGGGTAAAAATGGTACAGATGTTGCTAGAGAATCAGCAGATATGATTTTATTAGATGATAATTTTGCTACTATAACTTTAGCTATTAAAGAAGGTAGAAGAATATATTCTAACATACAAAAAGTTATTCAATATCTATTAGCTGGCAATATTTCAGAAGTTTTAACAATCTTTATAGCTATGCTTATAAATATAGGTACACCAATTTTAGCTGTTCATATTTTAATTATTAATTTAGTAACTGATACAATACCCGCTTTAGCGTTAGGTGTAGATCCTGCTACCAATAATGTTATGCAAAAAAAACCAATTAAAACAGGTACTTTATTCGAAAAAGGCTTAATTGCTAGAGTTATTTTTCACGGTATTATAATATCTATCATTACTTTAATAGCTTACTATATAGGCTATCAAGATACGCCAAATGAAGGAATTACTATGGCTTTTATCACTTTATCATTATCCCAAATTGTTCATTCATTAAATCAACATTCATCTGATATTTCTTTCTTTTCAAAAAAACATGCACGTAATATTTATTTATATATAGCAATGTTTATATCAATAATTATTTTGCTAATATTAATTTATTTTGAACCAATTGCTAAATTTTTATCCTTACAAATTCCTTCTAGTACTGAATGGTTAATAATAATTTGCTTATCTTTAATTCCATTGTTTTTAGTTGAACTTTACAAATTATTTAAAAAAATATTTAAAAAAACTTGTTAAATAATCTAAAATAATTTATAATTTTAAGTATAGGAGCGTGTTTATAATGAAAGGATTTACTTTAGTGGAATTGTTAGCTGTAATAGTTGTATTAGCTATAATAGTTATTATTGCTACGCCAATAATCGATAATGTTATTGATGAAGCAAAAGAAAGTGCTAATTTAAGGAGCATTGAAGGATATGCCAATGCTATTAAAAATGAATATTATAATCAACAAACTGGTTCCGGTATGCCTGTTATTGATGAAAATTTTTTAGCAAATGTTGAAACAAGTGGTGGTGAAGTTAAATGTAATAGTGTTTTATATAATAAAGGAACTATTTTGTATAAATGTTCTGTTCAAGATTCAGAAAAAAAATATTGTTATGCTAATGAACAACATTATGCTTGTGATGATGAAGATTATTTGGCTATATTTACAGGTAATGGTGGAATCCCGACTTTGGAAGGTAAAGAAAAGCCAAAGAATTAGTATATGCAATTGGTGCATGTAAAACAGATGGAACAACATACCAATATATGGGAGGATGTTATCTAAAAGGAAATCCAAATAATAATTATATATGGTATTCCGGATTTTTATGGCGAATCATGGGAATCAATGCTGATGGAACAGGCAAGGTGAGGCTTATCCACAGTATAAACAATCTTTCAATAGATAGTGTATAATCTAGTATAATAAAAATACTAGATTTTTTAATAATTATATGATAAACTTATCTAGTTGGTGATAATATGTTAAAAGTTAATAATTTGAGTTTAAGATTTAATACAAGAACATTATTTGAAAACGTTAATTTAGAATTTAATGGAAATAACTGTTATGGAATAATAGGGGCTAATGGGGCTGGTAAATCAACATTTTTAAAAATATTATCTGGTAGTATTGAACCAACAACTGGAGAAGTGATAATTGGTAAAGGTGAAAGAATATCAGTTTTAAAACAAAATCATAATGAATATGATGATATGACAGTTATTGATGTAGTTATTATGGGAAATAACAAATTATATGAAATAATGAATGAAAAAAACAACTTATATTTAAAAGAGAATTTTACTAATGAAGATGGGATGAGAGCTGCTATTTTAGAAGAAGAATTTGCTAGTTTAAATGGTTGGGAAGCTGAAAGTGATGCGGCAATATTATTGAATAATTTAGGTATAACTAATAGTAAACATAATTTATTAATGAAAGAATTAAAAGATAGTGAAAAAGTAAAAGTACTATTAGCTAGCTCTTTATTTGGTGAACCAGATATATTATTACTAGATGAACCAACTAATGGTTTAGATGCCAAAAGTATTATGTGGTTAGAAGAATTTTTAATTAATTTTAAAAACACTATTTTAGTTGTATCTCATGATAGACATTTTTTAAATAAAGTATGTACACATATGTTAGATATTGATTATAACAAAATCACTTTATTTGTTGGTAACTATGATTTTTGGTATCAATCTAGTCAATTAATTCAAAAACAAATGAAAGAATCTAATAAAAAGAAAGAAGAAAAAATAAAAGAATTAGAAGAATTTATTAGAAGGTTTCAAGCTAATGCTTCTAAATCAAAACAAGCAACATCAAGAAAAAAATCATTAGAAAAAATTGTTTTAGAAGAAATTAAACCAACAAGCAGAAAGTATCCTTATATTAATTTTGATTTTGATAAAAATGTGGGAAAAGAAGTTATTACCTTAGAAAATATCAATTATAAAGATATTATTAAAAATTTTAATTTAACAATTAGACCAAATGATAAAATAGCTTTAATTGGAAACAACGAAATAGGTAAGACTATTTTGTTAGATATCATAAGTGGTAATATAAAACCAGATAGTGGTATTATAAAATTTGGTAGTAATGTAAAAATAAGTTATTTTAAAAAAAATCATGATGAATATTTTAATAATTTAAATATGATTGATTGGTTAAAACAATATAGTGATAATAAAGATGATAGTTATATAAGAGGATTTTTAGGAAGAATGTTGTTTTCTGGTGATGAAGTATTAAAAAAAGTTAATGTTTTATCAGGTGGCGAAAAAGTTAGATGTATGTTTAGTAAAATGATGTTAGAAAAATCTAATGTATTATTATTTAATGAACCAACTAATCATTTAGATATTGAAACTATTACATCTTTAAATGAAGGACTAAATAGATTTATGGGAGTTATTATATTTTCAACATTTGATCAAGAATTAATTGAAACTGTAAGTAATAGATTAATTGAAATAAAATTTGATGGTACATATAAAGATAAACAAATAAATTATTCAGAATATATAGAAAAGTATGGTTTAGATGAAGGTAAATAAAGAACAACGATTAATTGATTATTTAAAACAATTTAAAAACTATAAAACTTTACTTAAAAATGGTAGTGTTTTAGTAAATAATAAAGTAATAACTAAATACGATTACAAATTAAAAATAAATGATGAAATTACCATTAATAAATATAATAAATCAAAAAATATCAAAATTATATATGAAGATAAAGATATAATAGTAGTAGATAAACCTTATAATTTATTAACTATATCAAATGGTAAAGAAATTTCTTTATATAACTTAGTAAGTGATTATGTTAAGAAAAACAATAAAAAAAATAAAATTTTTATTGTTCATAGATTAGATAAAGATACATCAGGTTTAATAGTATTAGCAAAAAATATAAAAACTAAAAATTATTTACAAAATAATTGGGATAAAATTGAAAGAAGGTATAAAGCTATTGTAATTGGTATTACTAAAAATAAAGAAATATTAAAAAATTATTTAAAAGAAAATAAAAATCATTTTGTTTATATAGCTAATAGTGGTGATTTAGCTATTACCGAATATAAAAAAATAAAAGAAATAAATAATAATTCTTTGTTAGATATTAATATAAAAACTGGTAAAAAGAATCAAATAAGAGTACAATTAAGTAATATAAATCATCCTATTTTAGGTGATAAAAAATATGGTATTAATAATTATAAAAGATTATGTTTACACGCTTATAAATTAGTTTTATTTGATAAAGAATTTATAAGTGAAATAGATTTTTAAGGAGAAGTTATGTTTAATTATTTAGAGTCTAGTTTTGTTATTGCTAGTATTATGCATACAAAAAATAAACATTATAGTGAGGACTTTATCACTTTAAAAGAAGTTAATGTTGTAAAAAATATATTACAACAAAGATTTAATAAAGAAAAATTAAATATTATTATTACTGATGAATTTGATTATAGTTATTTTAAATGTATTGACGGTGTAATATTAAAAAAAGATACACTTGCAAATATAGTAAATAAATATATAGGTCATTGTTATTCAATTGAATGTTTAAAAATTTTATGGGATGATAATTTTATATTTGAAATTTTAGAGAATATGCGAAATGGTTTTGATTCAAAATCATTAGAAACAATAATTAGTAAAGTGTTAGATAATCCAAGTCTATTTTATAAAAAGGTAGCTCATGAATTAACAAAAGATGAATATGATTTTATTAAAAGTAAAATTGATAAAAATTGTTCAAATTGTTTAAATAATTGTAGTGAAAATACTTTATGCGATAACTGGCAAAATGATGAATTAGTAGGTAAAAGAAAAGTTTTAACAAAGTTTTCTACATTCTAATTCATTTTTTTTGGTATAATTATAGTGGTGATGATATTGAAACAAATTACTAAAAAAATTATTAATAAATTATCTAAATTAAATATCGATTATAAAAAAGAAAGAACAATTAAAAATATCATTTTAAAAGATAAAAATATTAAATATATTGATACTTATATATTGATAGAAAATAAAAACATAAAAGTTAGATTGTTTATTCCTAAAAATATTAAACAAACAATTTTGTATTTTCACGGTGGGGGATTTGTAACAGGTAATATCCAGACTTATAGTAGGACTTGTAATAATTTGGCTAATAATACAAATTCTTTAGTTATTGCAATAGATTACTCTTTAGCCCCTGAATATCCTTTTCCTATAGGCTTAAAAGAATGTTATGAAGTTACTAAATATTTTTATAGTAAAGATAGTTTTGTCGATAATATTGTATTAATGGGTGATAGTGCGGGTGGTAATATTGCTAGTGTTATATCGATTATTGCAAGTGAAAAAAAGGAATTTATTATAAATAGACAAATTTTATTATATCCCATAACTTATCATATTCATGATGAAAATAGTACTTATCAGTCAATTAAAGAAAATGGTTATGATTATATTTTAACTAATGAAAAAATAAATCAATATTTGAATTTATACGTCAAAGATAAAAAATATCTAACTAGTAAATACGTATCTCCTTTAAATGCTGATAGTTTATATAATCAACCTAAAACATTAATAATAACCGCTAATTTAGATCCCTTACGTGATGAAGGAGAGGAATACGGTAAGAAATTATTAAAATATAATAATCAGGTAATATTACGGCGAATTGATAATATTCATGGCTTTTTTACTTTACCTATTAACAAAAAAGAAATAAATGAATGTTATAATTATATAAATGAATTTTTAGGAAGTGATAATATTGAAACGATGGTTTAAATTAGATAATGCCGCTAAAATATTTCCTCCAGTAAGTAATAAAAAAGATCCCAAAGTATTTAGATTTACTTGTATTTTAAAAGAAGAAATCGAAAAAGATATTTTACAAGATTCAGTTAATGAAGCTCTCATATATTTTCCCAATTTTAAATCAATTTTAAAACAAGGCTTTTTTTGGCATTATTTAGAAACAATTAATTTTAATCCAATTGTTAAAGAAGAAAAAAAAGATATATGTAGTCCTATTTATGGCAAAAAAAAGAAAAAATTATTATTTAGAGTAAATTATTACAAAAATAGAATTAATTTAGAAGTTTATCATGCATTAACTGATGGTACAGGAGCTTTAGAATTTTTAAAAACTATTATATATATTTATATTAGTAAAAAACATGATATTAAAGACTTTAATTTTGATTATGATGCCTCAATAAATGAAAAAAGTAGTGATAGTTTCAATAAATATTATAAATTTCAATTAAATAAAATAAATGATATCAATAATGTTTATAAAATTAAAGGGGAAAAATTAAGTAAAATGAAGATTATAAATGGTTGTATGAGTACTAATAATTTAATTAATTTAGCTCATAAGTATAATACCACTATAACTTGTTTAATTGTTAGTATTTATATATTATCAATTAAAGAAAATATGACTCTAAAAGATGAAAATAAGTATATATATATTGATATTCCCGTTAATTTAAGAAAATATTTTAAATCACAAACTGCTAGAAATTTTTTTAGTGTTTTGAAATTAAAATATAATGGAAATAATAACTTAGAAGATATAATAAAGTATGTTGATAAATATTTAAAAAATGAATTAAAAAAAGAAAATTTATTTAAAACAATGAATAAATTTGTTTCGTTTGAACATAATTTTTTGATTAGACTAATTCCTTTATTTATTAAAAATATTGTCTTAAAAATAATTGTTTATTTTAACAAAATAACTAGTTCAGTAACCAACTTAGGAATTATTAAAGTAGATGATAACATTAAAGATTATATTGATAGTTTCGAAGTTTATGTAAGCACTGATAAAATACAATTATCGATGTGTTCATATTTAGATAAATTAAATATATCTTTTACTTCAATGTTTACCAATATGGATATTATCAAAGACTTTTATCGTAAATTGAGTGAATTAGGAATTGATATCATAATAACAACTAATAAGATAGAAGGAGAATTATGAGAATTTGTAAAAAATGTAATTTAAAATTCAAAACAGATTTAGACATTTGTCCATTATGCCAAAATAAATTGATTGGCAAAAAAGAAGAAAATGTCTTTCCATTTATTCCCAATATTTATAAAAAATATTCGACATTTTTTAAAATTTTATTATTTATTAGTTTTATAATTTCTTTATTATGTATTACAATTGATTTAATGATTGATAAATATCATTTTAGTATTTTTGTTGTTTTAGGATTTATTTGCTTATTTATAATTTTAAAAACAGCCTTTAATAATAAAGATAGTTTGTTTAAATCAATATTATGGCAATTAGTAATTTTAAGTTTATTATCTTTAATATGGGATTACTTTACAGGATTTCATCTTTGGTCAATTACTTATGTTATTCCCATTTTGTGTATTATTTGTAGTATTAATTTAGCTATTTTAGCCATTATTTTAAAAGATTATTTAGACGAGGAAATATTTTATTTTATTTGTATTGCTTTAATCGGTGTTATTCCGTTAATTTTTATTGTTATTGGTGTAGATAACCAAATTCCTTCCATTATTTCAATTTTACTTAATTCAATTTGTTTTGTTAGTTTATCAATATTCAAATTTAAAGATGTAAAAGAAGAATTAAAAAGAAGAATGCATATTTAAAAATTAAAAATATAATGTTTATGAGATGATTTTTAGTACTTATAAGAGCAAAATATCTAGCGAAAATAAGAAGATTTCATCATACTATAATGTATATTAATAATGACTCTTTTAGAATTATCTACTAATTTATCTGGTAGATATGTTAGTTTTAGAATAAATTTTTTTCATTTAAAGAAACTTTTTACTGGTAATATTAAACAAATTAATATTTTTGATTTTTCAATGGATGGTTACAGTTCAGTCAAGGCACTAGAAAATAAGTGAGTTTTTCTCACTTTTTATTATGCGATAATAACTTTATTATTA
>CALVVV010000047.1 GCA_944363995.1 uncultured Bacilli bacterium
ATAATAGAGGCCTTTATTCAATAGGCTTCTTTTTAAAAGTTCCACATAACTAAAAGTTCAACATAAATACAAAAAAATTTTTAAAAAGTAAATAAATTTGATATAATCTACATAGGTGATTTTATATGGTTGGCATTATTTGTGAATATAATCCATTTCATAATGGACATTTATATCATTTAAAAAAAGTAAAAGAAATGTTCCCAAATGAAGTTATTACTTTAGTTTTGATTGGTAATTTTGTTAATCGTGGTGAGGTATCAGTTATAAATAAATGGGATAAAACAAAACTCGCTTTACAATATGGCATTGATTTAATAGTTGAATTACCTTTTACCTTTGCCACACAATCTGCTGATATATATGCTTATGGAGCAATTAGTATTTTAGATAATTTAAAATGTGATTATTTAATATTTGGTAGTGAATCAAATGATATAGATACTTTATATAAAATAGCTGATACAAATGTTAATATAAAAAAATTATTAAAACAAGGTTATAATTATCCTAAAGCTATTGATATTGCTTTAAAAGAAAAAATAAATATTTCAATTAATACTCCCAATGATTTATTAGGTATTAGTTATATTAAAGCAATTCAAAATTTAAATAGCAAAATAAAACCAATTACCATTAAAAGAACTAATGATTATCATGATATAAATACAAATAATAAAATTAGTAGTGCTACTAGTATAAGAAATTTAATTTATAAAAATAAAGATATATCTAAATATGTACCTAATGATAAATATATTAAAAATATAAATTTAAATAATTTTTATTTAATTATTAAACATAAAATAATGACTGAAGATTTAACTAAATATCAAGATATTGATGTTAGCTTAAATAGTTTACTTAAAAAAAATATTTTGAAATCAAATAATGTTGAAGAATTAATTGATAATGTCAAACATAAAAATTATACATACAATAGAATAAAAAGATGTTTAGTTCATATTTTGTGTTGTTTGGACAAAAAAGATTACAAATTAGAATATATTAGAATTTTAGGTTTTAATAAAAAAGGTAGACAATATTTAAATAAAATAAAAAAAGAAGTGAAATTACCTCTTCTTACAAAATCAACAGAATATGAATTATTAGTAGACAATATATATAATTTAATCAGTAAAGATATTAATGATAAACCTATTTTAAAATATCTTCAATGATATTTTTTTGTTTGTATGCTAACAATCTGACAAGATAGTAAATATGCGCTAAAATGTTAGTACACTTACAAAGGAGATTTATGATAAAAAATTATATAGAAAAATATGAAAAAAATTCAATTATTACTTCGTTACTAATGATTATTATTGCAATATTTTTAATGATTAAACCATTAAAAACAATCGAATGGATTATAATATTATTTGGTGTAATTCTTTTAATCGATGGTGTTATTGATTTTATTAATTACTTTAAAAGTGATAAAGAAACTAAACTTTATAGTTTCGATTTGATGGAAGGTTTATTAGAGTTTTTAGCTGGTGTATTCTTATTAATAACAGAAGTAATTAATTTAATTGAATGCATTTATATCTTAATTAAAATAAAAATCTCATTTTTTAAAGATGAGATTCTTTTTTTATATAGTTATATACTTCGTTTATTGTATTATTAAAATTATCAAAATCAACATTAAACCAAGTAACTTTCATTTGATTATTAAACCAAGTATATTGCCTTTTTGCGTACTTTCTACTATTTTGCTTAATCAAATCTAAACATTCTTCTAAAGATTTTTTACCTTCAAAAAAAGGAAACAATTCTTTATAACCAATAGGAGTCATAATAGCTTTAGTTCTTATATTGGAATCATATATTCTTTTTGCTTCTTCCAACAAACCATCTTTAACCATAACATCTACTCTTTTATTGATTCGATCATACAAAATATTTCGGTCAGTAGTTAATCCAATAAAAATAGTATCATATAATAATTTATCAGTTTTCTCTTTTTCACTAAATTTTAAATTATTATTTAAACAATAATTTAAGGCTCTTACTAACCTTTTTCTATTGTTAATATGAATATCGATGTTTTCATCTAATTCTTTTAATTTGTTATATATTTCTTCATTAGTTAAATCTTCAAATTGATTGTTTACATCATCATTAAATTTATAATCGTATAAAGCCGCTTTAATATATAATCCTGTTCCACCTGCTAAAATAGGTGTTTTATTTTTTTTTAATATTTCATCTATTTTATTACGGCAATCTTTTTGATAATCATAAACGGTATAATCCTCATTAACATTTTTTATATCGAACAAATGATGAGGAATATTCTCTTTTTCTTCTTCTTTTATTTTAGCAGTTGCAATATCTAAATCTTTATATATTTGTGTACTATCAGCATTAATAATTTCACCCTTTATTTTTTTGGCTATCTCTACACTCATTTTGGTTTTTCCAACCGCCGTTGGCCCTAGTATCACAATAACCATAATTCACCTCTTAAATTATCATTCTAAAAATTTTTAATATATATTTTTCTATCTTCGGCAGTATTATAAATAACTTCTTGAACCAACATAACCTTACCAGTTAAAATATCATAAGCAATTGGAAATGACGAAACTGATGTCATATGTCTAATGAATTCTTTATTCTTTTCTTTATTGTATAATAATGTTTCTCTACCACGTCTATCAATCAAATAATAAATACCATTTTTTTCAACAATAAATAAACCATTATGCGAAAATAAAAATTCGTCATAAATAAATGGTATAACTACTTTTCCATTATTTTTTATAAAACCATATTTATTTTTTTTAGCGATTGACAAGCG
Source organism: uncultured Bacilli bacterium (assembly GCA_944363995.1). GTDB lineage: Bacteria > Bacillota_I > Bacilli_A > RF39 > UBA660 > Faecisoma. Next base: position 2,813 of record CALVVV010000047.1, read on the forward strand.
ACTATTTAAATCAAAAATTTCTTCATATTGTGATAATTGATTTTTTCTTATATTTTTATGTTTACATCTTTGCAAAACAAAAGATCCAACATTTTTAAAAAAATTGACAACTGTTAAAAAATTGTTATTAGTATCATTGGAATAATCTTTTCCTATTATTTGTGATAAAAATTCATTATCACTTAACAAGTCCTCATTAAAATAATTAATAAAATTAATATATACATTCTCTGCTTGATCTAAATTATATTGCAATAATTCTGGTGCTAGTAATAATATTCTTCCATTATTGCTATTGACCAAATCACCATTTTTTAATCTAAAACTAATTTTTTCGTTCATATTTTCCTCCTTAATTCACGGTCATATATTATACTATATTTTAGCATTTTGTCAATTAATAATGTAAATAACATATATATTAAATAGGTGATTTTATTTGAAAATATGTGTTTATACAATTTGCAAAAATGAAGAAAAATTTGTTGATCGATTTTATGAGTCAGCTAAAGAGGCCGATGCTATTTACGTACTTGATACAGGATCTACAGATAATACGGTTAACAAATTAAAAAGTCACGGAGTTATCGTTGAACAAAAAATAATCAATCCGTGGCGATTTGATGTTGCTCGTAATTTGTCATTAGAAATGGTACCTGATGATTTTGATGTTTGTATTGCTTTAGATTTAGATGAAGTACTAGTTAAAGGTTGGAAAGAAATTATTTTAAATAATTGGAAAGAAGACACAACAAGATTAAGATATAATTATATTTGGAGTCACGATGAATATGGTAATCCTGCGGTAAATTTTATATGTGATAAAATCCATAGTCGTAAAAACTATAAATGGGTTAATCCTGTTCACGAAATTTTAAAATGTGATAAAGAAGAAAACTTTATAACTTGTGAAAATCTAACTATCGAACATTTTCCTGATTCAACAAAATCTCGAGCTAGTTATTTACCTTTATTAGAATTAGCTGTTAAAGAAGATCCAACTAACGATCGTAATACACACTACTTAGGTCGTGAGTATATGTTTAAAAGAAGATGGAACGAATGCATTGATACTTTAATTAAACATTTAGCACTTCCTACGGCTTTATGGAAAGATGAAAGATGCGCTTCAATGCGTTTTATTGCAAGAAGTTATAAAAATTTAAATCGTTTTGAAGAATCTAAAATGTGGCTTAATAAAGCAATTAATGAAGCATCTTATTTAAGAGATCCTTATGTTGAAATGGCTTTATTATGTTATCAACTAAAAGAATGGAATAATGTTATTAAATATTGTAATCAAGCCTTAGAAATAAAAACTCACGCAAAAAGTTATATTAATGAACCATTTAGTTGGGACTATACAATCTATGATTTATTATCAGTTGCTTATTATAATATAAAAGATTATCAAAAATCTTTAGAAAACGTTAATATAGCTTTAGAAATGAATCCGTTAGATAAAAGGTTAATTAGTAATAAACAAATTATCGAAAAAACTTTGACAAACAATTAAAAAAATGATACAATGTATTTGTCAAGGAAACTTGCATATAATAAAAAGGGAATACTTAACTTTCCTATGTTGAGTACTCACCTGTTAAAAACGGTTTGTACTTAATCTGTTAGATTAGGTACTATTTTTTTATACATAATATCATTAATGATACTATTAATAAAATGATAATTAGAATTAAGAATATTATTAATAAATCTTTTTTCTTCATAATTATCTGCCTCCTTCATCTAGAACTCGGCAAGTACCCAACAGTTATTATTCCCTATATAAAATATACTATAAATTAACTTTGTATACAATATTATTGTTAATTTTTAATTAATTTATTTTGACAAACATATTAATTTGTGATACAATGTATTTGTCAAGGAAACTTGCATATAATAAAAAAGGGAATACTTAACTTTGCTATGTTGAGTACTCACCTATGATTTATTTTGGTAAGTACTTAATCAGTTAGATTGAGTACTATTTTTTTATGCATAATATCATTAATGATATTATTAATAAAATGATAATTAGAATTAAGAATATTATTAGTAAATTTTTTTTCTTCATAATCATCTAGCCTCCTTCGTTTAGAATTTGGCAAGTACCCAACAGTTAATATTCCCTATGTATAATTATACTAAAAATTAACTATATATTCAATGAGTTTGTTAATTTTTAATTAATTTATTTTGACAAACATATTTATTTATGATATAATGTATTTGTCAAGGAAACTTGCATATAATAAAAAAAGGGAATACTTAACTTTCCTATGTTGAGTACTTACCCCTATTTGGTTTAGCACTACAATCTAGATGATTGAGTGCTTCTTCTTTTTATAGGTTACTATTTTATTGAAATAAAAAGCAAGGCTATTAATAAGAAAATAATAATTAATAAAGATAAGATTAATAAATCCTTTTTCTTCATAATTATCAGCCTCCCTTCATAAAGAGGCAACACTCAACAGTTAATATTCCCTATATAATTATACTATAAATTAACTTCATATACAATATCATTGTTAATTTTTAATTAATTTATTTCAATGTATTTGTCAAGGAAGCTTGTACATAAAAAAATGAATACTTAACTTTTCCACGTTGAGTACTCACCTGTTAAAACAGTTTTGTACTTAATCTATAAGATTAGGTACTATTTTTTTATTAATTGCAAATTATCTATTACAATTAATTTTTTTTATTAATTTTTTTAAAGCAACATATCGATAAGTATCTTCTAATTCTTCAGCTGTTAATTGATTAAATACTTTATTAATTCCTTTTAAAATAAATACTGAATAAAAATATGGCTTTTTAATAGGTTCAATAATTTCATTTGATATAACACCTTCACTATATGCTGTCTCTTGAAAATATGATCCTTCATAAAAAAATGTAACTACACATTTATAAATAGCTTTTCTGTTTTTATTATCTTTTAATTTTCTTAAAACTTTATTTACGCATTCATATTCAGGCAAATTAGGATTATTTTTTAACTCTTCTTCAGCATATCTTGCAGTATATATACCAGGCTCACCATTTAAACTTTCAACAAATAATCCCGCATCATCAGATATAATTGGATAATTAATATTGTTATCTTTACAAAACATATATATAGTTTTAGCTTTTATAAGAGAATTTTTCTCTAATGTATTACCATTTTCTTCTATTTCCCCCAAATTATAATTTATATCATCAAGAGTTAATATTTCTATATCTAAATCTTTTGTTATTTTTAACAAATCACTTATTTTTCTTTTATTAGTTGTAGCAAAAATAACTTTCATTTTATCTCTTCTTTATAAACATACTATCGCCAAAACTAAAGAAACGGTAATTATTTTTTATTGCTTCATTATAAGCATTCGTAATATATTCTTTAGTAGCGAAAGCACTTACTAACATAACTAAAGTTGATTTTGGTAAATGAAAATTAGTTATTAAACAATCAATGGCTTTAAATTTATAGCCTGGATAAATAAATATATCAGTCCATCCACTACATTCTTTAAATTCACCATATAAACTCATTATTGTTTCTAAAGTTCTAGTCGAAGTTGTTCCTACAGCAATTATTCTTTTTTTATGGTTATTTAATATTTCTGCAGTTTCTTTACTCATTATATAAAATTCACTATGCATTTTATGTTTAGTAACATCTTCAACATTAACTGGTCTAAAAGTTCCCAAACCAACGTGTAAAGTTATTGGTACAATTATAACGCCTTTTGCTTTTATTTTATCTAATAATTCATTTGTAAAATGTAAGCCTGCTGTAGGTGCAGCAGCACTTCCTTCATTTTTGGCATAAATAGTTTGATATCTATTTTTATCCTTTAGTTTTTCGTGAATATAAGGAGGTAGTGGCATCGTCCCTAATTCATCTAATATTTCATACAAAATACCTGTATAAATAAATTCAAATATTCTTATTCCTTCATCTTTAACTTCGATACATTTTACTTTTAATTTATCACTAAATTTAATTATAGTACCTACTTTTACTCTTTTTGCTGGCTTTACTAAACATTCCCAATTATTATTAATTTCTTTTAACATCAATATTTCAATAACGGCATTAGTCTCCTCTTTAACACCAATTAATCTAGCTGGTATTACTTTAGTATCATTAATAACTAATATATCATCTTTTTCTAAATAATCAACAATATCAGTAAAATGTTTATGTTCTATCTTTCCTGTTTCTTTATCTAAAACTAATAATTTAGAGGCATCTCTTTTTTCTAAGGGTGTTTGTGCTATTAAATTTTCAGGTAAGTAATAATCAAAATCATCTGTTTTCATAACTTCCTCCTATTATAAATTTTATATCTTCTATTGCTTTATCCATATTAAATCTTCCATTACCAACTGGATAATATACTGAATAGCAATTATAATTTTTACCATTTATATTTTTTATAAACAATTTTTTTCTACATTGTGATACCGATATTTTTTCTTTTAAAAATATCGAACTTATTTGTTTACCAAATAGTACAATAACTTTAGGATTTATTATTTCTATTTCTTTATATAGTAAATCTAAATATTTTTCATAAACACTATTAGGTAACTCTCTAGCATCTATTTGTGTACATTTACCTAAATTAGTTATAAAATATTTATGATTTATAACATCTTGATAAACTTGATAAGCAAAATCTTCATTCCAATCTTTACCTTTAATACTTTTTATTTTTAAATATATATTTTCATTTAATAAATTTAATTGATAAAATAAATCCCAAATATTTTTGCTTCCAATCCAAGGCGCTCTTATGCCTTTCCATTCTTTATAAGATGCAGTATTTTTACCAGTTGGATTCATAAAAACAAAACAAATATTGGGATTAGCAGTACAACCACCATTATAAATAGAATTTAATTCTTTGGCGCCATATATTTCTTGTAATCTATCATATTCTTTATATAAATCCTCTAATTTCATAATTCTTCCATATTTAATCGATTTTGATGATTTATTTTTAAATGTTCATATGCTTTATCAGTTACAATTCTACCTCTTGAAGTTCTTTTTAAAAAACCCTTTTGTAATAGATAAGGTTCATAAACATCTTCAATAGTTGTTACTTCTTCTCCTATACTAGAGGCAATCGCATCTATTCCAACTGGACCACCATTAAATTTTTCGATTATTGCTTTTAGTAAATTATAATCGGTTTCATCTAAACCTAATTCATCCACTTTTAGTTTATCTAAGGCTAAAGTAGTTATTTTTTTATCGATTACACCATTGCCCATAACTAAAGCATAATCTCTTACTCTTTTAAATAATCGATTACAAATACGAGGCGTTCCTCGACTTCTTTTAGCTAACTCAATAGCAGCATCATCTTCGATAGGTGTACTTAATACGCGACTAGTTCTTTTAGCAATATTAGTTAATTCCTCAATAGTATAATAATTTAATTTAGAAATAATACCAAATCTATCACGTAATGGACTAGTTAAATCGCCAGTTCTAGTAGTCGCTCCTACTAATGTAAAAGGTGGTAAATCAATTCTAATACTTCGACTACTTGAATCACTGCCAACAATTATATCTAAAGTAAAATCTTCCATTGCAGAATATAATACCTCTTCAATATATCTAGGTATTCGATGAATTTCATCGATAAACAAAACATCACCTGGCTCTAAAGTAGATAAAATTGCCGCTAAGTCACCAGTTTTTTCAATAGCTGGACCACTGGCCGTTTTAAGATTAGAACCTAGCTCATTAGCTATTATATTGGCTAAAGTTGTTTTGCCTAAACCAGGGGGGCCATATAATAAAACATGATCTAATGGTTCTTCTCTTAATTTAGCTGCTTTAATAAATACATTCAAATTTTCTTTTATTTCAGTTTGACCAATATATTCATCTAAACTATCCGGTCTAATCGTTTTTTCAAAAGTATCCTCTTTTAATTCTTTATTAGTTACAACACGTTCATCCATTATTATTCTCCTTTATATAATTTAGTAAATTTAACCAATTATCAATACTTTTTAGCCCATCATAATAATTATTAAATAACAAAACTTTTATTCCATATTTTTCTACAGCTAAACAATTATTAATAGAATCATCAATAAATAAATCTATGCCTAACTTTTTACAGATTTTAGCTTTATCCTCTTCAAAACAATCAAAATAAATTTTTTTGATAGGCAATTGATTAAATTTTACAAAATCTCTAGTCAATTTTTTTAAATTATTAGAATAATAACTACTTCGAGCAGTTATTATGTATAATTCATTACATTTACTTAATTCATTTAAAACTTTTTTAGCATTAGGTTTTAATTCCAAATTTTTAGTAATATCATCAATATGTTTAATATAAAAATTCCTTTTTTCTTCAAAATTAGCAAATTCTTTCAAATTATATTTTTTTAAATATTCTTTTACCTTTTTAGTTGTATCAACAATGGTATCATCAAAATCAATAGCTATTTTCATTTTAAGAATAATTTTAATGCCTCCTTTATTTGCTCTTCTAATGATAAAGTTGAATTTACTTGCTTAATAATTTTTAAAATATCATTTGTTTTATACCCCAAACCTTTAAGCACTTCTACTAATTCATCATTATTATTGTTGACAATAGTACTATTAGGATTTAACTTTCCTTTTAAATCTAAAATTATTTGTCTAGCAACTTTATCACCAATTTTAGGAAATTTTTTTAAATATAAAATATTTTCT
>CALVVV010000048.1 GCA_944363995.1 uncultured Bacilli bacterium
AATGATTTATTTATCAATAGTTTGTAATATGCTTTTGTATATTTCTTAATTCAACAGTTTTTATTTTAACATTTATATTATTTTCATTGAATATGTCACATAACTTTGATTTCTTATATCTGTTAATTCTTTAACTAAAATCTCTTTTTATTTTTCTATTTATACAAATACCACCTTATTATGTAGTAATTATATCCAAAAACTTTGCAAAGAAAATTTACTCTTTTTTACTGTTAAAATATATAAGTTGTTTAAATTGTTTTAGAATATATGATATAATAAAGATATTATCTATGTTAAGGATGGTGATAAAATGGAAGAAGAAGTAAAAAATCTAATTCGCACTTTAGCAAAAAAATATAGAAAAGAATTAAATCTAAAAATTGCTGAAAGAATAGCTGAAATGAACAATGATGATAATTCTCATTTTCTTATATATAGAATATTAGGAATCTCAACCAAAGAAGGATGTGATATAGATATTTATCAAAATAAAGGGCGTTTTTTATATAAATATGCTGGTAGTTTTTTAGAAGCAGCAACCATTATATGTTTTAAAAAAGTTTTTTCTTCCGCTCAAGAAAAAGTTATGGTTGAAAATACAATAGGTGTTAAACCAAAACAATTTGAAATTGATTGTTTAGTAAATAAAGATGCATGTGAAATAAAATGGCGGGATGCTACTACTGATGGTGATCATATTACAAAAGAACATACTAGAATAAAAGTAATTAAAGAAGCTGGTTATAAACCGATAAGAATTATGTTTTATTATCCTAATAGGGAACAAGCAATTAATATTCAAAAAACTTTAGAAACTTTATATCATGGAATAGGTGGAGAATATTATTATGGTGATAGTGCTTGGGAATATATAAGAAAAAAAACAGGAATTGATTTAAAAAAAATTCTTGAAGAATTAGCAATTGAGGTTGAAAATGAACAAATTAGTTAAAGGTGATTGTTTACTAGAACTAAAAAAAATAGCAGATAATTCTATAGATTTAATATATTTGGATCCACCTTTTTATACACAAAAAAAACAAACTTTATCTAAAAAAGAAAATGAAAAAATAAAAAAGTATGAATTTGCAGATTCTTGGGATAATATTGCTGAATATTTGAATTATCTAAAAGAAAGAATTATAGAGTGTAAAAGAATATTAAAAAAATCTGGTAATATATTTTTACATTGTGATAGGAAAGCTTGTCATTATCTCAAAATAGTAATGGATGAAGTATTTGGAATTAATAATTTTCGAAGTGAGATAATATGGTCATATAAAAGATGGTCAAATTCAAAAAAAGGATTATTAAATTCTCATCAAAACATTTATTTTTATAGTAAAACATCTGATTTCAAATTTAACACATTATACACAAATTATTCTTTAACTACAAATCTTGATCAAATTTTACAAAATAGAGTTAAAGATAATAATGGTATAACTGTGTATCAAACGGATGAGCATGGTAATGTAGTAAATAACTATAACAAAAAAGGAGTACCATTGTCGGATGTTTGGAACATACCATATTTAAATCCAAAAGCAAAAGAGCGTAATGGTTATCCTACGCAAAAACCTATTCTTTTGTTGGAGCAAATAATTAAAATAGGTTCTGATGAAGGTGATGTAGTTCTTGATCCTTTTTGTGGTAGTGGTACAACTTTAGCTGCAGCGAAAATGCTTAAAAGAAAATATATTGGCTTTGATATTTCGGATGATGCAATTAATTTATGTAAAGAAAGATTAGCTGGAAATATTGTAAAAACTAGTTCTAAATTATTAGAAAATGGTATTGAAAAATATGATAATAAAACAAAGGAAGAACAATATATAATAAATTTATTTGGGGGCTTACCAGTGCAAAGAAATTCGGGGTTTGATGCGATAATACCATCAAAAGATAGCAATAAAGTAATTGCTATCAAATTCCAAAAAAATAATGAATCCTTAGAAAATTGTATAAAAAAAATTAATAATGCCTGTAAAATTAAAGGAATAAAAAATAAAATTATTATTAAGAGTTCAAACTCTTCAATAAAAAGTACAATAAACAATAATGATGATGTAATAATTTTATCATCATATAAAGAACTAATAATAAATTTAATAAAAAGATGATGTTTTAACACATTGAATTTTATTTAAAATATATTTGATATAGGACAATAGAATAAATGATATGAAAAACAATATAACGTTTTGTAAAGGAGGTTAAAATTATATATGATAACATTACCTTTTAATTTAGGTGGAGTAATAAGAGACGCTATTGATACTTATAGAAGACAAAATAATATACCTGAACCAGATGAGGTTAAGGCTTTAAGTGTTCATAGAAGAAGAAATACTTTTTTAGAAGAAGAATTTGAATTAGTAAGAGAAATCACCATTGATAAAGAATCAATGGAATACATTGATTTGTTTCCCAATATTACGTCTTTGACAATTAATGGAATTGCCGAACTAGATGGCAATCAATTTAAAAGTATCATAGATAGATACGATAATTTAGAAAAATTAATAATAAAAGGGCAAGAACAATTACAATTTTTGGATGTTAGTAAAATGAAAAATTTAAAACAACTAGAACTAATATCTAATAGAAGTTTACATAGAATTGTTGGTTTAGATAAAATTAATGGTTTAGAACAATTGACATTTTATGATAATACAACATATTTAAAAGAAAAAGAATTATGTGAAATTGTATCTAAATTATCTCAAAATGGTACTCATTGTAATTTAGATGTGTTATATATGCCTACTATGAATCAAATAGGAATATCTAATTCAGAAAACTTTAGTTGGTGTGAATCAGTAGGATTAGGAATACATGGCGATGAACTCAAATATGAAACTCAAGAATTGGAACAAGCCGTAAAAAAAGCACAAGAAATAGTCTCTAAATATATTAAGCCTACTGATACTACAAAACAAAAATATGCAATTTTATATCAATGGATGTGTGAAAATGTAAGATATGATTATGAAGCACTAGATAATGATTATGCACATAAAGAACAAGGTAAAAGAGTTGGACAATTAGGGGGAACTAATGGTACTGTAAATGGCTTAGTCTATGGAAGTTGTGTATGTGAGGGATATTCTAAATCAATGCAGTTGCTATTAAAATTATGTGGAATACCATCTTTTGATGTTTCTTGTATTGCAGAAGATCCTAAAAAAATGATGCCATCATGGAATATAGATGGTAAGAAAAAAATACATGAGGGCGATCATTCAATATTAAAAGTTAATATCGATGGTCAATGTTATTATAGTGATGTTACTTGGGATGCTAATAAATTTCAAAATAATCAACAAAGACAATATTTTTTGCTTTCAAAACAAGATATAACATCAGATCATAAATTAGTTGGTGAAGATCGTGTTTTTGCAGCATTTAAAAGTATCTCTAATCAAGAATTTCAAGAATTAATGAAATTTGCTCAAGAAAGAATTAAGAGTGTTAATAATGAATTAGATGCAAAAGTAGAAATGGAAAAGACACCACAAGAAAGATTAACTGATATAAACAAACAATTAGAACAATTAAGACAACAATATGGAGCTATAGAAAAACAAATTGAAGACTTAATGATTAGGAATCAGCAAATTCCTGTATCAAATTATCAAGAACAATTAGCAGCATTAATTAACCACCGAGATTCAATTAGTTCTAACATGACAATATTGAGTAGTTCCAAAAAAACTTATGAATGGGTTGTTCAAAATGAACAAGAGACAGATCATAAAAATAGAATTGCACAAGTTGAAAGATTGTTAGGAATTCATATTACATCAAGTGCAGGTTTTGTTTATGATAATGAATTAAAAGTTCCTAGATTAATTTCAAAAGATACTGCAACTTTAAGAAAGGAACAGGGAATTATATATAAGCAATTGGAACAGTTATACTATGATGGTGAATTAGATTTAAAAACATATAATAGTATGAAAATGGAAGTACTAAAAGAATATGATTCTATGGTTGTAAAAGCTCCTAAACCTAATAATGTAAGTGATGAGCTTTTTCCTCAACAACCCGATATGATAAATCAACAAAATATGGAATTAGAAGGGCATCATAAATTATGATTAAAGGATGGAATTTATGAATAATGATTTAGAAATTTTTATAAAAAATAATGAATGCGATTATACTAGAAATATTATTAATTTAGAAGTATTAAAATTAGCAGAACAAACGATTGGTATAAAGTTTGGTAATCAGTTGTCAGAATATTTATTAAAATATGGTTATTTAGGATATAAATCAGTAGAATTATATGGCATGAATGCAAATCAAGGATTAAATTCTAATTTATTTGAACAGACTATGTATTTGCATAATTCATTTGAAGTAACTAAACCATATATTGTGATAGATAAAATTGAAGATAATATATATACGCTTATTGATTCTAATGATAATATTTATATATGTGAATTAATAAATAATAAAATAAGAAATATTAATATAAAATTAAATGATTATATAATAAGAAGGTTTGAAAGTGAGAAAAATGGAAGAAAAGTATAAAAAAGTTATTGAATTATTTAAAGAAAGAAATGTTATAAAATTGAAGTTTTAGAAGAGGAAGAATTAATAATAGATAATAAAACTGGCGGGCAATCGTTTTTTAGTAAACAAAAGAAAATGAAAAAATTTGTAATATTATTTTAACTTTAATGATGTTATGATGTTGTTAGTAAAAGAGCTAATTCTTTTGAATTATAGCTATATAAATTAGTTGCAGATTCTTTTACTTCTAATTCATGATTTTTGCATAATTTATTAAAATTCAAATTTGAATAAAAAATAGGTACATTATCAATATAAATAATCTTGTACCTTTTTTCTTTATATTCAACAATAATTCCAATTTTATGATTTATGCAAACATTAACAATAACTCTTGGTAAAATGTTATTGTTAACTATTTGAAATCTTTTGTTATTTATAGTAAATGTTCCAACACTGTTTATAATTCTAGTTAATTTATTTGATAATAAAATATCTAATCTATATATGATGGAATAGAAACAAATTTACTATTTTTATTTTCAAGTATGCTTGCAAATTTTTTATTATATTTTTCTATGTATTTAGTTAAAAAATTAGCTTGTTCAATAGTTGAAATATTATTTAATTTAAATTCAGTAACTAATCTATCTTGTAAAGTTTCCAAGAGACATTCAATTCTACCTTTAGCTTGTGAAGTAGATGCCGCAATTAATTTGATTCATGGAAAATCTATAAATCTATGAATTTGGGTTGTAGGTTTAGGTTTACCATTTAGTTTTTCTTCAGTCGTTACTTTTTAATAAGAAGTAGGGAAAAACACAAAATAAATTTTTTTTATGTTCTTGTACCTAAAATGATTGAAATTTGTATTTATATAATTATTGGATAGTTTTAATTGAATAAGCTTATAGGGGATTGTACTAATATTTCTTTTTTAGTATCAATACTTGTAGCATCTAATAATTTATTAACTATATCAAGTTGAATTTTTTTTAATTTAATTCCTTGCATTTACATTACCTCCATAATTTCATCTTCAAAATAATATTCTGGTATGATATATACTTCAATATTATTATTTTTAAATATAGATTCTTGTATTGATGTTAAGAGTATATCTGATGATATATATACTTTTTCACAGATATCTAATTCATTTTGATTTTTACTAAATTTATCTAATTCATCTTCATTTAAATAAATTTTAATTTTATTATCATCTATTTCAATACCATTTTCTAATTGAATAAGATTTTTAATATTGATTAGTAAATTATTGTGAAGATTTTCATTTTCATTGTTAATTCTCGGTATATAGGAACATTTATAATATTTTAAATTGGCTTTTAATGGTTTATATTTTCCATAACCTTCAATTACGTTTTTTATTCTCTTGTAAGTTATATTTTCACAGATATTATTTTCATTATTAGTACAAAGAATAAAATTTCTATTGCCATTATCTTCTTTATTTAATTCTAAGACAGCTTGAGCAGTAGTTCCTGAACCAGCAAAAAAATCTAAAATAGTAGCATTTTTGATATTATACCATTTAAGTAATTGTTTTATTAATCTTATTGGTTTTTTACCACTTTTAAATTTTATATTTCCCTCATCATCAATATTTCGCATATCAATATGAAAATTTTTCCATAAATCTCCTCTTATTGATGATCTACAAAAATCACTATAATAATCATCTGTTTTATGCAAACAATTACTGTATGACTGTAATAGTCTAATGCTTCCTGTATTTGTTTTAAATATTAGTTTATCATCCAATCTATATAACTTTCCACAAATTAGACTATTTATATACTCATCAGATAGTTTTTTTGTTAATGGTTGATCTGTATATAATATTTTTGCTATATTATTGTAAAAATAATCTTTAAATTTTTCATTTGTTTTTAATATATCATTTATATATTTAGCAGATAGTTTATTAATGGTAACATCCATACTATTCAAAAGTTTTTCTTGCGATTTTAAATAATTTATTAAATTTATTTTTTTCATTTCTTTCAGATCAACAATTGTATTATAGTGTGAATCATATAATTCATTCATAGAATCATATAATGGTTTTTTATTTGTTATATATTTTTTATCTTTAGCGTATATCAATACATAATCTTTAACTTTAACAAAAGTCTTGTCAACGTGCGCAGCTTTTGTTCCAAATACTTCGCCACTTTCTACAACTATTGTACTTAAATAATTATTATCTCCAAATATTTCGTCACATAAAAGTTTAAGCGAATATAATTCATTGTCATCTATGCTTATAAATATTATCCCATTCTTATCCAATAATTTTTTTGCTATATTCAATCTTTTAGACATAAAAGATAACCATTTTGAATGTTTATATTCGTTTTCAGAATCAATGTATTCATCATTATAAATAAAGTCTTGGCTTCCTGTGTTATAAGGGGGATCTATATATATAATATCTATTTTTTCTTTATGTGTTTTTTCTAGTAGATATAAACTATGAAGATTATCTCCCTCTAATAAAAAATTAAACTTATCTACTAGATTAGATATTATTTTTTTATTATTTTCTTCTTCAAAAGTAGGTATTTTTGTTTCTAAATCTTTATCAATGCTTTCTTCGTGTTCTTCCCATATAAGTCCATATTTCTTTTTGATAAGTTCATTTTCTATCATTGATAAATTAGTTAGTGTTTCTTCATCAGTGATATTTTTTTTAATTTCATTAATTGTATTTAACATTTTATTTCTTTTAATTTTTGATAGGTTAGTAGTTTCCATTATTATAGCTCCTTACTTTAAAATGATTTAATCATCTTATAATTTATAAGATTTTTCTTGTTAATATTATACTATATATTTTTCTTTTTCATAAGTATAATTATTTTAGAAAATAAAAACTTACGAACTTTTTACAGTCCGTAAGTTGCATTCAAATGGAGCCATAACTTTTCCTATATTCGAAAAATTATACTCCCAAGATGGATTAAATCAACTAGATGAATTATAGCACATTATTTTACTATTATAAAGTCTTTTAAATTAATTTTTGCCGGTTTCATATTTTCTTCATTATTTGTATATTTAAATCCTGATAAATTAGTTACATACTCTTTTGAATCATAATCAAATGAGAAAGCCATAAAATCTATCCAATGGTCAGAGTTATAATACATAAATACGTCATAAGTATGATTTGGTAAACATGGTATTTTACACGCTACAATGTTATCTGAAGTAGCAAGTAATTGGCATCCTTCAACATTATTTAAATTCGTTATTACATAGTGTTTACAATTTAAAATTATATTAGAAAAACGTGATAATTTCTTGATATCTTCTTTGGTCAATAATTCTTTCAAAATAGATATATTATTAAATCTTTTGTTTGGATCGAATTTTTTTATTATTTCTTCATAACTATCCTCAATGTTTTCATCCTCATAATACTTGAAGAAAAAAGGAATATTTAATAAAGTATCTAACAATTGTTTTTCTACTCCTTCACACATAAGTGTATTTAAAAAACAATCATATAATTTATAAATATAATCGATTATTTTTCTATCTGATTCACTCATAGCAAAATAAATGTCATTATTCTTATATATATTCATAAAGGCTTCATAATTTATAATTTCATTTCTAGATTTATTTATTGTAATGTTTATTTTATTATTTCTGTCAAATTCTTTTTTTGATATAGATAAAGATATATTTTTCGAAGAGATATGAGTAACTATTCCAACTAATAGTGCATCTCCAATAATATTAAATAATAAAAAATCAAAATTGTTAAATCCGCTAGTAAAAAATAGTAAACCATTATAAGATAATATTCCAAAAATTATAATAACTACAAACAATAAAATTAATAATAAACTTTTATAATTTATATTTTTCATTTTTTTCATTACAAATATCACCTCATTTAATTTGTTTTCTATTATATCACTTTGCTTATTTTTTTTAAACAAATACAAGGTAAAATCTAGAATAATTAACAATTATATAGTATAATTTTATTAGTTGATTTATTGTCTGGGGGTGTTGTATGAAAACAATTAATAGAGAGTTAAAAGATTATATTGAACAACAAATATTACCAATATATGAAAATAATGATTCTGGTCATGGCATTGAACACATTCAGTATGTCGTTAAAAGAAGTTTGAGATTTGCTAGTCAATTTCCAAATATAAATCTTGATATGGTATATGTCATTGCTTCTTTTCATGATGTAGCACATCATATAGATAAAGATAATCACGAAGTATTGTCTGCTAAATTATTTTATGAAAATGAAAAAATGAAAAAAATTTTTAATGATGATGAAAGAAGAATAATAAAAGAAGCCATAGAAGATCATCGAGCATCATTAGAATATGAACCTAGAAGTGATTATGGTAAGATAATTTCATCAGCCGATAGAACAACTAGCATTGATTCTGTATTGCAAAGAACTCATTCTTATACTACTAAACATTACCCAGATTTAGATTTATTCCAAATGGTTGAGCGTTCTTATAATCATATGCTTAAAAAGTATGGTGGTAATGGTTATGCTAAAAATTACTGTTATGATGAAGAGTATGAACAATTTAAACGAGATGTTGAAACAATTTCAAAGAATAAATGGGAGTTTGCTAAAAAGTATTTGGAGGTAAACAAAATTATGAATTTAAAAGAGAAAGCAAAAATATTTGCAATAAATGCTCATATGGGGCAAATCAGAAAAAGTGAACCTGATAAACCTATGATAATACATCCTATTAGTGTAGGTATGCTATTAGAAGAATATGGCTATGATGAACCAGTA
>CALVVV010000049.1 GCA_944363995.1 uncultured Bacilli bacterium
GGTAACCTCAATAGTAATTCGGTGTCGAATACGAATGGCGTCCGTGCAGTTTCCTTTTAAACTGAGATTTATATGACTAAGGTTATATAAAGAGAAGCACTAGGAAACAAGCTTTATTCTCTAGGTATAAAACCTAAAAATATTGGTGAAGACACAACTAGAATAAAGTGGTTTAGTAGAGAAATCGAAAAATCGCTTTTTCTTTGTAATTTTTTGATAATTGAAAAAACTAAAAAAATTTATTTATTTATCTAATTATTTATGCTACAATATATATAGATAATAAAAAATTAACAGAAAGATAAAAATATTCAAACTTATATAGTTAAATTTTTATGGTATGAAAAATAGATTTTAAAAGATAGGAGAGGTAATATGATTAAATTAACAAATAGCAAAAATGGGGGGGGGGTTATTTACTAAATAAAGCTTTTACTTTAATCGAATTAATAGGTGTATTAATAATATTAGCAGTAATATCATTAATAACCTTTCCAGTAATTGATAATGTTATCGAAAATTCAAGAGAAAAATCATATAATCAAACAGTAAAAAGTATAATATCAGCTGCTAATAATTATAGTATAAATAATAAAATAGGTTATCCAACTGAATGGAATAGAATATATTTGAATAGTATGCAAAATGAAGGATATCTTGAAACATCGATTGTAAATCCTATCAATAATGAAGAACTAAGTGGTTGTGTTTGGTATAAATGGGAAAATAATCAATATGTTTTTGAATATGATAATAATTGTAATAAATATGATACTACTCCAACTATTAATGTAAGTTATAATACAAACTTAGTAAATGGTAATGGTTGGTCAAAAGAAAATATACCAGTAACCATAACGGGAAGTGGAAGTATAAAATATTGTATCGCGAATAATGAATGTGATCCTAATGAAGAAGTATTATATGGAAGTAATACTAAATTTATAACCAACGAAGGAAATAATTATTTATGTGCCATAGCCAATAATAGTTTAGGTAGTAGTGAGAAGAAATGTATAAATGTTAAATTAGATAAAACTTTACCAACCGCAGGAACCGCTAATTTTACTGGAACATTAGGAAGTAATAATTGGTATACAACTAATGTAACTGTAAATGTTGTAGATGGAACAGATAGTTTATCAGGCCATAGTAATACAAGTAGTAATATAACAAGTATAACAAATAATACAACTAATACAGTTATAACGATAACCACAACTGATTTAGCTGGTAATACAGCAACTAGAAATTATAATATAAAAGTAGATAAAGATGCTCCAAATTTAACAGCTAAAACAGGAACTGTTGAAATAAAAGAAGGAGATAATAATAATGTAAGTAATTATTTTAATATAAGTTATGGAATAAGTGGTGGAAGTATATCATGTACCCCAAGTAATACAAGTAGTTTAGCTATAGGCAATCAAACATTAAGTTGTACTGCTACTGGAGGAAATGGTAAAAAAGTAACAGTCACGAAAAGTATAACCGTAAGATCGCCATATTCATTTGCCGATGATTCATGGGAAACAATAGCAACATTAGTAAAATCAGGAACAGTTTCTAATTATTATAAAATAGGAGATGAAAAAGAGGTAACATTAACTGGTGACTATGCCGGAACTTATACAGTAAGAATAGCCAATATGTCAACTCCGTCCGAATGTTCAACCGAAGGATTTAGTCAAACAGCATGTGGCTTTGTAGTAGAATTTGTTGATATCATAACTGAACATGTTATGTCATCATGGCCTTCTAATTTAGGAGGATGGCCATTAATGAAAATGTATAGTTTTGTAAATACCGATATATATAATACCTTACCAAGTGATTTAAAAAATGTTATAATTAGCACATATTCAGTATCAGGTCATGGAAGTGAAGAATCCTCTAATTTTACGTCAACTGATAAATTATATTTACTATCAACAAAAGAAGTATGGGGAAAAGAAGGAACAAGTAATACTATAAATGCTGACAGTGCTGAAACTGAAACAAGACAATTAGATTATTATAAAAATAACGGAGTAACTACAAATTCCTACTCAGGAGCAGTAAAAACTTACCAAGGAAGTGCAAATCGTTGGTGGTTGCGCGCGGCTAGCTCTACCAATAATAGAGCTTTCTACAGTGTGAGTACTTCGGGTGATTGGAGTACCGATTATGCTGATGACTCGAATGGGGTGGCCCCAGCTTTCCGGATAGGATGACCGAACGTTTCCATTCGTAAGAGTTGCGCCGAACAAAAGTGAGGACAACCTACAATGGAAACGAAAATAAACAGGAAAACAGAAAAAAATATAAAATGAGATAAAAAGTAAAAAATACGGGAGATATCCCCACACCTGCCTTCCCAAAAAGGGCGGTGTGGGGAAAATAACAAATGTACAAACGAAGTCATACGCACCTTGCCGATAAAGTGGCAAGGTGAGGCAAATATGGGTGTAAGGCTATATAGTTCGTCTAACGTTCGCAACGTGAACAACAATGGTAACCTCAATAGTAATTCGGTGTCGAATACGAATGGCGTCCGTGCAGATTCCTTTTAAACTGAGATTTATATGACTAAGGTTGTATAAAGAGAAGCACTAGGAAACAAGCTTTATTCTCTAGGGATAAAACCTAAAAATATTGGTGATAGTACAACTAGAATAAAGTGGTTTAGTAGAGAAATCGAAAAATCACTTTTTCTTTGTAATTTTTTGATAAAAAATCAAAAAAAAGCTTGATTTTCATATAATTTTATTGTATAATTTTTGATGTGTGACTGCGATGATGTGCAAGGTTGCCGATACACCAGGCTAAGTTGAAAATAATTTAAAAGGTAAATCGGGTTATTTACACGGAGCAAGTCTATACGAGATATAGGCGAAGGGAGGATATTATGTCTAAAGAAAAAATTCGTATTAGGTTGAAAGCATTTGAACACAAATCATTAGATAAAGCTTGTGCGAAAATAGTAGAAACAGTTAAAAGAACTGGTGGAGAAGTTTCGGGACCAATTCCATTACCAACCGAAATCGAAAAAATAACAATCTTAAGAGCTGTTCACAAATACAAAGATAGCCGTGAACAATTTGAAAAGAGAACACACAAAAGACTTATTGATATCAAAAATCCAAGTAAGGAAACTATTGAGGCTTTAACTCATTTAGATATTCCAAGTGGTGTTGATATTCAAATTAAAATGTAGGAGGAGAGAATATGAAAGGAATCTTAGGTCGTAAAATTGGGATGACGCAAGTATTTACAAAAGCTAATAAAGTAGTTCCAGTAACTGTTATTTCAGTAGAACCAAATATCGTTACACAAATTAAAACTAAAGAAAACGATGGTTATGAAGCTATTCAATTAGGTTTTGATACAAAACGTGAAAAGTTAGCGACAAAAGCTTCTATTGGTCATACCAATAAAGCAAAAACTACACCTAAGCGCTTCTTTAAAGAAATTAAAGGTGTAGATATCAACAATTATTCTTTAGGTCAAGAAGTTAAAGTTGATATTTTTGAAGAAGGCGAAATTGTTGATGTAACAGGAACTACTAAAGGAAAAGGGTTCCAAGGTGTTATTAAAAGACACAATCAATCAAGAGGACCAATGGGGCATGGTTCACAATACCATAGAAGCCCAGGTTCAATGGGAACTATGCGTCCAATGCGTGTATTTAAAGGAAAAAAATTACCAGGACATATGGGAACATTAACTGTTACAATTCAAAACTTAGAAATAATTGCTGTTGATTTAGAAAACAATTGTTTATTAGTTAAAGGAAATGTACCAGGCGCAAAAAATAGTTTAGTGATTATTAAATCAGCTGTTAAAGCAAATGGCAAAACTAACGAAAAACAAGAATTAATTTCTTATCAAGTAGAAGGAAATGAAGCTCCTTTAACACCTAATGAAAATGACGCTTTAGAGAAAGAAAGCGAGGAGGCATAATATGGAAAACTTATCAATTATTAATACTAAAGGTGAAAAAGTTAGCGACATAAAATTAAACAAAGAAATTTGGGGAATTGAACCTAATGACGCAGTTTTATACGATGCCTTAAGATTGGCTCGTAATAACTTTAGACAAGGAACTGCTGATACAAAAACAAGAAGTGAAGTATCTGGTGGTGGAAGAAAACCATGGAGACAAAAAGGAACAGGTCGTGCAAGACAAGGTTCAACTAGAGCTCCACACTGGATAAAAGGTGGTATTGTTTTTGGACCACATCCAAGAAGTTATGCTATCAAAATGAATCGTAAAGAACGTCGCTTAGCTTTAAAATCAGCTTTAGCATATAAAGCTATTGAAAGCAAATTAATTGTTATTGATAAATTAGAAGTATCAAATAAAACAAAAGATTTTAAAACAATTTTAGATAATTTAAAATTAGATAAAAAAGTTTTATTTGTTGTTGAAGATTTAAATGATAATTTAATTTTAAGTAGCAGAAATTTAAAAAATGTATTAGTATTAACTGTTGAAGAATTAAATGTATACGATATAACTTATGCTGATACATTAGTAATTACAAATGAAGCAGTTAAAAAATTAGAGGAGGTGCTTGTTTAATGCAAAATTATAGAGATATTATTAAAGGCCCTATTATGACCGAAAAATCAAGTGATTTAGCTAAAAATCAAAATACAATTACATTTAGTGTTGATCCAAAAGCTAATAAAACACAAATTAAACAAGCAATTGAAAAGATTTTTAATGTTAAAGTTGAAAATGTAAATACTGTAAATGTTAGACCAAGAAAAAAAAGAGTTGGTAAATATACAGGTTATACAAATAGAATGAAAAAAGCTATTGTTAAATTAAAAGATGGAAGTTCAATTGAACTAAACTAATAAGGAGGAAACTATGGCAGTTAAAACATTTAAAGCAATGACTAATGGAACACGTGGAATGTCTAAGTTAGTTAACGATGAAATTACAAGTAATGTTCCTTTAAAATCATTGACTGTCACCTTGACAAAAAAAGGTGGACGTAATAACCAAGGTAAAATAACTGTTAGACATCGTGGCGGTGGAGCAAAAAGAAAATATCGTATCATTGATTTCAAAAGAAATAAAGATGATCTTATTGGAACTGTAGCTTCAATCGAATATGATCCAAACAGAACTTCAAACATTGCATTAATCAGTTATGCAGATGGCGAAAAAAGATATATAATTGCTCCTAAAGGATTAAAAGTTGGTGATAAAGTTGAATCAGGAGAAAATGCTGATATTAAAATCGGTAACAACTTACCACTTAATAAAATACCTGAAGGAACAATGGTTCACAATGTTGAATTAAAAGCTGGTAAAGGTGGTCAAATGGCCAGAGCCGCTGGTAGTTCAGTACAAATTTTAGGTTTTGAAGGTAAATATGCTTTACTTAGATTGACTAGTGGTGAAGTTAGAAAAGTAATTGCTACTAATAGAGCTACAGTAGGTGAAGTAGGAAATGAAGATCATGAATTAGTTAATATTGGTAAAGCTGGAAGAACAAGACATATGGGTATTAAACCAACTGTTCGCGGTTCAGTTATGAATCCAAATGACCATCCACATGGTGGTGGTGAAGGTCGTGCACCAGTTGGACGTAAAGGACCAGTTACACCTTGGGGTAAACCAGCACTTGGTTATAAAACTCGTAAAAATAAAAAGAATAGCGACAAACTTATAGTACGTCGCCGTAAAAAATAATTGAAAGGATTGATTAGATGGCAAGAAGTCTAAAAAAAGGCCCTTTTGTTGATGAAAGTTTAATGAAAAAAGTAAAAAGTGTTAACGAAAGTGGAAAAAAAGAAGTTATTAAAACATGGTCTCGCCGTTCAACAATTTATCCTGAATTTATTGGACATACATTTGCTGTTCATAATGGTAAAGAATTTATTCCTGTTTATGTAACAGAAGATATGGTTGGACATAAATTAGGAGAATTCTCACCAACACGTAAATTTGGTGGACACGGTGATGATAAAGAAAAAAAATAATTATCAAGAAGGGAGAATATTAAATGGAAGCAAGAGCTATCGCTAAAAACGTAAGAATTGCCCCTCGTAAAGCACGTTTAGTCATAAATTTAATTCGTGGCAAAAGTGTAGCTGAGGCTGAAATAATTTTATCTAACTTAAATAAAGAAGCAGCTCGCTTGATAAAAAAAGTATTAATTAGTGCTACTGCTAATGCAACTAATAATTTAGGACTTAAACAAGAAGATTTAAAAGTAAAAGAAGCAATGGTTGATGGTGGCTTAGTAATGAAAAGAATGAATTTTGGTTCGCGTGGATACGTTGATCCAATCAAAAAAAGAACTAGCCATATCACAATCGTTGTAAGTGATAATAAATAAAGAAAGGTGGGAAAAGCATGGGTCAAAAAGTTAGTCCAATTGGACTTCGTATCGGCATCAATAAAACATGGGAATCTACTTGGTATGCTAATAATAAAGATTTTTCAAAATATTTATTGAATGACAATAAAATTCGTAAATATTTAAATAAAAAATTAAAAGATGCAGCTATTGCCAATGTTTTAATTGAAAGAACTGCTAAAAAGACCGATGTAATTATCAATACCGCTAAACCTGGTGTTGTAATAGGCCATGGTGGCGAAGAAATTGAAAAACTAAGAAAAGAAATAAGTAAATTAGTTGGTGAAGATATTCAAATATCAATTATGGAAGTAAAAAAACCTGATTTAGTTGCTGCTTTAGTAGCTGAAAATATCGCTCACCAAATAGAAAACCGTGTATCATTTAGAATTGCCCAAAAAAGAGCAATTAGAAATGTTATGAAAGCGGGAGCAAAAGGAATTAAAACTTCTGTATCAGGTCGTTTAGGAGGCGCTGATATGGCTAGAACTGAAGGATATACAGAAGGAATGATTCCATTACATACTTTAAGAGCTGATGTAGACTATGCACACAAAGAAGCAAACACAACATATGGTAAAATTGGTGTTAAAGTATGGATATATAAAGGTGAAATTTTAAATTCAGCTAATAAGGGAGGTAATAAAGATGGCCGTAATACCAAAAAGAACTAAATATCGTCGTCCACATCGATTACCTTATGATGGATTAGCTAAAGGAAATACTAAATTAAGTTTTGGTGAATATGGATTACAAGCTCAAGAAGGTGCTTGGATTACCCAACAACAAATCGAAGCAGCTCGTGTTGCAATGACCCGTTATATGAAACGTGGAGGAAAAGTATATATCAACATTTTTCCACACTTATCATTAACTAGAATACCTTTAGAAACTCGTATGGGTAAAGGTAAAGGTCAACCAGAATTATGGGTTGCAGTAGTTAAGAAAAATAAAATTTTATTTGAAATTAATGGTGTTTCTGAAGATGTTGCTAGAGAAGCATTAAGACTTGCAGCACATAAATTACCAATTAAATGCAAATTTATAAAAAAGGAAGGTGAAAATAGTGAAAACTAAAGATATTAGAGAAATGTCAACAGAAGAATTAAACAAAAAAATCGAAGAATATAAAGAAGAATTATTTAATTTACGTTTTCGCCAAGCAACCGGAAATCTTGAAAAACCTTCAAGAATTAGAGAATTAAGAAAGTTAGTCGCAAAGATGAAAACTATCATCAAAGAACGCGAACTAAATAACTAGGAGGTACTATGAATAAACATGAATTAATTGGTAAAGTTGTTAGCAATGCTTGTGATAAAACAATCACAGTATTAGTTGAAACCCATAAAAAAGATAGTAAATATGGAAAAAGAGTTAAATATTCTAAAAAATATACAGCTCATGATCCAAAAAACGAAGCAGTCGTTGGTGACACTGTTCGTATTAGGGAAACTAGACCATTATCAAAAACTAAACGTTATTGTTTAGTAGAAGTGGTAGAAAAAGCAATTATTTTATAATTGTAAATATAAGGAGGATTAATTATGATTCAACAAGAAAGTCGTCTTAAAGTCGCTGATAACTCAGGTGCTAGAGAAATATCTGTAATAAGAGTTTTAGGCGGTAGTAAAGTTAAGACAGGAAATATTGGTGATATAGTTGTTGGAACAGTAAAAAATGCTACTCCTAATGGAACAGTTGCTAAAGGTAAAGTAATAAAAGCTGTTATCGTTAGAAGTAGAAGAGGATTAAGACGCGAAGATGGTTCATATATTAAATTTGATGATAATGCTTGTGTTATTATCAAAGATGACAAAAGTCCAGTAGGAACTCGTGTTTTTGGTCCAGTAGCACGTGAATTACGTGATAAAGATTTTATGAAAATTGTATCACTAGCTAAAGAAGTGTTATAGGAGGGTACTATGAAATTAAAAACAGGAGATAAAGTAGTAGTTATCGCCGGAAAGAGTAAAGGTAAAGAAGGAACTATCATCAGTGTTTTAAAAGATAAAAATAAAGTTGTTGTTGAAGGCGCAAATATGATAAAAAAACATATTAAACCAAATGGACAACAATCAGGGTCAATTGTTGAAAAAGAAGCACCTATTCACGCTTCAAACGTTATGATAATAGACCCAAAAACCAAAAAACCTACTCGTATAGGCCATACTACCAATAAAGCAGGAAAAAAGGTTAGAGTAAGTAAAAAATCTAACGAAAATCTTGATTAAGGAAGGAGGGTATTATGAACCGCCTAAGAGAAAAATATAATAATGAAATTATTAAAAGTTTAAAAGATAAATATAATTATAAAAGTATTATGGAAGTTCCAAAATTAGATAAAATCGTAGTTAATATTGGAGTTGGTGATGCTTCACATAATAGTAAAATGTTAGAAGCAGCTATGAAAGATTTGAGCATTATTACCGGTCAAAAACCAGTAGCTACAAAAGCTAAAAAAGCAATTGCAGGTTTTAAATTAAGAGCTGGTCAAGCAATTGGTTGTAAGGTAACTTTACGTGGCGAAAAAATGTATAACTTTTTAGATAAATTAATTAGTATAACATTACCACGAGTTAGAGATTTTAGAGGTTTATCTAATAAATCATTTGATGGACGTGGTAATTATACATTAGGTTTAACCGAACAATTAATATTCTCTGAAATTAATTATGATGATGTAGTTAAAGTAAGAGGTATGGATATCGTTTTTGTAACAACTGCAAAAACTAATGAAGAAGCCCATGATCTATTAAAAGGTTTTGGAATGCCATTTAAAAAATAGGAGGAGATTATGGCTAAAAAAAGCATGATTATTAA
>CALVVV010000050.1 GCA_944363995.1 uncultured Bacilli bacterium
ATAATATACTTATCAAATTTATCAAATAATTTAATAGTTTCATCTTTCTTATTGTAAGTTATATCTTTATAATTACTGGTATCATTATTATAAATTACATTGTTAATATTATCCTCTTCACTTTTAAGCCTACAATTTTTCACTTTAACTTTCATTTCTAATTTTGGATACTCCTCATTTTTTGAATAAATTTATATTATCACTTATAAAAAAGACTACGGTACCATTATTAAGAAGTTCTTCTGTATATTTTATGCTATCTACTACATTACGAGAGAACCTAGATATTTCTTTCGTTACAATTAAATCTAATTTACCTTGTTTTGAGTCTTCTATCATCCTTAAAAAATTATCTCTATTTTTAACACTTGTGCCACTTATACCTTCATCAATATATTCACCAACTAAATTCCATTTTTTATTCTCATTTATCATTTCTCTAAAATAATTAGATTGATTTTCCAAACTATTTAACTGATCATCTTTATCTGTAGACACTCTTGCATAATAACCTACATTCAAATTCATATCAAATATAGTTTTACCAAATAACAGTTCACTTCTAGTTTGAAGTACATTCATTTTTTGTCTCCTTTATTATTTCTTCATTTATAATTTTTAATTCATCAAAGCTAATTATTTTTTTTGATATAATTCTTTATTAATTATTAATTTCAATTCTTTAATTATTTCTTTCATATTTACCTCCCATTTAATTTTATTATAAATTTAAATAAATATGAAAAAAGCAAGAATTAATCTTGCTTTTTCTTAGAGTGCATTTTTCTTATGAAAATACACATTTTGGTTCGTAATGCACTTAATTGTGCACTTTATATTTTATTTAACGTTTAAGTTGTAATTGGGATGACTCCACGATTAATTGTTCTCATTTTATAATTATTGGTTGAAAAAATATCACACAAATATTTTACCTCATTCTCAATATTAATATTTGTATCACATAAGAATATATCGATAGCTGCATATTGATATTCTGGCCATGTATGAATTGTAAAATGAGATTCTTTTAATACTAATACACCACTAACACCATATGGTTTAAATTGATGAAAACAACTTTTTACAACATTAAAATTTCCAATTTTCCCAGCTTCTATCATCACTTCTTTTATTTTAGAAACTGATACTAAGTAGTCATTATTACAATCATAAAAGTCTAATAAATAATGTATTCCTAAAATATCATTCATTATTATTTTCCTCCATAATCATTTGAAAATAATCTACTGAATAATTCCTAAAAAATTTTTTAGGATCTTCTACCCAATTATTTACTTCTTTCCACAATATATCTATTCCTTTATCTCCATAACATTTTATAAAACTATCATAATTAATAAATGCTCCATTAATATCTTTATAGGCATCATTTTTTAAATATAAACTTTTAGAGAACTTAGCACCAGACCAATCTAAAATAACTGGTGCGAAAAATCTTATTGGAAATTCATTAAAACCTAATCTAACAAGCCCTTCAGTATGCATTCGCTGAGCCCAAATGCCAGACCAATCTCCACCATCTAACATAACTGTTAAAGTGTTATTTTTCTTATCTTCCTCTAGCATCGCTACCCCTTTAGTTAAATCTCTAAATTGAGTATTTATATCCACATATTCTTCATTTTCTTCTGTAACTTTTATCTCATATAAACCATGGATTGGACAATATCCTTTCAAAATTAACTCATTCTTATTATGTTTTTCTTCTAATCTTTTTATAGTTTTTTTACCAAGACCACACGTTGGACATATTGTCCTAATATGTAAATCTGATGCTGACGGAAATAAAAGTTCTTTAAAATATTCTTTGTCATTTACAATATTAATAAGTGATTTTCTTATATATCTATTTTTTTGAAATTCATTATAACTTCTTACAGAATAAGGAATATTAGCCAAAACTGATAATTTTTCTAAAATCTCATTAAATCTTTTCATATTAATCTGTTCTTTAGATTCTTGTTGATAAAAACTATGTCGTTGATCTTTATAATAAATTTCTTCCTTATATTCTATTGTTTCTGCTGGACTATTTTCCAATTCATCAAATTGAACTTCCGTTTCTACTTTCAAATCATCTCTAATTTTACTCGCTAATGCAAAAGCTGTCATAAGTGTTGTTATCGTTCCTAGATGCGGACTACTATTAGGTTGTGCCGATGTGTTTATTATTATCTTTTTTTGATTTTTGTACTTATACAAAATTAAATCACTAAGTTTATTAGTTACATGAGCAATTCCGATTGGTGGATAAAATACTTCTCTTTTCATTATTTACCTCCTCGATATACTGTTACTATTTCTCTCCGAAATAGTTCTTTTCCAATTTTAACAAACTTTTTTTCTAATCTGTTTTTTTCTCCTTTTGTAAGAGGGGAAATTTCGTTTATTTCAAAAATTATCTTATTTCCTTTCAAACTATAGTGCCATGTTCCTTTCAATCCTTTAGAAAACAATATCGCGCCTTCGATTTGCCCTGCTGCTTTCCAAATTAGAGTTTTATTTTTTCCATTTAGTATCCATTCCTTATTAGAATAACTTATTAATAGTGGATCAAACTTACCAAGAATAATTGGATAACTTATTTTAACTTCTTTACTATCTGGTAATGATTCATAATAATATTTTTTTTTGTCAATAGATAGATATTTTGCTTTTTTGATATACTTATCTAAATCTTCTTTAATTTCCTTATATTTTAATCCTGACCAATGTAAGAAATCCTGTCTTGTTGCCGGTCCATAATATTTAAAATATCTATAAATTAAATCAGAATTTATTTTCTTACTATCAACAATATCATTTTGTTTGTATAATTTTTTATCTTCTTCATTAAGAATTCCATATAGCACTTTATGACAAGTAGCTAAAATTAGTAAACCACTCCATGCCATTATCTCTTTTGATTTGTATTTTGGTATAATATTTTGAATCTCTGATTTTTCTATTGTTTTTTTATTATTTTCATAAAAAAAATCAGTAATTGAATTTAAGTATTTACTATAATCTATTTTTAATTGTTTAGCATATTTATACACCCAATTATCACTTTGACGATACAAATCTGAAATTAAATTGTAATCATTTTTATGATATATATGTAATGTTGTTCTTTGCCCCCAACTTTTAATTAAATTGTTATTACTAAAAATATTACATTTATAGTTGGTTCTATTATATATAGATATTAATGCGTAGTTTTGATATTGGCATTGTATTCCAATTAATGATTCAACACACATATCAGCACTTTCAAACTTATCTATTAATCCATTGTTATATAACCTTAATTGTTGCAAATCTAAATTCGAATAGTTACTCATGCTTTATTGCATATATAAGCACAGAATCATAATTTGGGTCATTTGCGATTGGAACTTTTTTCACAACTAAGATTTTACAATTTTGTTTTTTACTGAAACCTTGTATCATTTTTTCTGATAGATAATTATTATTAAAGCCCATCATTTTACTATATGATTCAGAAAAGCACCAATTAGCCCCTAATAATGTTCCATCTTTCTCTAATAAATTATAAAGTTTTTTTAAATTACTTATATATTCCTTTTCACTTCTACATAATCCTAACAATCCAAATTGCGATACATTGTTATATTTAATGGTATTATTAATAGATGAATGCAAAACATCACAAATTAAATAATCTACACGAATTTTAAGAGTGTCATCAAAATTTTTATCATATTTTTTTATTGCATATTCACAACTATTAGGATATAACTCTTTCCTCCTAATTTGTTCATTAAGAAAAAACGCCTCTTTAGAAATATCTACACAAAGTACTTTTTCAATATTTTTAAACGCAAGTAACCAAAAATAAATATTACTACCACTACCAAAATCAATTAGTGTACCATTACAAGCATATTTATTTATTAATTCTAAAATTTCTTCTGTTCCTTGACCTTCTCTAAACGGAGAACCATAGTAATCATTAAAATATTTTAACTGTTTTTTGTATTCTTCTTTGTCTATCTTATCAAAATTCATATTCACATAATTAATCTCATAGTTCTATTAAACTATTTTGATATATTCCTTTCTATTTTTTATTAGAAATTCGTTTTAAAACAATAATATAAGTACCATTTTCATCTTCTATTTTTTCTTGTATTACAAACTTATTACTTTTATCTACAATTTTTTTAATCATATTATATTCGTAATTATATAATTTAAAATTTGTTTCAAAAAGCAAATTATCTTTATTAAAATATTGATACCAAAATTCAATATGAGTCTTATGATGTATATGCTTATTATATCTTTTAATATTTAAGTCATTAAATGTAAACTGTTTAGAAAAATAAAATTTATTATCTTCAACTTTTGAATCATAGTATGTTAATGTTTTTCCCAAATTAAAGTCAAATAGTTCTAAAACAATATATTTTGTTACTGAATAACTATTTTCTAAAAAATTTTTTAAATTAGAATAATTTAAGTATTGTATTCCTTGATCTAAAGCAAAAATACAATCACATTTGATTTTTAATTCATTTATATTTTTCATATCACAGATATATGTTTTAACATTTTTTATACTTTGTTGTTCTTTTTGATTATTAATAATATTTATCATTGTTTTTTCAATATCTATAAAATATGATTCTTTAAAAATTTCTGAACATTCTCTTAAATATACTCCGCTTGCACAAGGGCATAGAGCCATAGAAGTAATATCATATTTGTCTTTGATTGCCTTTAATAGTTTAATTTTTTTATAATCTTTTTTTACTTCTTGTATATAAAATGTTGCTCTTTCTTTATATGTTATTTTTTTCATAATAATCCCAATGCTCTTTTATTACTTGATGGCTAATCTTTCCTTTATCAAATATTTTTCCTCTTACAACTTCAGAATTTTCTTTTCCTTGTAATTCATTATCTAATATCTTTATTATCCATTCTTTTGCATTTGATGAATATGCTTCTGTAGTAGATTTAGGATATGCAGATGGTAAATTATCAATTTTACAACATACAACTCCGTTATCCGATACATATATTGGATCATTTAAAGTAGTATATTTATCAATACTTGGAATATATCCACTACCATATCCGCAAGTTACATCAATTACTACTGTGCCAGCTTTTAAGGAATTAAATATTTCTTTTGTTATAATAGGTTCAGTGTCATATGTTGAAATAAGAATAGCACCTATAATAGCATCCATTTCTGGCAAAATTTTCTTTAAATTTTCTTCAGTCGATTCTAAACAATGAATATTCTCATCCATATAAACGCTCATTTTCTTTAATTTATTAATATTACTACCAAATACATAAACTTCATTACCTAATTCTGAAGCAAGTTTTATTGCCGCACCGCCGACATTTCCATAACCAATTACTGCAATTTTTGACTTGGATGCTCCACGAATTTGAAATAACGCTTTACCTGTGCCACCATATTGTTTTTGTTGATAAAAATTAGCATACATTATAGCCATTTTTCCAGCAATTTCCCCACCGGGATATGCCATAGGAAAATATCCATCGGCGGTTTCTATAAATTCATAAGTATATGCTGTTACTTTCTTTTTTTGTAATTCTTTTAATAGTTCATAATTCCCTTCGGCATGAAATATTGCAGACATTTTCGTATTTTCGTTTAAATATTTATATTCTTCTTGTGTTGGTCCTTTATATTTTATAATAAAATCACTATTAGTCCAACAATATTCTTTATCCTTTATTATTGCTCCGTGTTTTTTATATTCATTATCTGAAAAACCAAGAGCTTCTCCTGCACCTTTTTCTACATACACTTCATATTTTTTTGCTAAATCTTCAATATCTTTTGGTAATAAAATAACTCTATTTTCACCATTAATTGTCTCTTTTAACACTGCTACTTTTTTCATATTTTCACCCCTACTATACAAATATATTTACCACGATTACATAAATCTTCATTTTGTATATATTGCATTTCAATATTAAATATATAATCGTAATTATCTACTAAAATCTTACTTATTGTATTTTTATTTGGAGTTAATGCTTCCTCAACTCCAATTAATGAAACAACAGGATAACCACATTTAAAAATCGGCATAATATCATGATTTTTATGAATTTTTTCTAATTCATCTATTTTATTAAAATGCAATTGGGGAACATATCGAGATAATGTACCTATTTCTTTTTCTACTACATTTTTTACTTCACTAGTATTTCCTTTCAATATATTTAAAGCTAATCCATTATAAAAATTTTCACCAACAGAAATAGATATTCCTTTGCTTTTCAAATGTGAATATACAATTTCAATCAATTTATCAGCACTATCAAAAAAAGGTAATACATATATATTTAAAATAATATCAAACTGTTCATCAAGCTTTAAATTTTTAATATCAGAGTTAATAATTTTGACACGATCTTTAAATTTTTCTAATTTTAATTCAGCTTGAGATAACATATTATCAGAAAAATCCACTAATACGCATCTCGTATTATCAAATTCTTTCAAAATTTTATAAGCCCATTCACCTGTACCAGCACCCAATTCTAAAAATGTAATTGATTTATTTCTAGGAATATATTTTTTTATAATCTCCCACAATAAGTCGTCAGCCAATTTCCAATATAATTTTTTATTATTTTCATCATATTTTGTTGATATATCATTAAAATGTTTTAATATTATCTCTTTCTCACGCATGATTTAGCTCTTTCTCTTGAATCTAAAAAAGATAACAACTCTGGTTTTTTATCTAAAAGATAGTAAGATTGTGGAACTACAAAATTTGGAAATTGTTGTTGTAATTCGCTTAATGAAACTTCTTCTATAGGAATGATTTCTTCTACTGGGATTGCATAACCAATATTGTTACATAAATATTCCATCATACCATTATAACTTCCTGGTTCTTCTTGTTCAGCAATCAAGGCAATAGTATTTGCATCAGCAATTATTGGTTCTCCAAACTTGATTTTAGCAACTATGCTTTTTTTTGTTTTTGAAATATAAATATATGCTTCACTTTCTTCTTTTAAATATCTTGTTCTATACTCGTAATGTTTTCTCCCCTCTAACATTGCATCATAATATTCCTCTCTCAAACTCATCAAAACATGCTTTGGTTCTACTTCAATAAATGATAATTGTCCTCTCATTTTCCTACTTCCTTTCTTTTATCAACTTTTTTTGTTTATTTAGATCTATGTTCTTTATTACAATATCTGCTATTTCTTCTGGAGATAAATGTTCAGTATCAATTACTATATAATTAAAACCACTATTTTGTAAAAATTGTTCCATCTTATCATAACCATCATCATACATTGCACAATTAGATAAATCTTTATCTTGACAATTACGATTATGAATTCTACTCATTCTTGTAGACACACTTGCTTTTAATAGAACTGTTAAATCCGGTTCCCCACACAATTTTATTAATTCTCGATGAAGTGACATCGTTTCCGCATTACCATGCCAATAATAATTTGATACAAAATGTCTATCATAAATGATATTTTGATTTGAATCACATCTTGTTCCATATAATAATCCCAAACCATAGAATAGTGTTAAAAGTGCTTCATCTTCAGTTTCATAAAGTTTCCATTCTAAATCTTTAAGTTGCGACTCATTTATATTTAAAGTTTCAAATAAAAACTTAAACGGCTTATGAACATATTCATATCCTAATCTATCGGCTAATATTTTTGAAAGTGTTGTTTTTCCACTGCCATCCATTCCTTCAACTGCAATTCTCATGAACTTTTTTCTCCCCCCTAATTGTTTTTTAGTATAATTTTAAATCCCATCTTAATTTTTCATCTTGATTTTCATTTTCTTCATATACCATTTCGTTAATTTCTTCATTTTTAAAGACTTCTAATAACTTATCAAAATCATCTGCAAGTTTTGTATTTTTTAATTCATCTTCATCTATCCAATATATTTTACCTTCCGACGTTTCCGAAATAATATCACCACTATAATCATCTGATGTAAATAAAATAATTAATTGTCTTTCTTTTTCTTTTTTATCATACCAATCTTTGACTCCGCATATTCTAACAGAATTTAATTTTAATCCTGTTTCTTCATATACTTCTCTTTTAACTGAAGGAACAATACTTTCTCCTAGTTCTATTTTTCCTCCTGGAAAAGCAACGCCTTTCCAGCTTTTTATTCTTTCTTGTACTAATACTTTTTTTGTAGTTGAATCAATAATTTTGCACATATTCATTAATTTTACATTTTCCATTTTTTTCTCCTTCTCTGTTTTAATATTAAGTTGTGTTCAACTTTATGACTAATGTTGATATTCTGCATATGCAATATTTAGATCAATAGGCATTTGTAGTTTAATTATATCATTTGCTTTTATATAAT
>CALVVV010000051.1 GCA_944363995.1 uncultured Bacilli bacterium
ATGAAAGTTGTTAGATTTTAAAAAACTAGGTTTTAATTTGACCTAGTTTTTTTCTATTTCATAAGCACTTAAAATTCTTGCTTTAGCATTAGAAAAATCATATCCATCAATTATCGTATTATTTGGAAAAGATAGACGCGAATCCCAATTACTAGTAAGTGTATTTAAATATGAAATTGCTGTTTCAGAAATTGGGTTTGTTTCTTCAATCGAATCTCCTAAATTAGAGTTTAATATTAACGTTACATATTTGTCATCTTCACTAATTTCATACCATGTCATACATTCATTTTTATTTTCGCTCGCATTAGTACTTCCATTTTGACATAGCATGTCCAAATCATAAGGATTCAAATAATATACCTCTCCAGAAAATAAATAATTATCATCTTTATAATTGATATCTTTTAAAAGGATATTTGAATTTTCTATTAAACATTTTTCATCATCTACCACAAAATTTTCAGTACCACATAATGTAAATGTATGATTATTACTTTCTACTATAAGATTAGTTACTTTACCATCACTATAAGTTACTTTATTAACTGTAGCATTCCCTAAATTTACCATTTGTGATACTTCTTCAATAGTTACTCCGTCGGCACATATATCTACAGTTCCATCTAGCTTTTCTTTTATCGCTGATGTTGCGCAATAGCTATTAATACCACTTAAAATCATACTTGCTTCTGAATTTCCCGATGATATACGAGCATCGTTAATAACATTTAATATTATTGGTATAGTAATTAATGCGACAATTGCAAGTATTATTATTACAGCTAATAATTCGATTAATGTAAATCCTTTATATTTCTTTAAAACTAACTTCATTTCTTTATTCCATTCCATCTAATAAAATTTTAACATATAATTTTTTATTTGTAAATATGATTGTTTCAACATATAAATAAAAAGTTATTGCTATTTATCAATAATAACTTAAATATTAATAATCCAAAACTAAATTTATAAATCAGCTGAGCAATTAGTTTTTAAATAAATAAGGTTTATCAGTAATTATATTATATTTTTCTAAATCTTCTTTTTTATCATTAATTGTCCATAAAAACGTTTCTTTTTTATTATATATTTTTCGATATTTATAAGATAAAATATTATAATCAAAATTATTATATTTTTTGTTTAAATTTATGCCATTTCCTATAATTAAGCCACATTTATTATATTTTTTACTAAAATATTTAATTAATTCATAATTAAAACTAGCAATATAAATATTTAATTGATATTTTTTTATTATATTATAAACAATATCGACAAATTGCTTATAATCATTACTTTCATCTTTTAATTCTATTAATATTTTTTTGTTATTTTTTATATTATCTAATAATTCTTCTAAAGTACATATTTTACTTGGATTTTCTTTTGTGCCAAAGTTATATTTTAATAATTTTTTATATGTTAATTTTTTAACCAAGCCACTACCATTACTAACTAAATTAATTATTGGATCATGAATTATTACTATTTTTTTATCTTTAGTTATTCTAATATCAAATTCAATACCAGAAATAAAATCTAAATTAATTGCTGTTAATAAGGCATGTTTTGTATTTTTTTGATATTTACTTATGTTTGATCCTCTATGCGAAATTATATTCATTTTACCACCTTATTAAAGAATATGAAAAAAAGTTTTACTTTACAAAACTTTTTCTAAATATTTACAAATTTCTTTATTTATTTCTTCTACTGATTTCATATTATTATTAATAGTACAATCTATTTTAATAAAGTCATATAATGAAACTAATTCTAAATAAGCTTTTTCTGCATGTTTTAAATATTCTGTATTAGATTCGTGTTGATCAAAAGCTTCGGCTCTATTTTTTCTTATTTCCATTGATACTTCTACTGGAACATATAAAAATATTTTAATATCTGGTTTTGGTAATTCTAAAAAATCAAATTCTAATTTTTCAATCCATTTATATGCTTTTTTTCTTTCTTTCTCATCATCTATTTTCCCTACTTGGTGAGCCATATTTGAATATACATATCGATCTAATATAACATTGTATCCATTATCCAACATTTCATTAATTTTACCAATATTATATTTACGATCGGCTGCGTAATATAAAGAAGCAATTTTAAAATCTACATTGGCTGCACCTTCACTAAACCAACCATCGCATATGTATGATTTACCTAAATAAGGTCCACCTATTATTTTACCTGTTGGCGAATTATAATTAGGAAATGCAAAATATTTAAGATTATCATATTTTTCAATTAATTTTTTACTTTGCGTTTCTTTTCCAGAACAATCAGTTCCTTCTATTACTATTATTTTACCACGCATAACTATTTCCTTTCATATAGTGTAAAAGTATAATTAATGCCATTATCACTATTAGCGCCTAATATTTTTTTATCAAATAAATTTTTATCAAAATTAGGAAAATAAACATCTGCTTCATGTGTATCATCTATTTCTGTTAAATATAATTTATCAGCCTTATCAATAAATTGTTTATACATAGATGCCCCACCAATTATAAAAATATCTTTATCTTTTATATAATTATTTAAATCTTCTAAATTATTGAATTGAATTACATCTAAAGGTAATCTGATTTTGACATAAGATAAAACAACATGTTTTCTATTAGGTAAAATTCGACCTAACGATACGAACGTATTATACCCCATAACTATAGTTTGATTCATTGTTTTTTCTTTAAAATATTTTAAATCATTAGGTAAATGCCATATCAAATTATTATTTAAGCCTAATTCATTATTTTTACCTATTGCTGCTATTATATTAATCATAAAAACTCCTTACTGTGATATTTCAAATTTAATTGGTCCATAATGCTCATAACCAACTATTTTAATATCATTACAATCTTTAGAATTATCAAATTTATAAAAATCATTTATATTAGGATTAATCCATAATGATGGGGCTTTAATATCTTTTAAAGTTTCAAAACGTGTTATTTGTTCTTTGATTCCTTCTATTTGGTTTACATATATATGAGCATCTTTTATGCTCCAATCAATTGTACCAGGTTTTAAATCACATACATGGGCAATTAAAGATAATAATACTGCATACTGCGTTACATTAAATGGTAAACCTAATGGAACATCACAACTTCTTTGATGAACCCATAGATTTAATTTACCATCAGTTACATCCCATTCACTAGACCATACACAACTAGGAAGTACTGCTGTATCTAAATATTCATCTTGCCACAGTGACATAATCATCCTTCGATCATTTGGATTATTTTTTATTGTGTCTATTAGTTTATCAATTAGTTTATACCTATTAACAATATAACCATAAGCAGTCCCTATTGTGTAGGCATATTCTAAATCAAATTTTTTTACAATATCTTTTTCAACTACTTTACCATTTTCTAACACTCTTTGATGCGCCTTCCAGTATCCTTCACTATCAATTTGCCATTCATCCCAAATATGAACATTTCTTTCTTGTAACCATCTAACATCATTAGATTGTGCTTGATAAATCCAAAGTATTTCTAAAATTGCCTGTCTAAAATATAATTGTTTAGTTGTTATAACGGGAAATTCTTTTGATAAATCAAATTTTAAATGATAACTAGGTATTTTAATTGTATTAATACCAGTTCTATTAGAAACTTCAACTCCGTCTTTCAATATCTTCTTGCACAATTTAATATATTCTTTATCCCATTTAGTCACACTATCACCATTTTAAACTTTATCATAATTAAAAATTTAAGTCAATAAAATTAACTAAAATACTATTAGAAACATAAATATATTTTGGATTAATTTTTATCCAATTATTTTTTAATAATAATTGTTTTTCTTCTAATAATTGTTTTATTATCAACATATTTAAAAGATTAACATCATATTTTTTTTGGAATGATAAAACATTGATTCCTTCTAATTTTCTAAGGCCTAAAATAAACTCATTTTCAATTGTTTCTTTTTTAGATAGTTTTTGACTTTCAAATACAAAATTACCATTTATATAATTGCTATATGATTTTGTATTAGTATATCTAATATCATTGATATATCCAGATGCACCAATTCCAAAACCATAATAATTTAAATTGTTCCAATAAGTCAAATTATGTTTAGATTCATAATTTTTTTTAGCAAAGTTACTTATTTCATAATGATGATATTTATTTAATTTTTTTTTAATTAGTTTATACATCTTATAGTCTAAATCATCATCAATACTAGAAATATTATCAATATATAACTTTGTATGTGGCTCAATAATTAATGAATAAGTAGAAATATGAACAACATCTAAACTTAATATAAAATCTAAATCAATTTCTAAATCTTTTATTGTTTGATTAGGAAATCCATACATTAAATCAACATTTATGTTGAATTTATATTGTTTTAATAAATTAATTAAATTAACAATATCTTCTTTCGTATGATATCTATTTAAGAACTTTAAATATTTAGTATTTACCGTTTGGATACCAACACTTATTCTATTAACACCATATTTTTTTAATAGTTTAATTTTATCTAATGATAAATCAACATTCGTTTCTACAGTAAATTCTGCTATTTTTTTATTAAATAAATTAGTTAGTTTTAATAATTTTTCTAATTGATTCAAATTTAAACATGTTGGCGTTCCACCGCCAATATAAATAGTATTAATTATTTCACCATTATAATTTAATTTGATTTCTTTTTCTAAAGAATCTAAATAATTATCTACCCAATTAGAATTATAATAAAACTTACAAAAATCACAATATGAACAAATACTCTTACAAAAAGGAATATGTATATATATTGACATAAACAACTTCTTTCTACATTTATATAATTTAAAAGACAAAATGAAGTTTATATTTTGTCTTTATTAAAATTTTATTTTTTTATTTACGTAATCTACTACTTCATCTAATTTAATAGTTATTTGTTCCATAGTATCTCTATCTCTTAAGGTCACGGTGTCATTATTAATAGTTTCATCATCAATAGTGATACAAAAAGGTGTTCCAATAACATCATTTCTTCGATACCTTTTACCTATATTGCCAGTTTCATCATAATTAACCATAAAGTATTTAGATAAATAAGTATATATTTCTTGAGCCTTGTTAGAATGTATTTTTTTTATCAAAGGTAAAATAGCAATTTTATAAGGAGCAAGAAATGGTTTCAAACTTAATACTTCACGAGTTGTACCATCTTCTAATTGATCTTCATGATAAGAAGCAAACATAACCGCTAAAAATGTTCTATCTAAACCATAAGTTGACTCGATAATATATGGTATATATTTTTCATTAGTATCAGGATCCAAATAAGTTTGAGATTCTCCACTATATTCTTGATGCCTAGATAAATCATAATTGGTTCGATTGTGTGTGCCATTTATCTCTCCCCAACCAAATGGAAATTTATATTCAATATCACAAGCATCTTTTGCATAATGCGCTAATTTTTCATGATTATGAAATCTCAAATCTTCTTCTTTTAATCCTAAGTCTATAAAAAATTTCTTACCATATTCTTTAAAATGATTATAAAATTCAGAATCTGTACCTTCTTTGCAAAAGGTTTGAAATTCCATTTGTTCAAATTCAATTGTCCTAAAAGTAAAATTACCTGGTGTTATTTCATTTCTAAAAGCTTTACCAATTTGTCCTATTGAAAACGGTATTTTAGCACGCATGCTTCTTTGAACATTTAAAAAATTTACATATTCTCCTTGTGCATTTTCTGGTCTTAAATATACTATTGATTTAGCATCATTAGTAACTCCTCGATATGTTTGAAACATTAAATTAAATTGTCTAATATCTGTAAAATTTGATTTGCCACATTTTGGGCAAGGGACTTTATGTTCATTAATATATTTAATCATTTCTTCTTGTGTCATACCGTCAGCATGAGCATTAACATCAAATTCATCAATTAAATTATCAGCACGATGTCTACTTTTACATTCTTTACAGTCGAGTAAAGGATCTGAAAAAGAACTAACATGACCAGATGCTTCCCAAACTTTTGGATGCATTAAAATATCAGCATCCAATTCATAACTGTTTTTTCGTTCCTGAATAAATCTTTTGCGCCATGCATCTTTAATATTATTTTTCAATCTAGCACCTAGAGGACCATAATCCCAAGTATTAGCTAAACCACCATATATTTCACTTCCTTGAAATATAAAACCATATTGCTTACATAAATTTACTAATTTTTCCATTGACAATTGTTTCATTTTTTCCTCCTATATTTTTCAACTAAAATATCTGCTATACAAAATATAGCAAAATTCATTTAATTAAAATTTCCATCTATTATTTTTAAGAATATTTCAATAATAGCTACTGTAATTTTATCACACAAACACATGTTTATCAACATATTTAATTAAATTTTTAAAATATTTAAATGAATGTTTAAATACAATTACTTACAAGAACGATGATACATTAAAAGAATTTTTAGCAGATATTTTAACAAAAGAGTATAAATTTGATGAATCTCTAAAAATATATGAATAGTTGATTAAAAATCAACCCAAAATGCCAATCCTATATGCAAAAAAAGTAAATGTATTAATAAAAAATGACAAAATTATGACAAATATGATACTATATTGACCAATATTTATACATTTTTCATTTAATTTAGTGTATAATATAAATAAGAAATGAAAGAGGTGGTTGTATGGAAAAGAAAGAAAGTCCTAAATTTCCTAAAGGCTTCTTTAAACAACCAAGATCCACTATAAGTATGAAAGAAGCTTTAAAAGATACATCTTCATTTAAATGGAGTGAAAATGTATTAAAAGGAAAAAGCAAAGTAAAAATAGTATCTATGAAACATAATTAGTCAATGTTGACTAATTTTTATTTATATTTTGATTAAAAATATGCTAATAAAAGATGTAATATTATGTGGATTGTGGGGGGAAAATTTATGAAAAATGAAATATTTATATTAATGGATGATTCAGGAAAATTAAATTCTAACGAAAATTCATGTATATTTGGTGGTTTATTCTTTTTTTCAAACGATGATTATATAAATTTTATAAATAAATATAAAAGTGCTATTAATAGTATTAAATGCAAATATTGTAATCAAAACAAAAATAATTGCAATA
Organism: uncultured Bacilli bacterium; assembly: GCA_944363995.1. Taxonomy (GTDB): domain Bacteria; phylum Bacillota_I; class Bacilli_A; order RF39; family UBA660; genus Faecisoma. The sequence continues at coordinate 7,148 of CALVVV010000051.1, forward strand.
ATGATTGTATTGAAATAAAAGGTACAACCAAAATAAAAGCTAAAGACAATAGACGACTATTTAACTTAATAAAAAACGAATATAATTATGGAGTATTTATTAATAATAAAAAAATTTATGATTCAATTATGAAAGATAAATCTGCCCGAGGTAGATACACTGATTATGCACAAAAAAGAGTTGTTAAAGAAATAATATTATATGCAATAAATAATCAAAAAATTGACATAACCAAACCAATATATCTCAATATTAAAATAGATGATTCTAAAACTAAAAGTAATGGATATTATAATTTAAAAGACAGTATATATGAAGAGTTAGTAAATGGAATTATTAATTATGATTACTCAATAATTCATAAACCAATTTTAAAAAATGGACTTAAAATAAAAGTAAGAAATTATAATTCAAAATATAATTTTGGTATTCAAAGTGCTGATATTATGTCACATTACCTACATAAAAAATATGAATTATATTTAACTGATGGAATTGATATGACAGCAACAACAAGTTTTATAGAGATCAAGTTATTTTTGCCATAAGAAAAAGGAACTTGCGTTCCTAATTCCTAACTGAGATGGTGCTTAGCACTAAATTAAAAATCATACATCAGTTATAGACCTGACAAAGCAACTTGCTTTCGGTACAAATAATATATCACAAATAATATTACTTGTCAAATATAAAATATGCAAAAATATGTAAAATATGCAAAAATATGTAAAATAAATAAAATTATTTAAATCGAGTAGAGAAAATTTACAATAGTTTGTAAATTTGTCCCTCTCACACCACCGCAATGCTGTCAACTTAAGAAAAATTTGGTATAATAATTAGTGGTATCATATGTCATATAAAAGAATAGAAAGAAGTTTAAAAAACATTATAATGAAATGTGAAAATTGTGAAATTTATAAAAATACTCAAAAAAGTTTCACTAGAAATAGAAAAATGAATTTTAAAGATTATGTATGGTATCTAATTTTTCAAAAAGGAAGGTCAACAAGCATGGAATTAAATGAATATTTAAAACATAAGAACAATACTTATAAAATTAGTATAAGTAAACAGGCTTTTTTCTAAACAAAGATTAAATTTGAAACCAGAAATATTTATAGATTTATATAAAGATTATTTAAGGGATTTTTATA
>CALVVV010000052.1 GCA_944363995.1 uncultured Bacilli bacterium
GATATCCTTTACAATACAATATAATTATAGCATACCATTTTTTTTTGTCAATTATTTTGTCAAAAAATGTCGAAAAAAATATCAAAAAAACTAACACTTTTTCATATATGGGCATAAGATGATGCCACCTATTTTATTGCTTTTCTTTATTTACAGATGACTTTCGAGGTGGCAATTCTGATTTTGCACTTGCAAAATTGTACATATTTCTGTACAAATAATTATTAATAAACAAAAATATTTATTTTTATTACAAAAATTTATTAATATACATTAAAATATTCATTTTATGTACAAATAGCATTTTCTATTAAAATTTGATGTACATTAATTTATCTTGTTATTTATAAACAAACAACAAAAAATGTTGTTTGAAATTTAAATTATTGTTATAAAATAAATAGTCAAGAGTTAAAATGAACTAGCGCTCTTGACTATTTATTTTATTATATAAACTCTTTTAAAATTTCTTCTAAATAATTATTATTCAACCAAAAACAATGTTTTGTATAATCTTTTTGTCCTGTTAATTTGTCTGCAACCGGTAAAGAAAATGTATCTTTAGCGTCTCGTGCATGTGGTCTAACATGACATACTTTATTTTCAGACATTCCAGGAAAATTAGTTATTCTATATCCATTATCATCAATCTTTTTGACTATATTGCCATTTTTTATAATTTCAAAAGTCTTCTCCCACATAGTTTTAACTTCATTTTCCAAAATTAATTCAGGCATATTCCACAGCTTAATTCCGTTAAAGACATACTCACCTTTTTTCATTTTAAATACGAAAAACATATATTTGGTAGATTCTAATTTTTCTTTTAAATCTGATGTTTCCCAACTTTGTTTAACAATTTCTGTATACTTGAAAGCAGGAAAAGGCATTGATTCTTTTATTCTACCATTTTCTTCTACTCTTACTGTTCTAGGAATAATATTAGCTTTTAAAAATTCATCTGTTTCGCTTAAATTTCCTTTAACTCCAAACATTCTACTTACTAAAATAGAATTTAAGTTTTTAGCAGTTGAATCTATATTAAAATTATTCATCAATTCTTTTTGAGTTTTTCCTTTATATTTATTTATTACATTATTAATAAAGTCTTTAAAAGTTTGCTCATTATTAGATAAAATCTTTTCAACAGTAGTATAATCTCCAATATACTTTCTAACTAACTGTGTCATATATGAACTTTTAAAACAAAAAGCCCTGTTTTTAGCTAAAATATCACTAAACGGCTGTTTTCTAACTGAATTAGCATTAGCACCTTTAGTACATGCACCAAGATACATCGTATCGGCCTCAGAAATTTCATGTGCTTTACCGCTTCTTATTTTTTCTATAATAATATTCCAATCTTCTTCTATTTGTTTTAAATCTTCACTTATAGATAAATCAAGCAAAACTTCATTCGTAATCTTAAAATTTAATTTTTCTTTATTATCTTCATGCAAATACCAAATAATTTCTAATTTATTATTTTTAAACCAAAAATGACTTGCATAAAATTGATTTTTATATTCGGTCATATAGTCAATCATATTTAAAATTAATCTTTCTTTAGCTGAAAGAGTATTATCTTTATTTTTTTTATAAGGTGTAACCTTTAGTTCAATACCAGCATCAATAAAATCTGGTTCAGAATATTGATTAGGTTCTATACCAAATAAAGATTGTTCAATGATATTACCTAAAGAACCCTTTTTTACACCAGATTCATCTAAAACATAATAATTCATTGATATTATATCTTTAAATGACTTACCAATAATTGATTTTGATATAACTTCTATTTCTTCTCTTGAATAATGTCTTCCTTTTTTCATTAAATTCTCCTTTCGATCTTGTTTTTTTCAATTCTTTAATGTAAAATATTATTAGTAAAAAATTAACTTTCAAAAATTTATATTAAATTGAATATGAAAAGTTGATCTTTTTTCTTAATTATATTATAATATAATTAATCATTTTTAACAACATAGACAGTTGTTTTAATAAATATTACTGAAAGGAGTATAACAATGAAAAAAACAGTTGTAGAATTATTTGCAGGCGTTGGCGGATTTAGATGTGGATTAAATAAAGTAGAATTAATAAATAATAAAGTTAAAGAAAACGGTAATTGGGACTTTGTATGGGCAAATCAATGGGAACCTTCTACAAAAACTCAAGATGCTTTTAATTGCTATATAAAAAGATTTGAAGAAAAAGATGCCAGTAATGTTGATATTTTTGAAGTAAATAAAAAAGAAATACCAGATCATTCATTGTTAGTTGGTGGATTTCCATGTCAAGATTACTCTGTAGCGCAAACCCTTTCAAATAGCAAAGGAATTGAAGGAAAAAAAGGTGTTCTTTGGTGGGCAATTGCTGATATTTTAAAGATTAAAAAACCACCTTTTGTTTTATTGGAAAATGTTGATAGATTATTATTATCTCCATCTAAACAAAGAGGTAGAGATTTTGGAATTATATTAAGAAGTTTTATGGATAACGGATATGCTGTTCAATGGAGAGTAATAAACGCTGGTGAATACGGTTTACCACAAAAACGAAGAAGAATCTTTATATTTGCATATCACAAATCAACTAATTATTTTAAATCTTTAGCTAAGATTGATTTAAAAGAATTAGTTTTAAATAAAGGGATTTTTGCAAAACAATTTCCAATAAAAAAGGAAGAATTAAAAACAAATTCATCTAACATATCAAAAGACAATTATAATGATTTAGTTGAACTTAGCAATAAATTTAAATGTCAATTTTATAATGCCGGTATAATGATAAATGGGAAAATCTATACTTCCAAAGTTGAAAAAGATTGTAATGACATTTATCCATTAAAAAATATTATTCAAAAAAATGAAGTTGATAAAAAATTCTTTTTAACAGAAGAAACTTTAAAAAAATTCCAATATTTAAAAGGAAACAAACGAATTCCAAGAGTTAAGCCAAACGGAGACCCTTATATGTACACTGAAGGTGCTATGCCATGCCCTGATAATCTAGAAGCTCCAGCAAGAACAATGTTGACCAGTGAAGGAGGAATAAGCAGAACAACACACATTGTTGAAGATTATTTAACTAAAAAAATTAGATTACTAACTCCTATAGAATGTGAAAGAATTAACGGATTTCCAGATAATTGGACTAATACAGGTATGACAGATAAACGAAGAAATTTTATGATGGGTAATGCTTTAGTAGTAGGTATTATTGAAAGATTAGGAATTGAAATAGAAAAAATAATAGAAAAGGAAGATTGATTATTGTCTAAAATATAACTATAAAAATATAAAAAAGAGGGATTACTTTAGAAATTATATTTATAATTAATTATTGTTTGTCTTGTAAAAATTCTCTTATACATTTCTATCAATAGATTTCAAGGTTAATATATTAATTGCAATTTTAATATTTTCGCTAATCTTTTTTCAAGTTTAGGTCTAGCAAATTGTTCTTCTAATGCTAATATACTACTTTTATATCTCTCATATGCAAATTCATAATCTCCTTTTTTTATTGCATTTACACAAGCTATTACAACATTTTCATAAATATAATTATATATTTCATTGTTGTCTAATTCTTCATTTATAGCTTCTACAATAATTGGAGCAGTTTTATAATAATGATCTATATCTTCTTTTGATACAAAATTATCTCTAAACCATCTAAGTATAGTTAGTTCTTCACAATTATCATCAAAACGTTCTAATTTATGTCTCATACAAGCAGTCGTTAAATAACAACTACAATCTGTAGAAGTCTTTTCACCATCAATTTTTTCATTAATTGTAAAAGTTTCTTTATCATAATTAATATTAATGTGTATAGATTTATCATGAGGTTCCCTTGGATCACTTCCATAAATATTTACATGCCCTTTTTCCTCATTACCATTTACATTTATCCATGTTCCACCTTCAGTTTCTTTTGCCATTTTATTTTTCTCCTCTCTTACTAGTTATTTCTATAAGTTCTTTTAAGCCATATTCAACATCTTCCGCATAATCAAAAATATCCTTATCATCATAACATTCGTTACAAAAATTTATAATTTCTTCAAAATTATTTAATGAATACTCCCCTTTATTGTTATATAATTCATATTGCTCTAAAAAATGATTTAAGTATTCAGATGATTTATTTTTTAAATTATAATTTTTTGTATTCTTATTTATACATAATAATGAAATTATGATTTTTCTATATAAATTAAGAACATTAATATCTCTTCCCATAACTACTCCTTTCTTAATAAATATTATATACCTTTTAATATAAAAATCAATTTTATTTATATTTAAATTCTTTTAAATTATTTAATGTGAATTGAAAAATTTAAATAAACCTATAAATTATATATTTTAAAATATTTGATAATTTTTACTTTTACTTAGTTTGAAAAGTTGCCACTGTATTTTACATAAACTTTTTTAATATGAATTTTATAATAAAAATCCTTGATAATTTATTGTTTTTAATTACAAAGTATTTCAAACAAAAAAACAAATGTTTTACCATGTTTATAAATCATTTGTTTTTTCTTTATTAATTATTTTTTCTACCTCAACCATAAACCAAATTTTATCAATTGAAGTTTTACTATTTTCAATCTTATCAACACGCAAAATTAATAAAATTTTAGTTAATAATTGTTTTAAATTGTCGCTTGACAAATCAGCTTCTGTTAATTTTAGATTATTTAAACGATATTTATTACATATAATTTTTGCTATATCAACATCTGTAAAAACAGGTATCCCTGTAATAATCACATTGGTTGGATTCATTGCAAATAAATCAAATTCTTCACTATATTTAATAATATCATTGTAATTATCTACATTGTAAACTTTTTGAATTTCTAATTTTTTAAAATAATCAAAACTAAAATATAAATTTAATAAATCAGATACTGACATTGTATGATCTAATATCTTCATTACCTTATCTTTAAAATATTCTTCATCATATTTTTTATATAAATCATACAACTCTTTAGCTTTATAAACTGATTCTACTTTTAATTGTTTTAGATCATTGTCATTTTTAAATTCAAAAAAGCCAGGGCGACCACTAAATATTTTTTTATTTAATTTTTCTAATTCATTTTCTTTTTCTTCTATTTTATCTTCAATTTCTTTTAAACCTTTATATTCAGTTTTTTTATCTTGCGATGGTAATAAAGGCTCGTAAATTTGTTTGAATTTATTAAACAAAGGTTTAAATTTTAAATAATTAATATATTCTTCAACATTCAGTTTTAATTTTTCTAAAGCCGCACATATTTTGGTCATATTTTCTTTATCATCAAAAGAAATTTCATCAGGTATCAAAGAAATAAAAGCTGTTTTTCTAACTTTATTTTCTGGCAAATATTGTTCAATATTAATTTCGTTGTTTTTAGCTAAAGAAATAATATCTGTAATGTTTTCTTTAGTTCTCATATTTAAATCAATATAAGCATCTTGCAATCTTTCTAAACAAATAGCATAATTATCAATATTATTTTTATTCATAGCTTCTTTTTGTAATGAAGTTATATACGAATTAAATTTTTTAGCATTCTTTTTAATTAATTTTCGAAAGTTTAATTCTATATGACTAATTAGTTCTGGGTTCATCCAATATATTTGTTCAAATATTTCTGAAACTTTATCATAACTATTTTGTTTTTTATATCTTACTTCTAAAAAAGAAGACATATATTCATGCACATAACAAGTGTAATCAAAATCATCATTTTCTAAACGAATGCCAACTAATTCAAATTTATCCAAAAAGCCATTAATTATTTCATTAAGTGACTTAAAATTAAAAACGTAGTAGTTATTTAATTGATATAATAAATCATCAAATCCCATCTTTTCAAAATAAGTATTAGACGGGTTTAAAAGAAATTTTACATGTTCATAGTTTTCCACACGTTTTGTAATTTTTTCAATATTTTCTTCATCTTCAGCAATATTCAAACTTTTACTTTTGGCTAATAAATAATTTTTTATTCCTGATTGATAATCAATATACTTTTTTTTAATTTCTTCAATTAGTTGATTGTATTTTTTTCTATTTGTTTTAGTTTTGGTTGGAGAGTTCGTTAACAATGTTTTTTTTACTTCTATATCTTTAATAATAAATTCTAAAAAATTATTCATCATCTATACTCTCCTCTTCCTCTATTTTATTTTCATCTAAATACTCGATAAATTCTGTAACAGTATTGTATACAGTAATTAAATCTTTTAGTGTAAGAGCGGATAAATCAAAATCTACTTTTTCTTCTTTTTTCATATTTTCACCTTTTCCCCTTTTTAATCAAAGGAATCATACCCAGTTACATCTTTTATGAAACCAATTGATACTTCTAAATCAGCACCCGAAGAATCTGTTTCTAAACTATCAATATCTTGTCCTTCAACCCACAAATATATTCTTGTTTTTGTAATACCATTAGGTACAGTAAATAATGGTTGATCACTTTCATTTTCGGTCATAGTTTCTTGTAGTTGAAAATAGGTTAAGTCCAAATTAGGTGAACCAGAAACTGTATTTTCGACATAAATAGGTCCACCAGGTCTTTGAAATGCATAAGTATCAAAATATTCACCATCAACCAAATTAACGCCGTATTTTGAAGCTCTTTCAATCGATAAATTTGTATGGGCGGTACTATAAGGTTCGTATATCAATGAATAACAATTATTATTACAACTCATATTTTGAATTTCATTTACACTAGCATCCAAAGGTACGGTACCAACTTTAACAAAACCTACTCTAATTGAATTTAACAAACCTACCATTTCTTCATCAGCTGTTTCTTCAATAGTTATCTGACTATCTTCTGTCAAATATACATTATCATCAACTGGTGATCCTGTATCATTTTTAAAGAATAAATCAAAAGCAATAAAGGAATTATATCTTCTTCTTTCGTCCTCAGCTGCTACTTCGGTATATATATATCCATCTTCTAAGTCAATACTATCATACTGGACACCATTGCCACTGAAAAAAATGTTAAAATATCTACTATTATGATTAGTTATTCCATTACTTGAAACAGGTCTTAATCCCATATCAGACCATTGGCTTGTATTATTAGGATATGTTTTAACTAATTCATCAATCAAAGTATCAGCTGAAATTTCAAGTTCTCTTCCAAAATTAATTCCATCAAACGATATTTCTAGTCCACTATTTCGTGAAACAACCATCCTAAAAGTTTTGATTTTAACAATTAAATTATGAGAGAACCAAGCATAAGAAGAAAATATTAACAAAACTCCAGCTAATAAAATTATAACTGCTGATGCTTTTAATTTTTTTACATTAACTTTTTTAGAAGTATTTTTTTTCATTGTTTGTTTAGCCATTAATTCACCTATCCTTTATAGATATAAACAAAGAGTAATGTTAATTACTCTTTATTCACAATCTATGTTAATTAATGATAAGAGTCATTAATTAAATTATTTTATTGACTTAAAGTTGGTGTAATATCAGTACTTGGTCCAGTATAATCAATATCTCCTTCTTCAAGTCTTTCTTTAGTAAATCCAAAATTAACTGATATTTTTAAACCTAATTGTGCGAAATCATAGTTATCAATATCTTGTCCTTCTATCCAAATATATACTCTTACTTTTGTAATACTATTTGGCGCAAGTCTCATAAATTCTGGTCTTTCACTTCCTGGAATATCTTTCATTGTATCAGTAAAATATGGGAAATCAATTAATTTATAATTTGAAGCATCAAAATCTTCGCCTTCTTTAGCAGCTATATAATTAGCATAAGTATCAGTATTTTCTTCATATGAATTATAAGCAAAGCCATCATAAACATTAACTTCATCAGAAATATCAATTCTTCTACTAATCGCATAAGTTGGATATGCAGTATCTAAATTTAATTTTTTACAAGTTGAACCAACGTCATATTCATCTTTATCTTCTACACTTGTACCATTACCATTTCTTGGACGACAAGAAGTATTATAATAATTTAAAGCATTTTGAACATGATCTTTATCATTTGGTTCCCAAATTTGTGCATCACGACAAATTCCTGTTACCAATAAATCATCTGGATCTTCAACTGTAGCCTCATTTAAAACATTTGCACATGTTATACCTGTAATAGTTGCAATTTCATCTGAATCATTAGTAGCACCAGTAGTAGCTTCGACACGCCCAATTTGAGCAAACGCTACACGTACTGAATTTTCAATTCCAGTATTAG
>CALVVV010000053.1 GCA_944363995.1 uncultured Bacilli bacterium
AATGTTCCACGTGAAACATATAAACATAATAAATCAATGTTTCACGTGAAACATATAAAAATAAATAACACAATGTTCCACGTGAAACATATAAAACAAATAACCAAATGTTCCACGTGAAACATAATAAATTAAATAAACTAATGTTCCACGTGAAACATATAAACATAATAAATCAATGTTCCACGTGAAACATATAAAACAAAATAAACTAATGTTCCACGTGAAACATATAAAAATAAATAACACAATGTTCCACGTGAAACATATAAACATAATAAATCAATGTTCCACGTGAAACATATAAACAGAATAATCCAATGTTCCACGTGAAACATAATAAAACAAAATAATCCAATGTTCCACGTGAAACATATAAAAATAAATTATACTTTTTTTAAAATTAAGAATAATATTTAATATAAAATTTAAAATTAGTATAAATTTATTAATCGAATTTAAAAATTCAAAGCACTATAAGTACATAGTACACAAATTATTATCATATTATTTATAATATTTTATATAAACTATTGCATTTTGTTATTTAATAATGTATATTATATATGCACAACATTTATGTTTGAAACTGGTCAGAGTCGGAAGACAGCAGCCATAAAATCCTCTAAATGTGTGTGCTTTTTTTGTAGGTGATAATATGAAAGATTATATGTTGGAAGCATTAAAAGAAGCAAATAAAGCTTTTTCTGCTGGTGAAGTTCCTATAGGATGTGTAATTGTAAAAAATAACAAAATTATTTCTCGTGGCCATAATAAAAAAGAATCAACTCATTTAGCTACATCTCATGCTGAAATAATCGCAATTAATAAGGCTTGTAAAAAATTAAAAAATTGGCGATTATTAGATTGTACTTTATATGTAACAGTTGAACCATGTTTAATGTGCTGTGGTGCTATAATTCAAACACGAATAAAAAAAATTGTTTATGGAATTGATAATGAAAATTATGGTGGAATAGAATATATAAAAAATAATGAAATTGAAATAGAAAAAAATATCATGGCAGAAGAATGTAAAAATATAATAAAAAAATTCTTTGAAGAAAAACGAAAATAGTTATTTTATTTAAATAATAAAAATGTTATAATTAAATGGTCGAGGTGAATAATATGTATCAAGCTTTATATAGAAAATATCGTCCTAATTCATTCGAAGAAGTTGCTGGTCAAGATGTAGTAGTAAAAACATTAACTAATGCTGTTATTAATAATAAAATAAATCATGCATATTTATTTGCTGGACCAAGGGGATGTGGAAAAACAACAATTGCTAAAATATTTGCTCGGTTAGTAAATTGTAAAAATAATAAAAATGGTCTTATTTGTAACAATTGTGTTTGTTGTACACAAAATAATGACCAAAATATGGATATTATCGAAATGGATGCAGCTTCCAATAATGGTGTTGATGAAATAAGAGAAATAAATGCAAAAGTTAATTTAGCGCCGACATTAGGAAAATATAAAATTTATATTATTGATGAAGTTCATATGCTAACTATTGGGGCTTTTAATGCATTATTAAAAACATTGGAAGAACCTCCTGAACATGTAATTTTTATTTTAGCTACTACAGATCCACATAAAGTTCCAATTACTATATTATCTCGGTGTCAAAGATTTGATTTAAAAAAAATTAGTGATAAAAAAATTTTTGATAGATTAAAATATATATGTGATAAAGAAAATATTGAAATCGATGATGAATCAATTAAAGAAATTTCTAAATTAGGTGATGGTAGTCTAAGAGATGCTATTAGTGTTCTTGATCAAGTTATAGCATATGCAAATACTAAAATAACTTTAGATGATGTTCATGAAGTAAATGGTACAATTTCAAAAAATGATATATTTAATTTAATAAATGAAATGATAAATAATAATCTTTCAAGTGTAATTAATAATCTTACAATTTATAATAACAAAGGAAAAAGTGTTGTAAAAATAGCTGAGGATATAATTTATTTTTTAAAAGATATAATTTTATATAAAACAACTACCAATTTTATTACAGATACTGATAATATTTATTCTACAATAGCAAATAGAATGACTAAAGATCAATTATTAGAAAAAATAACTATTATGAATGAAGCTTTAATAGATATGAAAAAATTTTCTAATCCTAAAATTATTTTAGAATTAGCTTTTATTAGAATGATTGATTTTAAAACAAATACAATAAATAACAAAAAAGAAGTAGAATCGATTGATAATCAAGAAGAACAATTGAATAAAATATCTCAAAAAGAATCGAAAAAAAATATTACTGACGAAATAAATCAACAGTTAAATAATTTTATAACAATAAGAGTTAATAATACCCTTTCAAAATTTTCGAAAAAAGAAACACTTTATTTAAAAACAGAATTAAAAAAAGTTATGGATTATGTTATGGATGAAAAATATAATATATATGCAACAATGATTTTGGATGGTGAATTAAAAGCAGTTAGTGATGAATATGCAATATTCGCTTATGCAACAATTCATTTATCTAATTTGTTTAATGAAAATATAACAAAGATTGAAAATTTAATAAATTTAGTATTAAATAAACATTATAAAGTTATTGCTGTTGATTTGGAAAAATGGAATATTATTAAAGATAATTTTAATACAAAAAAACAAATATATAAATATCAAGAAGAAAATATAAATATTGATGAAATAATAAAAAAATTGAATAAAGAAGAAACCGATGATATGCAGTCTTTATTTGGAGAAATTGTTGAGTATAATTAAGGAGGAAATAAAATGAATATACAAGCAATGATGAAACAAGCACAAAAATTACAAAAAGATATGATGAATGCTAAAAAGGAGATTGATGAAACAGAATTTGAAAGTTCAAAATCATTTGTTACAATAAAAGCGACAGGCAATAAAAAAATTACTTCTGTGAAAATTGATGTTCAAAGTGTTGAACAGGAGGAAATTGAAATGATTGAAGATTTAATTTTAGTTACTGTTAATGAATTAATGAATAAAATTGATGCAGAAACAGAAAAAAAATTAGGTAAATATACACAAGGAATGCCGGGGTTATTTTAATGATTTATCCTGAAACAATAAACGATTTAATAGAATGTTATAAAAAATTTCCAGGAATAGGGGAAAAAAACGCAGAACGGATGGCTTTATATACTTTAGAACTAGGTCAAGAGGTAATTGATCTTTTTGTGCAAGCATTAAAAAAATCTAAAAAAAATATAAAAAGATGTCAAATTTGTAATAATTTTTCAGAGAATGATATTTGTACAATTTGTGCGAATGAGAATCGAAATAAAAATATTATTTGCGTAGTAGAAGAACCAAAAAATGTCTATCAATTTGAAAAAATAGGATCTTATCATGGATTATACCATGTATTGGATGGACTTATTTCACCTTTAGAAAACGTTAATCCTGATGACATAAATATTAGTAACTTATTAAAAAGAATAGAAACTGATGATATTAAAGAAGTAATAATAGCTGTAAAGCCAAGTGTTGAAGGTGAAACAACAGCTTTATACATATCAAAAATTTTAGAAAAGAAAAATGTAATAATATCTAAAATTGCGCATGGAGTTCCTTTAGGAGCGGATATGGATTATGTTGATTCTTTAACTCTTGAGCTTGCTCTTGAAGAAAGAAAAAACATTACTTGTAATCATGAATAATTAAAAAAATATCTCATATTTTTTTAATGGTGAAATATGATAAAAAAAATATTTAATATAATAAAAAAAATAATTGTTAATGCCTTTATTTTATATGGTTATAATTTACTTGTAACACCAATAAATTTAACAATACCAATTAATTTAATAACTATTACTTTACTTACTATATTTGGATTGCCAGCCTTATTTGCATTAATTATTATTTTAATTGTTATCTTTTAGAAAGAAGTTGGTTTATGTTAGAAAAATTCAAAACAAAACAGTCTATAGCTTATCAAATTGTAAGTAACACATTGAAAAAAAAACATTATGCCCATGCATATATTATTGAGACAAGAGGTTATGATGAAGGATTTGCTTTTGCCTTTGCTTTTGCAAAATTGTTGTTATGTCCTCATTTAAATGAAGGACAACCTAATTGTATAAACTGTATGCAATGTAAAATGATTAATGATGGTAACTTTCCTGAATTAAGAATAATAAATCCTGAAGGAAATTGGATAAAAAAAGAACAATTACTTGAATTGCAAGAAGAATTTTCTAAAAAATCATTAATAGGTAACAAAAAAATATATATCATTAACAATGCAGAAAAATTAAACGTAAATTCAGCTAACACAATATTAAAATTTTTAGAAGAACCACAAGAAGGAATTATTGCAATTTTAGTTGTAGAAAATATTTATCAATTATTACAAACGATTATTTCGCGATGTCAAATAATTACATTAAATGGTCAAGTAACTCTTGTAGAAGAAAAAACAACGTTACAAAAAGTAGGACAACTTATTACTAATACTAATGTAGATTATGAAAATTTTATAAGTAATGAAGATAGTTTAAACAAAATAAAAGCAATATTAAGATTTATTGATTATTATGAAAAAAATCATAAAAAAATCTTATTATATAGTAATGAATATTGGTTTGATTATTTTAATGAAAAAGAAAATATTTATCAAGCATTATTAATTGTAATTTATTTTTACAAAGATGTTTTAAATTATAAATTAAATTGTGAAATAGAAATTTTTAATGATTACATAGAAGAAATAAAAAAAATAGCAGAAATGAATACAATTATAAAATTAGCTAATAAAATTAAAATTTTGTATAAAAATCGTAGTTATTTAGAAAATAATGCCAATTTAAATTTATTGTTTGATCGAATAATAATTGAGATGGAAGAAGGTGTTTTATAATGCGTGTTGTAGGTATAACTTTTGAAAATTCTAAACAAATATATTATTTTAACCCTAAAACATATGATTTAAGAAGAAATGTAACAGTTATTGTAGTAACTGAAAGAGGTTTACAATTTGGTAAAGTTGTTTTGCCACCTTTTATTATAGATGACAGTAAAATAAAACTACCAATAAAGGATGTTGTTAGAATCTCAACTAAAAAAGATTATTTAGAATATAAAAAAAATTTAAGAGATGCACAAACAGCTTTAGATAAATGTAAAAAATTAATTGAAAAATTAAAACTTAATATGCAAGTAATGGATGCTAATTTTACTTTTGATAGGTCACAGTTATTATTTAGATTTATTTCTGATAATCGTGTGGATTTTCGTCAGTTAGCCAAAGAATTAGCTAATATTTATAAGACAAGAATCGAATTAAGACAAGTTGGTGTTCGTGATAAAGCTAAAGAAATCGGTGGCTGTGGTTTGTGCGGTCGGCAACTTTGTTGTGCAAGATTTGAGTCAGATATTGATGCTATATCCATTAATATGGCTAAAAATCAAAATATCTCTTTAAATCCTAATAAAATAAATGGCGTTTGTGGTAGATTACTATGTTGCTTAAAATATGAAAATGACACATATAAAGAATACCGTAAAGAATTACCTAATGTTGGTAATATTGTAGATACACCTAAAGGCCGAGGTAAAGTTGTTAGTATAGATATCTTAAATAAAAAATATCGTGTAGATATTAAAGATGTAGGGATTGTGGAGATAGATGGAAGTAACTAATTATTTATTAGGATATAAAGATAAATATATTGTACAAGATACGCAAATGTTTAATTTTTCTTTAGATTCTGTTTTATTACCTAATTTTGTAACCTTAAATAAAAATATAAAAAACATATTAGATATAGGTTGTGGTAATGCCCCAATACCTTTAATTTTATCTACTAAAACAAATGCTTTAATAACTGGTGTTGAAATTCAAAAAGAAGTTTATGATTTAGCTGTTAAATCAGTCAAAATAAATAATTTAGAAAAACAAATTAATATTATTAATGCAGATATAAATGAAATATATAATCATTTTGAAACCGAATCATTTGATGTAATAACTTGTAATCCCCCTTTTTTTAAAGTAAATGAAAAATCTAATTTAAACAAATCAGATTATAAAACAATTGCTCGCCACGAAATTAAGCTAAATTTAGATGATATATTTAAAATATCTAAAAAATTACTTAAAAATAATGGTTATGTTGCTATAGTTCATCGACCTGAAAGATTATTAGATATTTTAAACAGTATGCAAAAATATAATATTGAACCTAAAAAAATTCAATTTATTTATCCTAAAACTAATATGGAAGCAAATACATTATTAGTTGAAGGAATGAAAAATGGTAAAAAAGGATTAAAAGTATTGAATCCTATTTATACTCACATAGATAATGGCGAATATACCGAACAAATAAAAAAATATTTTGAAGGTGATTAAAATGTCTCAAAAAAGTTATAATAATAAACCAACTTTGTATTTAATAGCCACCCCAATTGGTAATATGGAAGATATTACATATCGCGCTATTAATGTATTAAAGAGTGTATCAGTTATATTTTCCGAAGATACAAGAGTAACTAATCAATTACTAAGTTACTATAACATTAAAAATAAATTGATATCTTCCCATCAATATAATGAAAAAGAAAATATCGATAAATTATTAAAATTTTTAAATGATGGACAAGATGTTGGTTTAGTAACTGATAGAGGTACGCCTATTATAAGTGATCCTGGTTATTATTTAGCGCAAGCAGCTATTAATAATAATTATAATGTCGTATCAATACCAGGGGCTACCGCTTTTGTATCAGCTTTAATAACTTCTAATATCGAAGCTCAACCTTTTACTTTTATTGGATTTTTAAATAGTAAGCAAAGTAAAAGAAGAAAAGAATTAGAAGAATTAAAAAATCATAAATATACTTTAATATTTTATGAATCACCTCATCGCTTAATTGATACTTTAAATGACATGTTAAAAATAATGGGAAATAGAAATATTGCTATTTCCCGGGAAATAACAAAGAAATTTGAAGAGATATATCGAGGTACCATAAGTGATGTAATTAACGAATTAGAGGTAGTTAAAGGCGAATTTGTTATAGTTTTAGAAGGTAATAAAGATGTAAATGATTTTAGTAATTTGTCAATCTTAGAACACGTTGATTTATATATTAAAAATGGTTATGATTCTAAAGAAGCCATTAAAAAAGTTGCTCAAGAACGCCAATTAAATAAAAATGAAGTGTATAGAGAATATCATAAGTAGGTGATGAAAATGAAACTAATAGTAGGTTTGGGAAATAAAGGAAATGAATATAATAATACTCGCCATAATGTTGGATTTATGGTAGTAGATAATTATGTTAATAAAAATAATTTAATCTATAAATCCAAATTAGATGGATTATATGCGGAAACTGTAATTAATAATGAAAAAGTAATATTTTTAAAACCACAAAATTATATTAACTTATCAGGTGATGTAATTAGTAAATATATAAAATATTTTAAAATAGATATAAAAGATATATTAATTATTCACGATGATATGGATTTAGAACTAGGAACTTTTAAAATAAGATATAAAGGCGGATCTGCTGGTCATAATGGATTAAAAAATATTGAGACTAATTTAAAAACAAATGAATATAAAAGAATAAAAATCGGTATATCTAAAAATAATATTGATAAAATTGATTATGTTTTAGGTAAATTTAATGCTTTAGAACTATCAAAAATAAATAAAGTTATAAATATTACTTATAATATAATTGAAGATTTTGTTAGTTTGTCTTTTGAAAATTTAATGAATAAATATAATGGATACAAATAAGTATTCTTTTTGGAGGTTAATATGATATTTAATAAACTATTTAATGATTATAATAATAATAATATTGGTGGATTAACAGATGAATTAAAATGTATTTATATTGCTAATAACTTTAAAGAAAATACTTTAGTTGTTTGTAATAGTTTATACGAAGCCAATAAAATGTATCAAACTTTAAAAAACTACGTAGACGATGTCTACTTTTTTCCGATGGATGATTTTATGACTAGTCAAGTACTAGCCATATCTCCTGACTTTAAAATGACTAGATTAGAAACATTAAATAATATTAATGATAAGTGTATTGTTGTTACTAATTTAATGGGATATTTAAGATTTTTACCTCCAAAAGATGTATTTAAAAAAAGTTTTATCAAATTAAAAGTAAATGA
>CALVVV010000054.1 GCA_944363995.1 uncultured Bacilli bacterium
AGAAATTAGGTACAATAATTTTATAACACATTTTTCGCATGCTCAAAATGTGCCATAAAATACTTAACATTATATCACATTATTTTATATTTTGAAGAATTGTTTTATTAATTTAGGCATTAAATAAGTATCATATAAATTCATTACTATAATAATTAGTAAAACAAAAAGGAAAATTTTAAAATATTTGTTCATAATAATTTTAAAATCTAATGTTTTCCTCTTTAAAATGGTATAAATCATTTTAAAAGAAAAGCTCATTGCATACATAGTCAAGAGTAAATAAATTAATATACTAACTACTTGTCCGGGTAAAATATAAAATAAGCTAAATAATATGCCATTAAATTTAAATACATAAAGTATTGCACCAATACTAAATCCCAAAATAAAACATTTACTAAAAAACATAATTAAAATAAATGGCAAACCAATAACCGATATGCCCAATAACCAAATAACAATGACAAAAGAAATATTAGTAATTAAATTATTTTTTAATACAGAAAAGTAATCTAAATTATTACTTTCAATATTGTCAATAAAATTATATAAATGTTCACTTATTAAATTTTTATCTGTACTATCTAAAATACTGACAAATATTGATCCTACAGTTATCCCTATTAATAATAAAATTGTCAAAAAAATTAATAATTTTTTATCAATGTTTATTCTTAGTTTTAGTTTGTCCATTATTTTCATAATCTCACCTAATTAAGATTATTAAAAGTTTAAAAAAATATTCCTTTTTTATTAAAATTATAGTATAATTAACTAAGGTGATTTTAAATGAAACGTGAAAGAATAGGAAAAATAATGGCTATTGTGATGTTAGCAATTATGTTGATATCAACATTAGCATCATTAGTTTTAATATAAGGATTTAATCCTTTTTTTTATTAAACAAGTTTTTTATATTTTTTTTCATCGACAATTTTAAAATTATCACTATTTTTAATTGAATCTCCATATACCAAATAATCTAATTTATTATCTAATTTTTTTAAATTAAATTTATAACTATTAAATTCGCCTTTTAATATTCGTTGTTCAAAAAAATCTGGTAAAGCATCAAAATATAATACATCTGATGTATAAGGAAATGGTAAAAAACAACCTTGGTCAGCTGCTTGCTTAGCAGTTTCAAAATATTTAAATAAATACTGATTATTTAATTGTGTCAAAACTCCTATAGGTATTAATTGCTTTAATACATACGATTCCCATAATAAATATACTTCTTTCATAGCCACTTCCCTCTACTTTCATATTTATTTATTTTATAATATTCGACTATCCAATTAGCTCTTCTTAAAACTAATTCTTTAGCAAAATTCAATCTATCTATTGGTAACTCATCTTGATAAAAATCAAATAATTTATCAATATTTTCTTTAGTTATATTTTTTTCTATTTTGTTAATAATTTGTTCAACATATTCAGGATAATAATGTGTCAAATAACTTATCATTTGTTGATATTCTAAGGTTGAAATATCATATTTACGGTAACTATCACCAATTTTATTTAAACTTTTATGATAATTATCAATTGATAATTTACCTTCTTCAACTAAAATAAGCAACTGTTTTTTCTTTTCTTCTATTAGATTTATAATTCTTCTTGATTCAAAGTTATCCCAAACTTTTTTTTCTTTATATTGATGAAATCTATCTAAAGTAACTTTTCCTACTATATGTTTGTGAATAACTAAATTTAACTGTTCTTCATTAATGATATTCCCAAATTCATCAATACATTGTCTTAATCTATGTTCAACCATTGAAATACCTAATGATGCACAATTATCATAAAGGGGAGCGAATTTAACAGAATTATCCTCATGATTAATAATTATTCCATAATTTGATGGATTTCTATCTCTATTAGCTATTAAAGAGTCATATACAAACATATTAATAACATCTTGCATTAAACCATATTTTAGAACTGATTGAATAATTAAATCAGCTGTATACAATTGATGGGTTTGGGGATTTACTAAACTTGTATTTTTAAATCCTGAATCAATTAAATTAATTAAAGTAACTCCATCAATAAATTCTTCTTTTTTAGTTTTTCCTAATTCATTATCTAAAAAATCGTAACTTAATACACCTTTTACACCAGCATTTTCACACAAATAATAATTAGCCACAGGAATTCCAATAAGATTTCCTATATCAGCCGCTATACATTCAGACACATCATTATATACTGGAGTATTATCATTTTTAAAAGTACTTATTTTGAATAAATAGCGTTTTCCATAAGCACAAATCCAATATTTTGGTTGTTTTCCGACTGGTTCGGGTAAATATATTTCTTCATTAATAACTTTTGTTCTCATAAGCTCACCAATGGTTTTATTATAACAAATTTTTTTAATTAATACAAATTAAAAAGAGGAACCATCCTCTTAGTTTTCTCCTTCTTCTAACATACTAGTAATAAATATACCATAACCTTTATGTGGATTATCAACAACGACATGGGTAACTGCACCTATTATGTAGTCATCTTGAATAATATGATGCCTTGGTGGTCAGAAAGTGATAATGTAAAAGAAGGTTATAATAGAGATTCAGATGGGACAATCAGTAAGTATCATAGAACTACATCTTATGATGGTGACGATCATGACCATGAATTTTATAATACGCACACTGGTGTGATAGGATATCATGGAGATAGAGCTGATAGAAGTGATTATGGAAAAGATTATGATAACTTTTCTGATAATAATGGAAGATATAGAAAATAAAAAAATAGACTTATAAGCGAAAATTTAAGTCTTTTTTTTTGTTTATAATATCTATTAAATATGATAATTGTTTTTTGTTAAATTTATGTTTTTCAGATAAAATTAAAACCTCGTATAAATCATTATCGATTTTTTTATAGGATAAATTTAACTTTGTCGATTCAAATAATTCATCACTAATTACAGTATCATTATCTAAAAAAGAGTATTTAATACAATATTGTTCCCCATAATTTAATCCCTCATTATCTGGAATATATATTTCTATAAATGCCTTCTTCCAATTTTCATTAAATTCATCATATCTCCAAAAAACATCTACTATGCCAATTCCATAAAATTCTTTTATATCCATTACTTATCCTCCTTACATATTGAATAATATTCTGATGAATATGATTTCCACAATTTTTTTTGTGTATACTGATATTTTCTTTTAAAAGTCCACTTGCACAAAAATAAAATATTAACTTCATTTCTATAAAAACATTTGCTAATTTCTTCAATGTTAGTTGGAAAACGAGAATTTTTATGTGCAACTTCATAAGATGACATTATCCTAAAATAAATATCTTTTTCAACATTTTTATTATTTTTATCATATGATACAGATTTGAAAAAATCTATTTCATTTTTACACATTCCTTTATCTTTAATATTAATATCTATATAAGTAGCCTCATCCATCAAGCAAATTAATTCAGAAACCGATAAAAGAGTATCTGGTATTATATTATCATTGTAGTATTTTTCATTTAAGAACAAAAAATATTTGTTGTAGTTATTATTAAATAAAGTTTTACTAGGACAATCTAATTGTAATTTTTCATTTAACCACCAATATTTATTATATAGCATACAATTCCATTTGATATTTCTTGTTTTTACTATTAATTTTTCTAATTCAATAAAAGCAATAGCCGTATTATAGTCCATTTTACAAAAAAGTAATCTATCTACAAGTTCATGATAAATTTCATTTTTGTCAAATAAATTTTCAGTTTGTAATTTAACTATTAATTCAGTAAATAAATAACTTGAAAATTTTGGATTCATTACACTTCACTCCTATAAATAATATAACTTATATTTCCAAAAAAATCAAGTTATTTATTTATTTATAATAAAAAAGAGGAAATATCCTCTTAGTTTTCTCCTTCTTCTAACATACTAGTAATAAATATTCCATAACCTTTATGTGGATTATCAACAACAACATGGGTAACCGCACCTATTATATAATCATCTTGAATAATAGGTGAACCACTCATTCCCTGAATAATACCATTTGTTTTTTCAAGTAATTCTTCATCAGTTATTTTAAATGATATATTTTTAGTTTCTTGATTTTCACTTATTTTAGTAATTTCAATTTCGTACTCTTTTACTACATCATCTTCTAAAACTGTTAATATTTTAGCCATACCTTTTTTTATTTCATTAGGTTGAGCCACTTTATAAAGTTTAGAATTACTTATTTCATCAGTATAATTACCAAAAATACCTTTAATAGTATTTTCAAATATCGTACCATTAATGTTTTCTGTATTTATTTGGGCATTTTTTTCGCCTGGTGTACCATTAGAACTTGGTTCAATATCAGTAACAGTAGATTCATAGATACTACCACTTGAAATACTAAATATATTACCTGTTCTACTATCAATTATCTCGTGGCCTAAAGCTCCAAATAGTTTTGTATTAGGATCAATGTAAGTTAAAGTACCAATACCAGTAATACTATCTTTAACATAGATGCCTGTTTTATAAGTATCATTTTCTTTTGGTAAAGTTAAAGTAGTTGTTTTAATTTGATTATCTCTTACATAAGTAACATTTATATTACCATTACTTAATTTTATTTGATTAGTTAAATCATAGATAGAATTTATATTTTGATTATTTATAGCAGTTATTCTATCACCGATTTGTAATCCAGCATTACTAGCAATATAACTATCATTTACTTTGTAAAAACCAACTATTAAAACACCATCTGCTTTTAATTCAATACCGATGTTTTCGCCACCAACATAAATGTAGTCTGAATATGCTAAAGCAATCGAAGGAAGAAATAGAAGAAGGAAAAGAAATGCTTTTTTAAACATTAGACATCTCCTTTTCTAACATAGACTACACTTATATTATTTACTAAATATAATTAAATATAATTTACAATAATTTCTAATTTAAAATAAATACTGATAAATTTAAAACACTAGCAAATATTAACCAAAATAAATAAAATATATTTAGTAATCCGGCTATTTTATTTATTTTATAAAATTTAATAATCATAATAATCACTAATATGATTAACAATAAGATCCAAATAAAACCAAATAAATATAATTTAAATCCAAAAAATATTAAGGTCCATAAAGAATTTATTAATAATTGTAAAAAATAAATTTTTATCGCATCTTTTTTATTATAACCATAACTTTCATAAACAATATATAAAGATATTGCCATCAATAAATATAAAATACTCCAAACAATAGGAAAAATATAACCTGGTACATCGATTGCTTTATTTAAATCAACATATGAATTACTACCTATAAATAAAGAGAAAAAACTACCAATAAAAAAAGTAATAATGATACATAATAATAATGATTTTAAATTAATTTTCATTATATCACCATTATATTTTATTACTTTTAATATCGATTTATTCTATAAAAATTGTTTTAATTTTTCTACTGAAGACTCTTGCATATCAACATATTCTTGAACTAATTTGTGAACTTTTCCATCAATTTCTTTATGATTTAATAATTTTCTACCTTCAATAATTCCCATATTTGTTCCTTGGACTAATAATTCGGCAATTTTCGAAGAGCTATTATCCATAATTGTTTTCATTTCAATACCATACCAAGTTAAAACTTTATTAACCGCATTAGTCTCATGTGGTTGACCAGGATATAATTCATTTATTTCATTAGAAATACTTTTATATTTTTCATATTGTTCAATTAAAACATCTTTAAGTTTTTCATCTTCTACTTTATCTAATACAAAATGAATTGCATCCATTCCCATACAAGAACCTTTATTTAATTCATCTAATACATTAATTTCATTTTTATCCATAAATTCCCTACAATTTTAATTTGTGGATAAATTATAAAATTATTCACTATTTCTTTTAAAACTTCCTATAATTAATAAAATTCCTACAATTATAAAAATTAATAAAATTAAATATGGTATTAAATAATTTAAACTAAATGATTTATACATTTCTATAATAGAAAATGTACCTGTCATCATATATAAGGCCATAAAACCAATTATTAAAAATACGATCCCTATTAATAATGTTGTCACATTAAAATTTAGATTATCTAATTTTTCTTTAATTTTAGGAGACATATTTATAAATATAACAAATGGAATCATTGTAAACATAATTCCAATTAATAATAAAACTATTTCACTACTACCACCTGATATAATTGCTTCGCTAGGATTAGATGGATTATATTTAATAGTTCTACTACTACCTTCTTTTGGAATCATATTAGTTCCATAATCAATTGAAACAGTATATTCTTTATTATTAACATTATAAGAATATATCAATTTATAAGTAGTTCCATCTTCATCACTATTATATATTTCATAATCAACAAAATAACCAATAGTTTCTATATAATTACTAGTTTTACTTAAATTTCTAAATGAATTACTTATTCCAAAATATAACATAACACTTCCGATTAAAATAAATAAACTTAAAAATAAATAAGGAAATACTTGTTTAAAATTAAATTTTTTAAATAACTTTGTTTCTTTTCCAAGTAATTTTTTTCTTACTAAAAAAATACCAATTATCCAAAAAGGAATAGATACTATTATTAATGAGTAATCTTTACTTAAAATAGATAGCCCTGTCCATACTATTAAAAATAGAAAAACATATGATAAAAATCCTATATTAAATATTTTTTCAAACAATTTATTATTTACATTTTCTCCTTTTAATAAAAGTATATTTTTTACAACATCACCTGATATACAGATTATAAAAGGTAAAAATATAAGATTAAGAAAAATATTATTATTTATAAAAGCAAAAAATAATATTCCTATAAAAATTAATTCAAATACCAATTTATAAATCAAATTAAATTTATTATTCATTGTTATATTTCATCTCCGTGAAAGTTTCATTTACCCAATTTTTAACATTTTCTAAATCTTTTTTATCTGGATGAGTAAGAGCATCTTCAAAATTTTTAAGACTTACTTTTAAATTTTTATCATTTGGATTTTCAGTTATCATTTTTATATATCGTTCTTTAACTTGAATTGGCATTTTTCCTTGGCAATAAAAATGACCTACAATTGTATTAGAAGAATCAATATATTGTTTTACTCTACTAAATAAAGTATCATAATAAACAGTACTTCCACCATAACCTGCTGTTCCAAAATAAACTATTTTTTTATTTTTTAAATTCTTTAAAAAATTAATAATATCATTTGCTGCATCACCTTTATTAGTCCAAGAGCCAATAAAATAAACATCAGCATCAATTTCTTCATTTATTGGTTTACCAAAATAAACTATTTCTTCTTTTATTTCACTTTTAATAGTTTCAGCTAATAATTTAGTATTTCCTGTAATACTTGAATAAATATTTGCTACCTTCATATAATCACCTAACTCATTCTATAATGACCTACAATGTCATTTCTATGTTCTAATATATCCTCTTCATAATATAATTGATATTTACTAGCATGATGAATCACAAATGGAATTCCTTTTTTATTTCTATTATTTGATATAATTCCAATATGATTTTCAAATATAACAATGTCTCCACCTTGCCAATTTTTTATATCATTAACATCCAAAATTAAAGATATAGCATTATTTTTGAAAAACACTTTTAAATTATCAACTCTTCTAAAATCAATATTTTTATCAATAACATCCATATCAAAATAACTTATATAATTTTCAATATCAAAATAATCAACCAATTGCTTATCAAATAATAAAATTATAATTTTTTATGTATATAAAAAAAGAACTAGCTTATTAGTTCAAAATTTTAAATTAGCTCTTTTTCGTTATAATGAATTATTGTCATAATAGTAAATAACACAAATAATATAATAGTTAATAAAATCATAATAGGATTAATCGTTATATCAGTAATTACATTCCTAATATCTGCTAATGTAAATATAGATATATATTTTAAAAATTCTGTTGTTTCACTCATTTCTGAAATTATTTGTAAAAAATA
>CALVVV010000055.1 GCA_944363995.1 uncultured Bacilli bacterium
CTGTATAAAATTTCTTGATTTATATCACCTCCTATTAGTTATATAAATCAATTAATCCTCTTTTCCTTTTTATTTTATTAAAAAAATTGTATTTTTTTACAATTTTTTATAAATTATTAGCAATATCAGTAAATATGTTAATATCTAATTGTTCGGCTCTTGCACTTAAGTCTAAATTATATTCTTTTAAAACGTTATTTATTTTTTCTAAATTATAATTTTTTAAATTATTCCTTAAATTTTTTCTTTTTTGTTTAAACGCATCTCTTACTAAATTAAAAAACAATTGTTCATTTTTTAGTTTTAATCTTTCTTTTTTGTTAAACTCTATAACAATACTATCAACATTAGGTTTAGGCATAAAAATATTTCTACTAATATCTAGTATCTTTTTAATATCAAAATAATAATTTAGGTAAACAGACAATGAACTATAATCTTTACTATTTGGTTTAGCTTTAAATCTATCTCCAACTTCCTTTTGAACCATGACAACAATTTTTTCAACAGCAATATTATCTTCAATTATTTTAATTAAAATTGGTGTAGTTATATAATAAGGTAAATTAGCGACAACATATAACTTTTCATAATTGTATTTTTTTATATCTTCTTTGATATCTTGTTTTAAAAAGTCATTATAAATTATTTCAATATTACTAAACTCTTTTAAATTATCATTTAATATTTTTTTTAAACTTGTATCTATTTCATAACATAGTACATTTTTAGCATTTTTAGCTAATTTGTACGTTAAAGAACCAAAACCTGGACCTATTTCTATCACTAATGTATTTCTGTCAATATTGGCTTTATTAATAATAGAATCAATAACATTTTCATCAATAATAAAATTTTGACCAAATTTTTTTTTGAAATTAAAATTATTTATTTCTAATATGTCTTTTATTTTTTTTGGTGAGTATTCCATATTTTACTCCTTTCAAATTATTTAACTAATAACTAATCTTTATTTATAATTCAAATAATTATAAGAAATTAATTTTTTGAACATTTATTATTATAACATTATTTTAATTTATTTAAAATTAAAAAGATGGTTACCATCCCCATCTTTGAACATTAAATTCCACATCACCACTCATATTAGTAGCAAATCTAATATTTTCGTCCTTTTCTGTTTGATAAGCAACATCAAAATGATATATTCCTTCTTTTAATTGTTCTCTCATGGTGTAACCAGTATCCATTACAATCCCCATAAAATCTCCCAAATTGGAACTTTTTACTTCAATAATAGTTCCGCAAGGAAATTCGGTTAAAGGAGCAGCTAGCACCCTTACCTTTTTAAATTCATCATCATTGTAATAAACTCCGTCTTCTATTAAATTAAATTTTTTATTATCTTTAGTTTTACAAGAAACGTTACCAATACCTGAACAAGTACTACAATCTGGTCCATACCCTGTCATAACACCTTTATATTTACCATATTTACCTGTTCCAACAACTATCTCTTCATTGATAACATCTTCTAAAATTATTTGTTTATCATTATTATAATAAACTATACCATCTTTTCCTTCTTTTATAACTTTAGTTATATTATTTGGAATAGAACTATCATATGTTTTTATTGTTTCATACTCAATAACAGTTGATATAACATTAACATTTTTATCAATATTGCTATTTATTACTTCTTTGCTATTTTCTTCAATACTAAAACCACATAATGACATTATTGATAATATTCCCAAACTCACCCATTTACCAAATAAATTCAGTAAATAAAAATTCATTTTTTCACCTCAATTTTGTCTACTATGCTTTATAGTTTATCATAAATTAATTGGTAAGTCAAATTGAGCTATAGCATTCATAGTCGTTTGCTTTAAAACCATTTCTAATGAAATATTTTTAACTTCAGCTATTTTTTTAGCAACATAAATAATATTATAAGGTTCATTTTTTGTTCCTCTAAGAGGCTCTGGAGTTAAAAAAGGACTATCTGTTTCTAATAAGATATATTTTAAATCGATTTCTTTTACAACATCTTTTAGTTTACTATTTTTAAATGTTATAACACCACCAATACCTAATTTACAATTAATTTTTATAAATTTTAAAGCCATCTCTAAACTGCCACTATAACAATGAATAACTTTTTTTAAATCTTGATATTCTTTTAGTATTTCATAAGTTTCAGCAGTAGCATCCCTACTATGAATAACAACTGGTTTATTATATTTTCGAGCTAAATCCAATTGTTTAATAAATTTTATTTTCTGATTTTCATCTTTATTCCAATAATAATCTAATCCAATTTCACCAATTGCTACTATTTTAGAATTATTAATATTTTTTTCAATAAATGTAAAACTATCATCTGTAACATTTTCAGTTGGATGAATACCCAAAGTTCCATAGACATTAGGATATTTATCACATAATTTTATAACTTCTTGATTATCTAAATCATTAGTTCCGCTTATTATAATTATATTTTCTTTCATTTTATTTAGTATATCATCTATATTATTATAATATTCATTAAAAATATGACAATGTGTATCTATCATAATTAATCACCAATTCTATTATAGAACAAATGTCAATTAAATTTGACTGCATCTAATCTCACGATTAGATTTTTCTCCTCTTTGGTTGCTTTTGCTTTTCCCCCAGAGACTAATTTCGGATAGTCATTACCGTACTTGTTTTTTAACTATATTTGCAGTGAAATTTTTTGATGTTTGTTCTATGCAAACAACTTAATATTATTTATCAATTCTTGCCACACTATATTTATTGCGGCATTGATGTCTCTGTCATTTTTCAGTTACTACAATTCCAACTTCTTTTGTTTAAATTTTATATTTTAGTATTTTTCGCCATAACCTGTTATTACTAAACCTTTTATTCCTAAGTCGATGTCTATTGATACTATCTTTGTTTCATCTAAATCTTCCTCATATAATACTGATGCATAGTATCTATTTATTTATTTACTTACTGTAGCATTTATATTTTTCCTTTTATTTCTTTATATTTTAGATAACTTTTGGTTCGATAAAAATTTTTAAAGGCATCTTCTAAATCAAATATTGTTATTCTTAATGCATTAACCAAGGGTATATTTGTTTTAGATATACTAGTTCTTTTATAAAATCAAATTTTTGCTTAGTTATTTTCTTTATATGTTGTTTCTTTTTTATATAGCATTATGTTATAAATTAGTACTTCCTAAAGTTTTATTTATCAATTCTTGCTGTATTTTATTTGGATATAATCTAAAATTATATGCTTTATAGATTTTCATTTTAACATCACCTTGATGCAATTTTATCACGCGTACATACGTCTGTCAATATATTTGCTTAAAATTTTGCAAAGTCCTAGTATATAAATAAAACAAGAAAACTTCAACTTTGTTTTCTTGTTTTTATAAAATAATTTAAAAAAATAATTCCTACTAATACTAAATATACAAAATCTACAATATTAAATTTTATTATCACACTAGCAACAGCTACAATAACTGGTATGAATAATATGATTAAAGCCGAAAACTCCGTTAATTTGTTTGCCATTTCTATATTTCCCTTCTATATTACAACATTAATACTATAACATATAAAGTTGTTTTGTAACAATAATTTTAATATACAAATAGCGACATTTTACGCAATTTTACATTTCTAAATGTTTCGTTAAAAATTTAGAAGCGATTTGTACTAATTTTAAATCAACTTCTAAAATATTTTCTTTCCCTATAATCATTACTAAACCAATAACATCGCTATTAACAATTATTGGACTAACAGCATACACACACTCAATCTCATCATCGGTTATTTTTAATGTTTTTTTGTGTTTTTCTAACATCTCTTCTCGCCTTTTTATTTTGTTTTCTAAGTCAATACCAATATTTTTATTTAATAATTCTTTTTTTAAAGGTCCCGAAACAGCTAAAATATTATTAGTATCAGTTATTATAATACTATTATCAATAAAAGAATAGATAGAATCAGTTATATTTTGAGCAAAATCATTTAAATTTTTCATTAAAGAATATTTTCTTAAAATAATATTTTCATTTTCAACTGATATTTCTAAATTTTCTCCTTCTTTTATTCTTAAACTTCTTCTTATTTCTTTAGGTATTACTATTCTTCCTAACTCATCGATTCTTCTTATAACACCTGTTTTCATTATTCACCTCAAAGTTAGTTTAAACAATATCAAAAATTTTATGTAATATATTATTTAAAATTATAAGGTTTTTGAGAAGTACCATTTCCATCAATAAAATTTTCTTTTAACACATCCAAATTTAGATATATAAGTTGTATTGTTGAATCAATACATCAATCAGTTTTCCAGGTAATAAAGGACATTTTTCATTATCCATTACAAAATTTTCATTTAAACACAATTTAAATATATGATTGTTACTTTGAATCACTAAATCTATTATTTTTTTGCCATCATATTTTACTTTTTCTATTACTGCATTTCCTAAATTTACAATCCTTGTTATTTCTTCATTAGTGAAAGTTGTTTTTTTTGAATAATCAATATCATTATTTTCTAAAGTTCCTATTTCTTTTTTTAATTCCATTGTTTCACAATAATTATTTATTCCATTATATATCATATTTGCCTCTAATCTACCAGCTGATATTCTGGCATCTTCTACTACATCTAATATTATAGGTGTAGCTATAAGGGCTACTATGGCTAAAATAATAATTACTGCTAATAACTCAATTAAAGTAAAGGCATTGTGTCTTTTGTACATATTTATTATCCCTTCATATATCAAAGACTATTATCTTTAGCTTAAGTTAAGTATACATTATTTTTTTATTTCTGTCTAGTATTAAATTACGCCGCGCGTAATATTTTTTTAAATTAGTTTACAAATTTATTTTTTAGCTTTTTCAATTACAAACAATAAATCAATTAAATAATAAATAAAATGTTTTTCTAAGCCATCTAATTTTAAAGTTATAATTAAATTTTTATCACGTGTTCCAAATCTAAAGTTACCACTTATTTTAAATGTTTCTAAGAATAATTTTTCGCCATCGATATTAGAATCAATAGTTAATTCTATTTCTTTGGAATTTTGTTTGATACTTAATATATTTAATTTAGAAGCTAATGATTCGAACCATTCTTGATACATATAAATAATTAATTTATCATCTAATTTACCAAATCGATCTTCTAATTCTTTAGATACGGAAATTAGTTTATCATAGGAATCTATTTCATTTATTTTTTTATGGATTTCTATTTTTAAATCTATATCTTTAACATAGGAATCGGATATATATGTATCTACTTCAATTAATGGTTGAGTATCTTCTTCTTTAACATAAACTCCTTTTAATTTATCTATTTCTTGTTTTAATAATGATGAAAATAATTCAATACCAATCGAATCGACAAATCCTGATTGTTCATCGCCTAAAAATGAACCTGCACCTCTTAAGGCTAAGTCTCTTCTTGCTATTGATAAGCCACTACCTAATTCGGTAAATTCTTTAATAGTATTTAATCTTTTAGTGGCTATTTCGGATAGTATTTTACTATACATTAGGTAACAATAGGCTATTTTATTAGTTCTACCAACTCTTCCTCTTAATTGATATAGTTGGGATAAACCTAATCTATCGGCCTCTAATATAATCAATGTATTGACGTTAGGTATATCGATTCCTGTTTCTATAATAGTAGTACATACTAAAACATCATATTCTTTATTAATAAATTTAAGCATTATATCTTCAATATCGGTTTTATTCATTCTACCGTGAGCATATACTACTTTAGCATCGCCAACTAAATCTTGAATTTCTTTGGCTTTAGAGGCAATACTATCAACGTGATTATATAATATGAAACATTGACCTGCTCTTGATAATTCTTTATAAATCGCGTCTTTTATTATTTTAGTATTATAGTTTAAGACATAAGTTTGAACAGGATATCTATTAGATGGTGGTGTTTCAATAGTTGATAATCCTTTAATACCAGATAAAGACATTTGTAAGGTACGAGGAATAGGTGTAGCTGATAAAGTTAAAACATCGATATTAGTTTTTAATTTTTTTATCTTCTCTTTATGGGTTACACCAAAACGTTGTTCTTCATCTATTATCAATAATCCTAAGTCTTTATAGATAATTTCATCATTAAGTAATCTATGTGTACCAATTACAAAATCTATAGAACCTTGTTGTAATTTAAGTAAGGTATCTTTATATACTTTAGGAGTAGTAAATCTATTAATTAGTCTTATATTAACAGGAAATTCTTTAAATCTATCTAAAGCATTAAGAAAATGTTGGTTAGATAATATAGTAGTTGGACATAATAAAGCTACTTGTTTACCGGATAATATGGCTTTAAAAGCACATCTAAAAGCTATTTCAGTTTTACCATAGCCAACATCTCCACATAATAATCTATCCATTGGATGTGTACTTTCCATATCTTTTTTAATTTCTTCTAATACTTTTAGTTGATCTGGTGTTTCTTGATAAGGAAATTGTTTTTCAAATTCTATTTGGTTAATATCATCTTCTTTAAATTTAAATCCTTTATTTACTTCTCTTAAAGCAAAAGTTTTAAGTAATTCTTTAGCTATATCGTGGGCTTTAGCACGTGCCCTCATTTTAACTTTAGTCCATTCAGATGTTCCTAATTTATTTATTTTAGGTTCATAACCATCATTAGAAGAGTATTTACTAATTAAATCTATTTTTTCCACAGGTATATATAATTTATCACCATCTTTATATTCTAGTTGTAAATAATCTTTAATTAATCCATTTTTATTAATTGTTTTAAGACCTAAATATCTACCAATTCCATGAGTATTATGGACAATATAATCGCCAATCTCCAATTTAGATATATCTTTTATTTTAGTGCCATATTTAAAGTTAGTTTTATAAGGTATGGTATTTTTTTTATTAAATATTTCATTTTCGGATATAAATATATAATCATTAAAAATAAAACCTTCATTAATATTAAATATAACTACATTTATTTTTTTATCGAATATTTGGTTAACATTCGTAAATACACAAGGTATTTCATCGATTATTTTATTAGCTTGGTATCTATTTGAAACACAGATAACTATTGTTTTATTTTTATATTTTAAGATATCTTTTATATTAGTAAATCTATCTTCTATTTTAAAAGAATTATAATTAAATTCACCATAATTATTAGATAATTTAATAGCATCATATTCTTTAAAATCAAAGAAGTATTTTTTACTATTATCATATTCTAATACTTCATTCATTAATTGTTCATAACCTGTTTTAATATCTTCAAATTCATTATAATAAACTTGGCCATTTAAATAACTATTAATATCGACATAAGTATCAGATAAATCCTCTTTATTTGGTATTATTAATACTTCATCAATTGATTCAATAGTTAATTG
Organism: uncultured Bacilli bacterium; assembly: GCA_944363995.1. Lineage (GTDB taxonomy): Bacteria > Bacillota_I > Bacilli_A > RF39 > UBA660 > Faecisoma. The sequence continues at coordinate 7,442 of CALVVV010000055.1, forward strand.
GGTATTGATATCAAATTTTCTAATTGATTCAATGGTATCGCCCCAAAATTCTATTCTAACAGGATTATCATAATTAATCGGAAATACATCAATTACATATCCTCTAATTGCCATATCACCTGATTTATTAATAATTGTATCTTTTTCATAACCGATATCATATAGTTTAGTAGCTAAATCTTTAATATCATCATTTACTTTTAATTTGATAAAACTTTTTTTAAATACATCTTTTGGAGGTAAAAATCTTAAATATCCCATTAAATT
>CALVVV010000056.1 GCA_944363995.1 uncultured Bacilli bacterium
TAATTCTAATTTTATATTTGGATTAGAATTATAGGCTTTCTTTTCTCTTTTATTATGTGATCCAATTTGTGCTAAATCATTCAAAGTATAAACTGGCTCACTTCTAAATATTGCATAATTAATAATTATCATCTCCTTATCTAGCAAAATAAAAAGATATGATTTCTCATACCTTTAGTGGATATAACCTTAAACTATTAAATTTTTTTGTTGCGTACTTTCGTGTGTTAGGACATAAACACCATCTAAATTTTTTAAAATTATTTGTTCATGATTATTAGTTTTGTTTTTTAAACTTACACGAAATTTATCTTCCTTTTGATATGCGACCTCAACATTATATATATAACTATCTTCATTGTTAATTATTTCTAATTCACCATTCAAATAATAACCATCTGTTTTTTCTATTTTTTTTGTTAAATCATTTATAATATCTTTCTCACCATATTTACCACATCCTACCAATATAAAACAACTTAGCAATGCTAATAATATCCAATTTTTCATTTTCTCACTCCTATTCATTTAATTATATTTAATAAAAAATTAAAAAATGTATATTTTTTTTTATTTTGGTAAAAATATATATGATTGTATAGAAAGGAATGATTAACTTGGAAACTCTGCAAAAAATATGCTTGGTTTTTACAATTATCGGAGCAATTGTGTGGGGATTAATTGGATTGTTCGATTTTAATTTGGTAGCAACAATCTTTGGAGAAGATTCAATTATATCACGCATTATTTACACAATTGTGGGAATTACAGGATTAATAAATATTGGTATTTTATTTAACCATATTGACGATTAAAAAACTATTGGTAAAATTTCGGTTCTTCCGAAAGTTTCCGGAAAGCCAGCTGATTAGTGGGAGAAAAATCTCCTACTTTTTATTTGTTAATTAGTGGGGCAATTGCTAATTTTAATAAGGATAAATCATCCAAAGTTGACGTAAAGGCTAAAAAACATCTCTTAAAAAGGTTGCAAATTTTCTGTTTTCCGTATACAATACGTTTGATAAGTTTGAATTTGTTGTTGTTTCCTTCAACAAATCCCGAATTTATTTCATTGGATATCGCGTTTTTGACGGCCGTGATATCCTTTTTTAATCCGTTACAAAATGATGGAGGTATATCTTTGTATGTTTCTATAAAATCATCTAATTTGTTTTCATCACCATTAAATATAGTGTCATGAAAGACTTTAAATGTTGTTTGTATTTGCCCTGCAATTGGATACTTTTCTTTTATAATTCCAAGGTTACTTTCAATGACTTTATCTTTTATTTTTTCATTATCAATCGTTAACAAATATTTTAGTAAATCTCGTCTTGTAATAACTGTTTCATCTTTTGAATATTCCATCTTACTGTATCCTGTAAATTTAATTTCGGTTATACCATTATTTTTAGCCACATTGGAAATAATTCTTTTTAATGTTATTATTTTGTTATTACAACCTTTCTTCAATATGTATGCCAGTATATATTCTAAAGGTTGTCCATCTATAAGCATTTTGTAAACAATATTTTTATACTTTGAAAATTCAGTTTCTTTTCGATTATAATTTTTTTTAATTTTAATTTATTCTCCATCTTCATCTGACATCTTAAGAAATTTTTTAACTAAGTATTGTGATACATTATATTTTTTTGATAATTCATCAATATTCAAATTAGATTCGTTCTTTATTTTTACAGCTATATTGTATTTTTCTAATCTTCTTTCTTCTTGAGCTAAGTGCATTTTATCATTCATATCATATTCTACATCAATAAATTTAATTTCTTCTCCATTTTCATCTATTGGAACATCATTAGTATAAGAAAAACTATCTACTATGTCCCAATTTATATTAGCAAGTTCACTTATTACCTTGGTAGCTTTTTTATCTAAAATTTCATTGTCTTTTATTACAATTTTATCTGGCAATTCAGAATAAAACATTTCTTTAAGATACTTGATTATATTTTCAAATAGATGAAATCTATCAGCAACTTGAACAGCATTTGGTAATATTTCATTAATAGCATCAGCATAGCTACTAGCTCTATCTCTAGCTACAAATTTTATGTTTTTATGTTCTTTTAACCAAGGGACTATATCATCCTTTTCTCGACCTTCTATCAAGGCAATTAAATGATGTGTATCTAAATCATAAATTGCCGTTGCATATTTCATTCCTTTTCTGACAGCTACGTCATCTATTCCAATTCTTTCAACGTTAGGATTATCAATAATATGAACGTTTTTTAAAATATTATCTACTGTATCAGCGGACACATTAACGCCTATAAATGAAAGAATTAATGATGTTGAACTTGAACTCATATAAATGGCATGAGTTATTATAAATTCGGTCAATGCATAAGTTCTTACTTGATGTTTTGAGGCAAAAGCTAACTCTTCTGTAAACGTTTTTACCTTGCATTTTGAGTTTTCACATTTTAGTTCTCTAACATTAATATTAATATAAACATTTTTATTATGTATAGGTGTATCTTGAATCTTTCTTTGATGAGTTTCATGTACACTTATACAATTACAACCACATTCTGGACATTTAACTTCACTTTTTGATGTTTCTATCCAAAAATTTATTGTATCGTTTTCTTCCCATTTAACTATTGGATATTCTTTACCATATAAAAAGGTATTAAAATCTAAATAATTCATTTACTACAACCAACTCCTATTATAGTAATAATAACAAAAATATAGACAAATAAAAAGTAGGAGATTTTTCTCCCACTAATCAGCTGGCTTTCCGGAAACTTTCGGAAGAACCAAAATTTCCAATAGTTTTATTTTTGATATAACTCTACCTGCATTTTTAATACAGAAGACATATATTCAACCCGAGGATCATTTCCAGTTACAATAATATCAACTTCATGAACTCCAACACCTAAGCCTTTTAAATCAACATAAACATAAATATCATCGGATGTGATATTTTTAACAATATCAGTAACTCCTTTTAATTTAACATTAACACTATCAAAGCCAATTGGTGTAACACCATAATTTTCATTTATATTATCAACATTAATAATAACATTTTCTATTTCTACATTGCTTATATCACTACTTAATTTAACATCCACAGTGACATTATCAATACTCATATGTTTTACTCCAGTTGGTTTCTCAAGATTAACTTTAAACTGAGTATCCTCAGATAATCCATCAACATTAATATTAACTGGTAAATATTCAATTGTCGATAAAATATTAGCAGGCCCGTATAATGTAACGGTCGTTTCTTTATTATTATTAATAATAAAATTACTAATTCCCATATTATAGACTACACTACCAGTTGTAATAATTTGAATAGGAACTTCTTTGCTAGGTGAATCAATTAATAATTCTACATCTACTTTTGCAGGACTAATTTCTACATCTACCACATTACCCATTTCATCGTAAGCTCTTAAAGGAGAAGAAACAACAATTTTTTCTCCAAGTTCAAATTTAGGTAGAGATTTGACATCTACTAAAGCTTTAACTGTTGCTACTTTTTCCACTTTATAAGAAGCTCCTTTAATTACAACTGAATCAGTAGTAGCATTAACCTCATCAATAATATATCTAGCATCTAAAGAATCTTGATTTAACAAATCTACCGTTAAAGTTTTAGAGGCTGATACCTTTTCATATATAACAACAGTTGCTGTAGATGGGTTAACACTATACCGTATATTACCACTTACTTGATTATATTTTATATCAACTTTATGATTTCCTGGCTTTAATCCCCATAAATCTATTATAACTTCATTAGTCGGTGATTGCTTTGCAATATATAAATCAGCTTTATTTCCAATTAAAGTGATATCAACATTTTCAGGGATCCCTTCAACAACATAATTATCTTCATCATAAGAAACATTAACTTGATCTATTGTTAAAACTTCTGCTGAACTTTCAGAATAAGTTAATATCCTTTGATCGATAACAATAAATATCGATATAGCTAAAATTAACGAAATAAATAATAAAGTATTGGTATGAGAAAGCCAATTTTCAAGTTTTTTTCCTGGTTTCTCAATTTTTTTATTAATTAATAAAATCAATTTACTAATAGGAATAACTATTAAACGATCTATTAAATGTGAAAAAAAGGAAATGATATTTTTAAATGCTTGCTTTATCATTTTCATTTTTAACATCATCCTCCTCAACATAAATGTCTTTTTTAGGCCTTAATTCTTCTAATAGTCGCAATTTTACTTCATCTAATGTCAAATTGTAATATAACTCACCATCAATTGCAAGTGACAAACGACCAGTTTCTTCTGATACAATAATTGCAATACAATCACTAACTTCAGAAATTCCTAATGCGGCACGATGTCTAGTACCTAATCTCTTACTAATTTTTAAGCTATCACTTGTAGGAAATACCGCACCAGCACTAGTAATTTTATCTCCTTGAATAATTAAACCACCATCATGTAACGGATTATTAGGAAAAAAGATAGAAATTAATAAATCTGATGAAATTTCTGCATAAATCTTTTTTGATTTTTCAATATAATCATTTAAACTATTATCACGTTCTATAATAATTAACGCTCCAATAGATTGTTTTCTTAAATAATCTAAAGCATTAGTTATTTCATAAACCATTTTTTCTCTTTCATCAACCGTTAAAACTTTATGACGACCTAATAATTGACTACGACCTAAATGTTCTAAAACACTTCTTATTTCTGGTTGGAAAATAACGATTAATGCTAAAGGTCCCCATTCAATAACATAATCTAATAAAAATCCAATTGTTACTAAACCTAAAATATCACTAACAATTTTTAATCCTATAATTATTAAAATACCTTTAAATAATAAAACCATTTTAACATTTTTTCTTAAATTTTTTAAAATATAGTAAAGTGCAAACCAAACTATTAAAACATCAATAAAATTTTTAATTAAATCAACAATATTATTAAATGTCATTTCTGCCTCCTTTATAAATTATATCATAAATTCAATACTAATTTAAAAAAATGACAAAAAGTCACTTTTATACCCAGCCAAACAAATTAGATATTTGTGGCAAGAAAAAGATAAATAGTGCCATTATAGCAAAAATTACACCAATAAATATATAAATACTTTTATTATTTTTTTTATTCACTTCTTGATTTACTTCTTGTTTAGGAACCTCAAATGGACTATATTGAGTTGTATGTGATAAAGCTTCTTCCATAGCTTCATCTTTATTTAAATTAGCGACAACACTTATTGGATCAACATTATTATAATTATTAGAAGCATTGTCAACTACAGTATTATTTTGATTTATTAGTATATTATTTTGATCAACAACAGGTGGATTAACATTTGACGATTGATTGATATTATTTATTGTCTGTGAATTTTCTAATATATTATTTTCATTATTCATTATTTTTTCCTCCATTTATTATAAATACATTATATCAAAAAAAATAGTAAAATAAAATACTATTTAGAAATTTTTGTTAAAAATTGTTCTTCATTCCATATTGTTAATCCTAAATTTTGAGCTTTATTATATTTACTACCTGGGTTATCCCCCACTATAACAACACTTGTTTTCTTACTAACACTATCAGTTACATAACCACCCAATGTTTCAATTTTTTCTTTAGCTTCAAATCTTGTAATATTCTTCAAAGTTCCTGTCAGTACAAAAGTTTTGTCTTTAAACTCTTCGTTGACATCCACTTTACCTAAATATGTCATATTTAGACCTCGTTTTTTTAATTCTTCAATTACATAATTATTGTCTTTAAAATAATCTACCAAACTTGCAGCAATCGCTTCTCCAATATCTTTAATATTTAATAATTCTTCGTAAGTAGCTTTTATTAAATTATCCATATTATTATAATATTTAGCTAATATTTTTGCCGTTTTATTTCCAACATAACGAATACCTAATCCATATAATAGTCTTTCTAAAGAATTATTTTTACTATTCTCAATACTATTTAATAAATTAGTAATGCTTTTACTACCAAATCCTTCTAATTCCATTAATTCATCTTTATATTTAAATAATTCATAAAAATCAACGATATTTTTTAAGTAACCCATATTATAAAAATCTTCAATAATTTTATCGCCAAAACCTTCTATATTCATAGCATCTCGACTAACATAATGAATTAAATTTTCTATTTTTTTCTTATCACAATTATTATTCACACAATAATATGCTGTATCTTTTTTTTCTAATTTAGTATGACAAATCGGACAAATATCAGTCATAACAAAATCTTTTTCTATTCCTGTGCGTCTTTCTTTTTTTACACTAACTACTTCTGGTATAACATCCCCTGCTTTTCTAATAGCTACTGTATCACCAATTTTAATTTGTTTGGTTAAAACATAATCTTCATTATGTAAAGTTGCCCTAGAAATGACAGACCCCATTAATCTTACTGGTTCTAAAACCGCATTAGGTGTAACTTGTCCTGTTCTACCAACGGTAAAAATAATATCTTTTAATTTAGTAAGCACCTCTAAAGCGGGAAATTTATATGCAGTAGCCCATTTAGGATATTTACTAGTAAATCCTAATTTGTTTTGTTGATCAAAATCATTAGTTTTAATAACTATTCCATCGATTTCATAAGGTAAAGTATCTCTTTTATCAGTCCATTCATTAATATATTCTATGACACCATCTATATTATTAACTAATTTAATATTAGGATTAATGTTAAAACCTAAATCTTTCATAAATTTTAACGAATCATAATGAGTTTTAATATTATAGTTTTCTGGGTTAGGTAGATGATATATAAAACAATCTAATTTTCTCGAAGCAGCTACTTTGCTGTCTAATTGACGTACACTTCCAGCAGCTGCATTTCTTGGATTAGCCAACAATTCTTCATTATTTTTCTTTCGCAATTCATTTAATTTGTTAAAACTACTTTTACTCATGTATATTTCTCCACGAACTTCAATATCAAGTGGATTTTTTAATTTCAAAGGAATTGATTTTATGGTTTTAACATTGTGAGTTATATCTTCACCCGTTATACCATCACCTCTTGTTGCCCCTCGTATTAATTTTCCTTGTTCGTATAATAAAGATACTGATAAGCCATCAATTTTCAATTCACATACATATTTAGGAATTAATTCTTTTTTTATTTTTTCATCAAACAATCTAACTTCTTCTTCATTAAAAACATTACTTAAAGATAGCATAGGTTTTTCATGAGTAATTTTTTTAAATTCACTAATTACCTCATTACCAACTCTTTTAGTTGGAGAATCATCTCTTACCCATTCAGGATGTTGTGTCTCTATTTTAATTAATTCTTGCATGTATCGATCATATTCTTGATCGGTTAAAGTGGGATTATCCAAAATATAATATTCATGATTAGCCTTATTTATCAATTCAATAATTTCATTCATTCTATCCATTTTTATCACCACTATTAGTATATCAAAAATAACCAATTATTTAAAGTATTGAAGAAAAAATAAAACCCTTTATTGCTAAAGGGATTATTATCTAATGGTGTCCCGTACAGAACTCGAATCTGTGACCCTTTGATTAAAAGTCAAATGCTCTACCTGCTGAGCTAACGGGA
>CALVVV010000057.1 GCA_944363995.1 uncultured Bacilli bacterium
GAAGAAAGAAAAAAAGGTAATTTTAAAGATATTTTTGATTTTTTTAAAATATTTTATGGTAAAAGCATTAATAATAAAGTTATTGAAAATTTAAATAAAGCTGGTTGCTTTTTAGATTTTTGTAATCAAAAAACTATAGATAATAATTTAGATATTCTAGTTAATTATAGTGAATTAGGTGAATTATTAGAAGATTCTTTAAAACCAGAATTAATTAATTATCAAGAGTATTCTATACAAGAATTAATGAATCGTGAAGCAGAAGTTCTAGGAATTTATTTAAGTAATCATCCTGTAAGTAATTTAAAAAATAAAATAAAAGCAATTAATTTAAAGGATATTGCTATTTATTATAATAAAAATGTTATCGCACTTATTTATGTTGAAAAAATAAAAAAAATAAAAACTAAAAATAATAAAGATATGTATTTTATAACTGGTAGTGATGAGACAAATATTTGTGAATTTATTTTGTTTTCTTCTGATATTTGTGATATAATTATAGGTAGTGTATGTATGATAGAAGGAAAAGTTGAAAAAAGATATGATAAATATCAAATTGTAGTTAAACGGATAAAGAAGGTGAATCAATGAAAAAAGGTTTTACTTTAGTAGAATTATTAGGAGTTATTATCATTTTAGCAGTTATTGCTTCAATTACAGTAATTAATATTACAAACAGTATGAAAAATACTAAACAAAAACTTTATGAACAACAAATTAATAATATTATTGATGGCGCTAAAACATGGGCAAGCGGAAATGTTTTTGATTTGCCAATAAATGATGGTGAAGCAATTTACTTAACTTTAAAAGAATTAAAACAAGATGGCTTTGTCGAAAAAGATATTACTAATCCGCTAACAAATAAATTGTTCAATGATCAGCTACAAGTTAAAATAACAAAAGTTGATAATAATTATAGTTATGAAATAATAGAATAAATTGGAGGTTTAAAATGAATATATTAGATATAGGAATTATTATTTTTATTCTTTTTGGGGCTTTTTTAGGTTTTAAACGAGGATTTACAAAAGAATTAGTTGAAGCTATAGGATTTATTGTAGTTATTGTTTTAGCTTATTTTTTAAAAAATCCTTTATCAACCTTAATGTACGAATATTTACCATTTTTTGATTTTGGAATACTTAAAAATATAGAAATTTTTAATATTTTAATATATGAAATGCTAGCATTTTTAATTTGCATAGTATTACTTTCAATCGTATTAAAAGTAATTTTATTAGCTTCTTCTATTTTTGAAAAAATATTAAATGCAACTATTATTTTAGGAATACCATCTAAAATAGCGGGAGCAATTATTGGCGCTATTTATCATTTTATTGTATCATTTGTAATATTGTATATATTAACTATTTTCTGTTTTGATATTGATTTTATAAATGAATCAAAATTAAAAACTAAAATATTAAACAATACACCTATATTATCTAATATTGCTGATAAGGGTGTTAATGTGATAAATGAATTTTTAGTTTTGAAACAACAATATACTGACCGAAATATTAGTGAAGCAGAATTTGAATATCAAGCGATTGAATTATTTTTAAAGTATGATGTTATTACCCCAGAAGGTTTAGAAAAATTAATTGAAAAAGGTAAAATTGAAGAATTTGATAATTATGGGGACTTAATTAAAACATATAAGGAGGTTTAACATGGAAATAAAAACAAATGAAGAATTTATAAATATAATTAATAGTGATTACGCCTTAATAGATTTTTTTGCTACATGGTGTGGTCCTTGTAAAATGTTGGGACCAATTATTGAAAACATTGCATCTAGTCGTGATAATATAAAAATAGCCAAAGTTGATGTCGATAAACATGAAGATATAGCTAGAAAATATGGTGTCATGTCAATTCCAACATTGATTTTATTTAAAAATGGGCAAGTTATTGATACTAAAGTTGGTTTTTTAGCTGAACCATTATTAAATGAATGGATTAATAATAATCGTTAATGCAACGTTATTTTGCTAATACAAAAAAAGATAATTTGTTGTTTTTAAATAAAGAAGATATTTACCACATAAAAACTGTTATGCGAATGAAACAGGATGATAAAATTGAGGTTGTTTTTGAAGAAAAACTTCATATTTGTAAATTGGATTCAAACTATAATGCTATAATTGAACAAATTTTAGATAGTAATATTCAAAAAAAACAATATATTTTATGTATTCCTGTTTTACAAGAACAAAAAATGTCTTTCATTTTGCAAAAGGCTACAGAATTGGGCGTTGATTTAATAATTCCTATTTTAACAACGAGAAGTATGGTGAAAGTAACTGGTAAAGAAACCCAAAAATTAGAACGTTGGAAACGAATTTGTAAAGAAGCAAGTGAACAATCAAAAAGATTAACTATTCCTAAAATAACAGCAATAAAAAAAATAACCGATTTAGATATTTCTGGTTTGAAAATTGTTTGTAGTGTAAAAGAAAAAAATAATACATTAAAAAAAATACTACACAATAACAAGAAATATGATAGAATAGTTATGGTTGTTGGTCCCGAGGGAGGATTAACTGAGTTAGAAGAACAAAGCTTAATAAAACTTGGCTTTATACCAGTTTCGTTAGGTAAAAATATTTTAAGAGTAGAAACTGTTCCAATATATTTATTAAGTATTTTAAATTATGAGATGGAGTGATTGTAGTGGAAATTATTAATAATATTTTAAATTATAAATTTATATTTATTGGTTTGTTAGCCTTACTTTTATTAATTGTTATTTTAATAATTATTTTAAAGCCAAAAAAGGTAAAACCAATTGAAACAACAATAGATGATGAAGTCGATTCAAAAACTGATATTCAACAAGTAATTGCTGCTTTAGAAGATAATACGGAAAGAAGACCTATGACAACTTTTGAGGAAGAACAAGAAGCTAATGCAATTATAAGTTATCAAGAATTGGTTCAAGCTGTTAATCAGAAAAAAGCTCATTTAGAAAAAGATATTCCGAAAAATTTAGAGTCGGAATTACCTAATGAGATAGAGGAAGAACCAACTCAACCTAAATTTAAAAATAGTGAATTTATTTCTCCAATTTTTGGCAAAGATAGTAACAATGATAATTTTTTAAAAGAATTAAAAGATTTTCGAAATAATTTATGAAATATTATATTATTAATCTAGGATGCAAAGTAAATGCTTATGAAGCAAAAGTTATGAGTGATTTACTTACTAATGCAGGATATCTTAAAGGAAGTATTGACGATGCTGATATTTATATTGTCAATACTTGTTTTGTTACTAATGTTGCTGAACACAAATCATTACAAATGATTCGCAGAGTACTTAATAAAAATCATAAATTAGTAATAGTTTGTGGTTGTCTTTCCCAAATGAAAGAAGCAACAGTTAAAGATTTAGGTGTTGACATTATTTTAGGAAATAAGGATAAAACTAAAATAATTGATTATATTAATAACTATAAACAAAAAATAAGTAAAATATATGATTTATCTAATGTTGACTTTGAAAATATGCAATTAAACAATTTTGATAAAACTAGAGCGTTTGTTAAAATTCAGGATGGATGTAATAATTTTTGTTCTTATTGTATCATTCCTTTTACAAGAGGTGGACTTAGAAGTAAAAAAAAGGAAATAGTATTAAAAGAAATAACATCTTTAGTCGCTTACGGTCATAAAGAAATTGTTTTAACAGGAATTCATACTGGAAGTTACACAGATTTAAATTATGATTTTGCAGATTTATTAAAAGATATTGTTAAAATTCCTAATTTAAAAAGATTGAGAATTTCTTCTATTGAAATAACTGAAATAAATGATAGAGTTTTAGATGTTATTGCTAATAATGATATTTTAGTTGATCATATGCATATTCCTTTACAATCTGGTTCAGATACAATTTTAAAATTAATGAATCGCAAATATGATATTAATTATTTTTTAAATAAAATTACTCAAATTCGCAAAATTCGCCCAAATATTTCAATTACTACTGATGTTATTGTTGGTTTCCCACATGAGACAACGGAATTATTTTATGAAACAATTTCTAATATTAAAAAAATTAATTTTGCTAAGCTACATATTTTTCCTTATTCGATTCGGGAAGGAACTAAAGCTAGTATGATGGACGAACAAGTTTCCGAAACAGTAAAAAAAGAACGAGTAAAAATATTGTTAAATTTATCAAAAGAATTAGAAATTTCTTATATGCAACAATTTATTGGTGCAACTTTGGATTTCATTCCTGAAACGTACAAAGATGGCTATTTATTTGGTCATACTGGAAATTATTTAAGTATAAAAGCTAAAGGGGATAAAAAATTTATTAATCAACTTGTTAAAATTAAAATAGATGAAATCATTTATCCTTTTTGTCTGTCTACAATTTGTCAATGTATTGTTGACTTTAAATAATTGGTATATTATAATGAAAATAGGTGATAATTATGCATTATTCTTTACAAAAAAATAGTTATATACAAACTTATGATATAAATTTTAAATTACCAAAGCAAGGACCAAGTTTTGTTACTTGCAGTTTAGCGACAGGGCTTGGATTAGGAACTATCTATGAAATGAAAAAACCACAAAAATTAAATAATAGACTTTTTGTTGCTTTAGTTCCTCATTATTATGCTCGAAGATTATATAATAATTTTATTAAAGACCGTGAAAGAGTTTATCAATTAGCTTTAGAATATGAAAAAACAAATAATGCAGTTAGTAATTATTCACAAAATTATCCAATTTTTGATACACAAACTTTTGTTAATGAAAATCAAGAAGCAGGTGTTACCCAAGGAAAAAGGAAATCACTTAATAATGGCATTTTTAAAGCAAATGATAATTATTCTTAAACCCTTATTTAAAAGGGTTTTATTTATAATTTTATGATATGTTAATTTTTTTGATATAATATAGAAAAGAGGTGAAAATGAGTTTATAAACTCAATATATATGAATTTATACATAAAAGGTAATTATAGTAAATCAATTTTTGCGGCTGATGATTATATTATTGGTCTATTTAGAATAAAAGAAACAAATATTGATGAAATCAAATCTTATGTTAACAAAATTATAACTTTTACCGGTCATTTTCATGAATTAAATAAGGATGATCTTTACTGTTTTTATGGACAGATAATAAATCATCCTAAATATGGTTTGCAATTTCAAGTGGAAAATTATGAACGCTTAAAACCGACTGATATTGATGGCTTAATTGCTTTTTTGTCAAGTGATTTATTTAAAGGAGTTGGTAATAAACTAGCAAAATCGATTGTTGAATTATTAGGAAAAAATGCTTTAGATGAAATATTAAAAGATGAGACATGTTTATTATTAGTTCCAAAAATGACTGAAAAAAAAGCCCATAAAATTTATGAAACCTTAGTAAAATATGAAGAAAGCCATCAAATGATTGTATATTTAACAGAGTTAGGTTTTACCATGAAAGATGCTCTGCGCATATATAATGTTTATAAAAAAGAAACTATTTCAAAAATAGAATATAATCCATATAAATTAATTGAAGATGTTGAAATAAATTTTTTAAAAGTTGATGAAATTGCTTTAAAATTTAAAATTGCAAATAATGATGAACGTCGAATTAAAGCTTGTATAATTTATATTATGGAAAAAATAATATATTCTAACAGTGATACATATTTAAATTATGAAGAAATAAAGCAAGGAGTCTTAAACTATCTAAAAGAAGATATACCAAATTTTGATTTATTATTGGAAGAATTATTAGATGAAAATAAAATAATCTTACTTGCTAATAAATATTATTTAAAAAATATTTATGATTCAGAAGCAAATGTCGCAAAAGAAATAAATTATTTATTAAAAAAAAGATTTTCTAAATCTAACTTAGATGATGCAATAAAAAAATTGGAAAATGAGAATAATATATATTATAATGAAGAACAAAAAGAAGCGATAAAAAAAGCATTAAATAATAATATTACTATAATAACTGGTGGCCCAGGAACTGGAAAAACAACTATTATTAAAGCAATTTGTGAATTATATATAGAAATTAATTGTTTAAAAAATAAAGACATAAATGATAAAATTGCTTTATTAGCTCCTACTGGTCGTGCTAGTAAAAGAATAAGTGAATCAACTTCTTTACCAGCAAGTACCATTCATCGTTTTCTAAAATGGAACAAGGAAACTAATGAATTTTCAATTAATGAATATAACAAAAATTTTCATAATTTAATTATTATTGATGAAGTAAGTATGATAGATTTAAAATTATTGGATAGTCTTTTTAGAGGTTTGACCCGTAATATTAAATTAATATTAGTTGGTGATCATCATCAATTACCATCTGTTGGCCCTGGAAATGTTTTAAAAGATTTAATTGAAAGTAAATTAATTGATACGGTTTATTTAAACGTATTATATAGGCAAGATGAAAATTCATATATTCCAACATTGGCTCAAGAAATAAAAGATAATCAATTAAATAATAATTTTTTAGAAACAAAAAGCGATTATACCTTTTTAAGATGTAATAGTTCGACAATTAAAGAAAGCCTTAAAAAAATTTGTCAAAAATTAGTTGATAAGGGATATAATTATAAACGTGTTCAAATAATGGCTCCTATGTATGCTGGAGTTAATGGTATTGATAATTTAAATAAAGAATTACAAGAAGTATTTAATCCTTACGATAAAAGTAAAAATGAAATTAAGTATGGTGATGTTATATATAGAGAAAATGATAAAGTATTACAACTGGTAAATTTGCCAGAAGAAAATATTTATAACGGTGATATTGGGGTAATAAAAAGTATTTTAAAATTTGATCATAAAACTATAATTTATATTGATTTTGATGGCAATGTAGTTGAATATGAACCAAAAGATTTAAATAAAATAACACACGGATTTATTATTTCTATTCATAAATCACAAGGTAGCGAATTTGAACTTATAATCATGATTTTATGTAATAGTTTTAAACGTATGTTATATCGAAAATTAATTTATACAGGAATTACTAGAGCTAAAAAGAAATTAATTTTAATAGGTGAAGTAGATTCATTTATTTATGCAGTTAACAATGATAATGAATTAATAAGAAAAACTAATTTACAAGAACAATTGAAGAATAATATTGTAAATATTGGATAAAATATTATTGTATGTTTTAACATACCTTCATTTTTTCTATTTAAAGAGGTGATTATTATGAAAGAAACTCTAAAAAGTATGATGTTAATTGGAATAGGTATTGGAGCAACTTTAGCTTATCAAAAATATAGTAAACCAATGATGCAAGAAATGGAAAAGTTTGCTAATAAAACAATGAAAAAAATGAACAAAGAATTAGAAGAAATGATGTAATATAAAGGGGCTGTCATGAAATGAAATAATTTCATACAGCTTTTTTCTTTTGAATTTTTTGTTTTGGAAATGGTAATTTT
>CALVVV010000058.1 GCA_944363995.1 uncultured Bacilli bacterium
AAAACTGATATGGTAACAATTATGTGGGCTAATGAAGCATTTGACCCAGAACATCCCGATACATATTTTGAAGAGGTGTAAAAATAACTTTATTTTAAATTTAATTATGCTATAATTATATTAGTATTTTTTCATAAATTTGAACATACTATAGAGTAGGAGGGTGAGTATGGTTTTAATTAAAGATGATAAAAAAGTATGTTTGAGTCGAATTATTTCTAGAAAGATAAATACTGGAGTCAGCGGGTTTATTGATGATGATTTTGAATGTGATGAATTCTATGATAATAAAATAGTTAAAAGTGATTATAATAGAGATGATTATGACAAAATAGAAGAAGAAGTTTATAAAAAATTTAATGTTCCTGATATATTGTGAGTCATAGGATGAAATCTAATTTATGAAAGTGTTAAAGAATAAAAAAACAGATAAGGATTGTTTTTTGAATAAAAAATCACTTTACCTTACTTTTTTTTCAATAGGTTTAGTTTTATTGTTTGTTTTTTTGTATTTTGTTTTATCGCCGATAATAAATGAGCTTAATACTAGAGAAATATATATACTAAAAAAAGTAATAATTAATTTTTTTCATGAACTAATTATGATTAGTATTCCTAAATTTTTTGATTTTTTTAATTTGTTTATATCTATTGTCATAATAATTTCATGGCCTATATTACAGGTAAAAAAACAACTTGAAAAGCATTTATTAACTAAACAGATTGTTTTTATTTTGCTATATTTAATTAGTTTTAATATAAAAATAAGTTTGATACATTTTATTTTAATAGTTATTGAACTTTTTTTATTTTATAAAATAATAATTGATATAGTTTTAAAACAAAATCATAATTTTTTAAAAAATATTATGACAATTACATTGACAGATACTCTAGATGAAAAAGTATCAACAAATATGATTAGAAATGTTTATCTTATTTGTATATTTTTTATTTTTTTGCTGTCAGTAGATTATACAATTATAATGAATAATTTAAATTATGAACAAATAGATATTTTAAAAAAATTATCAGATAATGATAATTTTTTTATTATAAATAAATTTATAAATCATGTTATTAGACAAAGCTCTAAAAGTATTATGTATGATACAATAATTCAAATGTCATCTGTTTTTATTACCTTTATGGGATTTATACTAAGTTTTTTGACGGGGAGTATTTATTCTATTAATATTCATACTATAATCTGTTGGGAATGTAATCAGTTTAAATTATTTTATCATCGAATAGTTACAATAATGATAGTGATAATTTCTTTTTTTGTTTCTAGTACAAAATATACTATTACGATTGTTTTTTTAGATGTATATCTAATTTGGATAATAATATACAATATCTATGTCATTTCATCAATCTCATTATATTTTAATTTTGAAAATATAGTAGTTAGAAGAATTGAAGAAGATCTAACAAATATTTGTAAAATAATTAATGAAAGTGTTAGGATAGGTATAACAAACCAAACAACTTATTTTTATGAAAATTATATGCACATTTATGGTAAATATATTTTTTTGCCAATGAATTTACTCATACACCACATGAAAAAAAATAAAGATGAGTTCTATCAATTATCAACAAACATTTTAAGCAAGTATTTTATGTCTAGAGAAAAGATTAGTTATGATTTATTAAAAAGTATATGTTTTATGATTGATGAGTGGTCATTAGCGTATTTT
Source organism: uncultured Bacilli bacterium (assembly GCA_944363995.1). Classification (GTDB taxonomy): domain Bacteria; phylum Bacillota_I; class Bacilli_A; order RF39; family UBA660; genus Faecisoma. The sequence continues at coordinate 1,704 of CALVVV010000058.1, forward strand.
GAACAACTAAAGGATGATAAAGGAAAAGTTATTTTAAATGAAAGAGATAATCATTTTATTTTTTCAATCTTAACTATTACAAAAGATTTAGAATTAGAAAATTATAATAAAGTTAATATCTCATGTCACCAAGTAATTTGTGGATTGATATTAGCAAACATGTTTATAAAAGTAAAAGAAGAGATATTTATAAACAAAACAAATAATTATCAAAAATACGATAATAATTTGTTTACAACGCATATTTTTCCAGCGCTTGAGATTACTATTTTTTTTGTATTGTATTTCTATGGTGATAAATATATAAATTCTATTTTTAAATTTATAGAAAATTCTGTATGTAAATTTAAATTAAACGAGATGAAAAAAAATTCGACAAAATATTTATTGATAGCAAACGATATAATTACGCATCGTGATTTAAGTATTGATCCATACAACAATATTATGGAATCATTTTTTGACTATCTAGAGAAAAAGTAAAAAATTTATAAGTGTCGGACAATTTTATAATAAAAGATTTATAGGGAGGTGAAGAAAATGGATGAATCACTTATTATGTATGAAATAAAAATGAATTATTTTTATGATAAACGTAAAATAATAGATGAAAATGGACATTTTATGTCTTTAGGGAATTTCGATGATGTTGTTATTAGTAGATTTGATGATGAGATTACTAATTTAAATTCAGTAATTAAAAAATTTTATAAAAATAGAATTGTTTTTAATGAAAAACATCCCAACATTTTAAATCAAACATTTATAATTTTTAAAAAGGTGTCGAATGAACAGAAAAGATTATATGATAGTTTTTTCGAAAATAATGAGTGGAATTTTCAGTTTATTACATTTACATATGTAAATAGCGTAAAAGAAAAAAAAGCATATAATACTTTTGAAAACGCATATAATTATTATTTAAAATTGGTAAATTATGATATGATTATATTTGATACATTTGATAATAGTTCTTTTATATCGATTATTAGATCAAAATCATATTCTGAAGGATTAAATAAAATAATAAAATTAGGCTTTCAAAGTAATAATAATTATTGTTTCTCAATTGTTACTTTAAACAAAAAATATAATATCTGTGCTGAAGAGAAAGTTACATTAAAAATTAATATTACTGTTAAAGAATATTCAAAGTTAATGGGGTATGTAGATAATTCAATACTTAAAGATTTTAAAAAGGGATATAATTTGGGTAATAGTGATGTATATTTTTTAAAAGATGTAAGTATCAAAGAAATGTATGATATATATAGTTTATTCGCACATGATGAAAATAAATTAGATGAATTCGCGTTTTCAATAAATACAAGTATAACTAAAAATATGAATTTAATAACAATTAATACTAACCCTGATGGTACTAACAGTAATGAGGAAAATAGCCCTTTAAAAGATATTTTAATTAAATATTCAAAAAAACTTCAACTTCTGAATGAAAAAATGAATGAAAAAAAAGATGACAAAAATTTTGAAATTGTATGGGATGAATATATATACCATTTATATAGCTTAATAACGAATTTAAAGCAATTAATCTCATATAATTATTGTGATTTAGCGTACTTAGCAATTTTACCATCTTTAGATATATTAATAAAAAAATTACTAGAAATTAATCGTGTCTCTAAAGTAACTGCAAAGCTATTGGTTGATTATTATCGATATTTAAATGATGCAAAAGGTGTAGTAGAATTGATAACAAATTCATCTTATCATACACATCATGATTCAATGTCAAGCATTGATAATAATGAAATTTGTGGAAAATTAGTTACATTTTATAACATATTTGCTTATAAAATAACTAAAATTTTTAAAAATGGCGATACAAAAGATAGTTATAGTTATGGATTTTTAGTTGTGCCTCAACTTTATAAACGAATTGAGATACATGTATTGAACGATACAAGTGAACCCGAGGACAGATTATTATTAGTAAAAATGCCAATTTATCAAATTTATAATATTTCATTAGTAATGATAGTACTTGCGCATGAATGCGCACATTTTATCGGAGATAAAATAAGAAATAGAACAGAACGCATGGATATGATTAATGAGATTATGTGTCATTATTGTACAGAGTATGTTTTTTCTAGTTATGATAATGAGCAATTAAAAACTAAAATAAAATCGATAAAGAATTTATTTTTGGTTATGCTTAAAAATAAAATAAGATATTTATCTCTTGTAGAGGATGGTGAATATTTATCAGCATATGAAGATAATATTAGAGATAAGTTGATAAATTGTTTGATGAGTAAAGAAAAAGAAGTGGTTGATGCATTAGGAAATGCTTTTGAAAAATTAACATATAAAATGTATGCAGAACAAGATGAATGTTTAAAAAATACAGACTATGGAGATCTTATTAAATTGAAAGATGAATTTATACTAAAAATTTCTCGGAACTATTTAAATTTATATACAGATTCTAACTATACCTTGGAAATATTGACGAATACTGTTTTTACTATTTTAAGGGAATGTTTTGCTGATTTGTTTGCTATTAATTTGTTAGATTTAGATTATAATACATACTATAATGCATTTTTTTATACAAATTTTGGGATTGAAAAAGAAATTTTTGAAAAAGAAATTATTGTTAGATTTGCATTGATATCTAAAGTTAAAAACTGGCATTTAAAGGAAAATAAACAAATTTACAAAAATGTTAATAAATTAATTGAATATATGGATAATGATGATATTGGAGGTGAAATTGATTTTTACATATTAAAAGAATATAAATATAGTGTGATTTGGAATGAAACTGTAAATTATTTAAAAAAATGCGATAGTGATTTTAAGAAATTTGTAGATAATAACGAATTTAAAAATATATTTAAAAGTGTAAACAATGAAAGTACTGATAATGATATAGATATATCAGTAATTATGGATATCGTAAATTGTGAAATTCAAAATTTTAGAATTAAAGATATAAATAGTTTTCAAAATAATTTATAGATTAAATAAACTAATTTTCATGTGTAATTATAATGATATTATAATCACTGTTTTTTATTTAGAATGTACAAAAGGAGAGAATTATGGAAATAACAACAGATTATTCGAATGTTAAATGGCAAGAAAACGGCAAATTAAAACTATTAATAATTGTAGGGACCAGACCAGAAATTATTAGATTAGGTGCTGTAATAAATAAAGCAAGAAAATATTTTGACTGTATCTTAGCACATACAGGTCAAAATTATGATTATAATTTAAATGAAATATTTTTCAAAGATTTAAAATTAGATGAGCCAGAAGTATATATGAATGCAGTAGGAAATGATTTAGGTGAAACAGTAGGCAATATTATTGCTCAAAGTTATAAGCTAATGAATGTTATCAAACCTGATGCATTATTAATACTAGGAGATACAAATAGTTGTTTAAGTGCTATAAGTGCAAAAAGATTGCATATTCCTATCTTCCATATGGAAGCAGGTAATAGATGTAAAGATGAATGTTTACCTGAAGAAACTAATCGCCGTATTGTTGATATTATTTCAGATGTCAATTTAGCTTATAGTGAACATGCAAGAAAGTATTTACATGAATGTGGATTACCAAAAGAAAGAGTTTATGTAACAGGTTCACCTATGGCTGAAGTATTACATAATAACTTAAAAGAAATTGAAAACAGTAATATTCATGAAAAATTAGGATTAGAAAAGGGAAAATATATCTTATTAAGTGCTCATCGTGAAGAAAATATTGATACAGAGAAGAATTTTTTATCATTATTTAATGCCATTAATAAAATGGCAGAAGAATATGATATGCCAATCTTATATTCATGTCATCCTAGATCTCGTAATCGTATCCAAGCTAGTGGCTTTAAACTAGATCATAGAGTAATACAACATGAACCTTTAGGATTCCATGACTATAATTGTTTACAAATGAATGCATTTGCAGTAGTAAGTGATAGTGGAACATTACCAGAAGAAAGTAGTTTCTTTACAAGTGTAGGACATCCTTTCCCAGCAATTTGTATTAGAACAAGTACGGAAAGACCAGAAGCTTTAGACAAAGCTGATTTTATTTTAGCTGGTATTGATGGTGATTCATTACTACAAGCTGTGGATGTAGCAGTAGCTATGAATGAAGAAAAAGATTTAGGTATTCCAGTTCCAGATTATGTTGATGAAAATGTTTCTACAAAAGTAGTAAAATTGATTCAATCATATACTGGAGTAGTTAATAAGATGGTATGGAGAAAGTTCTAACATGTATATCAACACAAGATCTTATCGAGAAATGAAAATATCGATATATGAAATATTAAATATTGATGATAAACAACTAGATGATTTACTTGAAAAGTGTTATCAGCAGTTTCAGGTTAATCGTCATGTTTTTATTTTAGATGATCAGTATCAGTATTTTTTAGATTATGTAAAAAAGCATTTAATTGTTGATCTTGATGAAATCCTTTTTATTCATTTATCAAGAAGACTAGATGATGATAACAATGGTTATAACTTAATTGATGTTCTAACTAGTGATACTGCGTTATCGGCTTTTTTAAAGAAACATGGAATAACCTTTGAATATGATGGTGTAATTAAAATATTTAAAAATAATTTAGAAATTGATTTATCAAATGATGATGAAGTTTGTAATTATTTACGTTATCGGTTTGGGTATATAATAAAGGATTATAGTATTAAAGGATATGCCTTTGGGGATGCTTTAAATAATAATGATAACTATAAAATAATTCAGACAGGACCTGAATTATTTCAGTTTTTTTATAATTTTGTTGATGATGATTTAATTGATGATTTTATTGAGAATAGTAAATTATATCAGTTTGATTATTTATTACCGTTTAATCAAATATGGTTTGAAAACTATGAAGAATTAAATGATCAAGAAAAACAGTACCATTTAGTTGTTAAAGTATTACAAAGATTATATGCCTATAAATATGAAAATATTATTTTTGATGATGATAACCCTGTCATGGGGATTAAAAATAATCAAACAATTAAGGAGAATAGTTTAATCTCTAAAATAGAAGTTAATTACGAATATTAAAGAGGCTGTAACGTTTAATGGTTAAACCATATGCGTTTCAGCCTCTTTTTGTTGTGTGATACACATTGGCGCTTGTCCCTATTCAATTAATTTAGTAATTAACAATATTCCAACTGAATATACACATAACATCATTAATTTATCAGACAGTGAAGATCTAGTAACAGTAATGTGGGCAAATGAATCATTTGATCCTGATCATCCTGATACCTATTATGAAGAAGTAAATAAAAATAATAAATAATTTTGTATTAAATTTTGAAATATATGATTGGATAACAATTATTTATGTAGTAGCGGGAATTGCTTCATTATGTGGGGAAGTATAGGTAATAATTAATTTATTATCTTTAGCCACAAAAGATTATTTAGTGCCTAAAAAAAGCCATTAGGAATTAGAAAAGTATATTTAATTTTAAATGAAGTAATATTAAACTATGCATATATTTATGAAAACTGATGAAATCATAACTATTTAATTATTAAAATAAGTAAAAATATATTTTAATAAGTATATGATACTGAAGGGTGGTTTTAATCTTGTTATATTGTGTAAAAATAGACCAATTTAGGTATTATATATTTAAGGATGTGATAGTTGTGATTATGGAAATATATCTAAATGAAA